>QIAJ01000161.1 GCA_003225495.1 Acidobacteriota bacterium
TGGGTGATTTCGAGCGGGCGCACCTGATCTTCGGTGTCCGGCTCCTGATCGACCGAGTACGGCGGACGAAATAACACAGTGCGAATTCCCAGGCGGCTGGCGAACAGGCGCTCGGTGAGGTTCAACTCGACCTGCATGTAGCGGGAGCCGATGTTACTGATGTCGGGATGGGTGAAAGTGTGGTTGCCGATCTCATGACCCTCTCGATAGATTCGGCTCGTCAGGCTGCCGAACTTGTCAGCCTGGATGCCGATCAGAAAGAAAGTTGCGGGAGCGTGCTCGCGCTTCAGGACGTCGAGAATTTTCGAGGTCCACTGGGGATCGGGCCCGTCGTCAAACGTGATGGCGAGCTGCTTCTTGCTCGCGCCATAGCGCGCCACGCGATAAGGCTCGGGCAAGGATTTGAAGGACTCGCCATCGATCAGCCCGCTGGGAGGATCGGTCGTCAGATCGCGCGTGCCATCGGCGGGCCGGGCCTCGATGCTCAGGATTTCGCCCTGACCTTCCATGTCGACATCCTGACCGGGTGGAACCTGGCGCAGCTTATCGACGGCGCCTGCGTCGCCGGGAACATCCCACACGCGCCACAGAGAACGGTCTTCGGCGCCGAGACGCCATAGCGCAAAGGTGTTGATGCCCAAGGTCTGCGCAGAACGCATCTGATTCAGTGCTGTTACTGCGTCCAGAAACCAGATGTCGTGCCGCAAGTTTTGCTCGTCGAGATAGCTGAAATGCGGGTTCAGGCTGTCGCTGTCGAAGTCAACGTCCTCTTCGGAATCGCGGGCACCGAGCCAAGCCTCCTGCACGGAGACGTTTTTGTCGGCAACTCCGGGAGGCAGTTTTCCCTTAGCAGGTTTTTGAACCCAGTCGTATCCGTAGTTGCCGATTGCGCAGATGAGTTTTTCTTTTGGGATGATCTTGATCGCGGCCTGCACGTTTCCGGCAAACCATTCCTGCGATGCGACCGGACCGGGCGTTCCTCCCGGATAGTGTTCGTCGTAGTTCATGATGACGACGCCATCGACAGCGGCAGAAATCGCTGCGTAGTCGTAGTCTTCGTTGCGTACCTGCACGCTCACATAAAGCTTCATTCCTCGTGAATGAAGATCGGAAGAGAGCTCGCGCAACAGCGCGACGTATCCAGCCTGGCCTTTCTTGGGAAAGGATTCGAAGTCGATCATCAATCCCTTGTAGTGATCAGAAGCGAGGAACAGGCCGACTTCGCGGCGGAAACGGGCGCGGGCTTGCGGGTCGTTGAGGAAATCGCCGATTCCAGGAACGAAATCGGTGCCGTCGAAGTTTTGCACAACCGGGAAGACCTCAATCGCGGTGTCTTCGGACTTGAGAAATGGCATCACCTTGTCGTCGACGGGATGGAGACTGTTACCGCGGACGACGTCAAACATTTTGTTGGTTTCGGGATCGACTCCCTGGAGGCGGCCGTCGGGCGTGAGGACTTGCAGCCAGACCGGGAACAGCAGGTCGATCTGGCGAGCATACTCCCGCAGCGATGAAAAGCTGGCAGCGTCCCATGAAACGTAGAAGGCGGCGCGCACGCCTTCCTCCGCGTTAAGCTTTATCTGGGACGGAGGTTTACGGGTGCGACGATGCCGCCCGGCGCGAGCGAGGGTCGCGAGGCGTCGTTTTTCACGGGCTTTCTCTTTTTCGTTCTCTTTCAGCGCATGGTAAGGGCGTTTTTCCTTGCTCAGCGAGAGATCCGGTAACGGCTCGCTTCGCAGAACCGTATAAATAAAGAAAACTACGAGCATGGTCACGGCGACGGCTGCCGAGTCCAACACACGTCGAATCCGCCGCCAGCGCGCTTGATTGGGATCGAGGAAAACCTGCTTCGCCATGGAAAGTTGCTGTCTTTATCGTAGCACTTCGCACTTGCCACTTGGCATGGAGGCCTTATCAGTAGCCGCTAGAATCAGCCAAGTGGCTCGATACGGAAAGCATTGGCCGAGTCCGAAATGCTGAAGGCTGCGCGCCTGATGCTATATTCCCAACGTGCTCAGCCTGGTGCGACGCCATCGCCGGTTCTTTCTCAGAACCGCGCTGGCTGGAATCGCGCTGCGACTCTTTTTCGTGGTGTACTTCCCTGCTGTAACCGACGATTCGCGCGTCTACTCCGACTTCGCCAACAACTGGCTACACCATGGGACTTTCGGGATCACCGAATCGGGCGAGATTGTTCCCTCCGATACCCGCTTGCCGGGCTATCCAGCTTTCCTGGCCGCCATCTTCGCGCTCTTCGGGCCAGGAAACTTTCGCGCCGTGATGCTCGTCCAGGTTATTGTGGATCTGGGAACGTGCTTGATTATCGCGGACCTCGCGCGAAGAACTGTCTCTGAGCGGGCTGGGAAATTTTCCTTTCTGCTGGCGGCTCTCTGTCCTTTCCTGGCGAACTATGCCGCCGCAGTCCTGACCGAAACACTGGAAGTCTTCTTTACAGTGCTGGCTCTGGATTGTGCAATTGCCGGACTAGCCTATTTAAATGAGGGACGCTTCTATTGGAAAGCCTGGGCCGGCTCGGGCCTGTCTGTGGGCGCCTGCATTTTGCTGCGGCCGGACGGCGGCATTGTCCTGGTTGCGGTTGGTCTTTATTTATTGTTTCTGGGATGGACAGTCGTGCACGCGCACGCAAGTCCCGTACCGATAATCAAGGCAGCCGCGTTAACAACGCTGCTGGCATTGGCTCCGCTTGTGCCTTGGACGATGCGCAACTTCCGGGCACTCCATCACTTCGAACCGCTTGCACCGCGATATGCCAACGAGCCGGAGGAAACCGCACCCCGAGGTTTCAATCGATGGGCCGCAACCTGGATCGTCGATTACGTGTCGGTCGAAGAAATCTACTGGAACGTTCCTGGCGACAAAATTGATCCCGACAAACTTCCTGCGCGAGCGATGGATTCCCAAACGCAGCGTGAAGCGACGCTGGCCCTCATCGCCGACTACAACGAGTCCCATGACTTGACACCCAATCTGGACGCGCGTTTCAGCGAACTGGCAGGGCAACGAATCCGGCAACACCCTGTGCGCTATTACGTGATCCTGCCCGCGCTGCGCATCGCTGACATGTGGCTACGGCCGCGGACTGAATTGCTGCCATCTGATCCACGATGGTGGGAGTTTAATGACGAACCGAGAGGGTCGATTATTGCGGTGGTGATGGGCGCGCTGGATCTCGCTTATGTTGGCATGGCATTGCTGGCGATTGTTTGGAGGCGATCCACCATACGATATGCGGGATTGATGATCTGCTTTGTGGTGATCCGGTCATTATTTCTTGGAACGATTGAGAACCCCGAGCCGCGCTATACGCTGGAGTGCTATCCGGCAGTCATATTATTTGCAGCTAGTCTATTCCGGTAACACGGTTTGAATGATCCCACTTCCAGAAAGTGTAGCTTACCTCCCGAAATTGGGAGCCGTGCGAGCCTTGAAGCTGTAAAGCGCGTGGATTCAACTTGCATCGTTGGATATGCAGTTGCAGAATATTCGGCAAAGTCCGCAAGTCTGAATTTCGCGAACAGATACTGAAGGCAGCACAGGTATGTGATCAGAGGAGCTATTTTACGCGCCGATGAGAACTACAAGAGCCCGGAACAGAACTCTCCGGGCACAATTCCGCCCGTCGGAATCCCCAGGAACTCCGCGCGGCACGAGGTGAAAAGATGCGCTCTATCAAGAATTGGGCAGGAGAAGTTCTCGTTCTGATCGCTTGTCTCATTCTCACTGCCTTGCCACTATGCGGGGCCGACGTAAACGCGGTGCTCTCAGGAACGGTTAAGGACAGCAGCGGCGCTCTCATTTCCGGAGCTTCGATCACGCTCACAAACACACAGACCAATATCTCGCAAACGTCGAAGAGCGCGAGTGACGGAGCTTACTCATTCACAAATATTCCGGTCGGCAACTACACGCTGATCGTTGAACAGAAGGGATTCCGGAAGTACGTTCAAACGGGAATTGTCCTTCAAGTCAACCAGGCCGCAAGACAGGATATTACATTACAAATTGGCACTACCGCTGAAGTCGTCGAAGTTACAGAAAACGTCTCTCAGATTGATACCGTGACGGCGACTTTAGGATCAGTAGAAACGCAAAAGCGCATTGTTGACTTGCCTTTGGTCGAAAGGGATACGTTTCAGCTTGGCTTGCTCCAGGCAGGTGTATTCACGCCTGATCCCGATGACGGCTCGGGAAACCCATTTGCAGTGAGCGGGCAGCGCTCCGAGTCGCTCACGTTTCTTCTCGACGGAGTCGACAACAACGATTTTCTGGGCAACAACGTGGTTGTCAATCCCAACCCTGATGCGGTGCAGGAATTCAAGATCCTTACGAACAATTATGGAGCCGAATATGGGCGAACCTCCGGGGGAATTATCAATCAGGTGCTGAAGTCGGGGAGCAACGCATTTCACGGAACGGCGTTTGAATTCTTCCGCAATGAGGATTTGAACGCCAACGGCTATTTTCTCAACGAAGCCGGCCAGCCGCGCACGCGATTCAATCGGAACATCTTCGGGGGAGCCTTTGGCGGGCCGATTCGCAAGGACAAGACCTTTTTCTTCGTGTCGTACCAGGGCAAGCGGCGCATTGAGGGACAGGTGGCGCCAGTACTTGAAGTGCTCAGTCCGGCAGAGCGAACGGGGGACTTTACTGAACTGTACACGGGAGTGCCTAACGCTGACACTATAGGGGTGCCTGGTTGCCCCGCGGAAGGGTGCGACACTGGCCAGTTGTTTGACCCGACCAACAACGGAAATCCGTACTTGTGTGAAGGCTCGGTATGCAATCAGATACCCGTGAATCCGGTAATCGGCAATTACATCAGCAAGTACTTGCCTCTACCTAATGCAGGCGGCAACAACTTCGTCGCTAATCCCATTGGGAGAATTCAGGAAGATCAGGGCATCGTTCGGATCGATCATCGCCTTTCCGACCGTGACACGATCTATGGAAACTACGTCATTAATGACGTCCGGGAGGCATTTCCGTTTCGCATTGTCAACGGCGCGTCGAGCGGCGGCAATGTACCCGAGGGTTCCGGATTCTCCGACCTGACGCGCAGTCAGCAGGGAGCAATCACGTGGGTCCATAGTTTTAGTCCAACCATAGTCAATGAATTCATCTTTGGAGCGAACCGCGTGGCTACTTTACAAGCGGTACCGGCGGATACAACCACGCCTGCCGACTTGGGGTTCACGAATGTTAATCCCGACGATCCGGCGGGCACAGCGCCACCGATTATGTTTAGTAATACATTTCAACTCGGACCTTCGCCTCAAGGTCCCACCAAACTGCACGATGTGACGTTCCATTGGCAGGACAATCTCTCCTGGCACAAGGGACATCACGATCTGAAGTTTGGCGCTGACATTCGCCGCGTTCGCAACAATTTCTCGTTCGACTTCTTCAATAATGGCAGCTATGATTTCGCCAATTTTATCTCCCCGTTCACCGGGAATGGTTTTGCTGACTTCGTCGGCGGCTTCCCTGATAACTACTTCCAGTTCTCAAGTGCGGTGTATGGAATTCGAACCTCCTCATTTGGTTTTTACGGCCAGGATTCCTGGAAGATTCTTCCTCGTCTGACTCTGGATTTGGGCCTTCGTTACGAATACAACACGCCCCAGTATGATCCTCATGACGAGATCATCGGTTTCTTTCCGGGCCAGCAGTCCACAAAGTTTCCGGACGCACCGAATAGCCTTCTTTATCCGGGCGATCCAGGGACACCCGGTCGTGGCATGATATCTCCTGACAAAAACAACTTCGCGCCGCGAATTGGATTTGCATGGGACGTCCTTGGGAATGCCAAGCTGGTCATGCGTGGTGGCTTTGGAATCTTCTATGACATCGAAGACGGAGCTCTAAACCTGCAATTTGGAGGACAACCACCCTTTGGAGATGTCTCGAATCTGAACTACTCCAGTTTCACTCCGGGATTTGATCCGATCGCCGACCCATTTAACTCGTTCCAGGAAGGAACCGTCAATCCGTTTCCCTTCATTGCCGGCGGGCGCTTGGGACAGTTCTTTGACCCCAAGGTGTCGTTTGCCTTTGTAGTGGATCCGCATTTCCGCACTCCATACTCGGAGAACTACAACTTCGGGTTCCAATACCAGCTCACAAAAGACACACTGCTCGAGGCTTACTACGTCGGCAGCCTGGGTAGGAAGCTGATTACTTCTGCAGATGTCAACTTCCCGCAACCGTCCATTTTGATGACGCAATTTGAGAATGCTGGGTTCACCAATGCAGATTGCGCGCGCGCGCTGGCGGGTTGCGAAGATCCCACCGATCCAAACTCTTCATTGACGGAAGCGGGCCAACTCCTCACCGATCACAGCAATGGCCTTTCCGATAGCCATCAGCTCCAGGTAACACTCGACAGGCGATTCAGCGGCGGTTTCAATATCCGCGGCGCCTATACATGGTCGAAGACCATCGACATACAGTCAGGTTTCCGGGCCCGTTCGTCACTGCAAACAGACCCGCTCAACCCCCGTCTCGACCGCGGATTGGCCGATTTCGATGCCCCGCACCGTCTGGTTCTCAGCGGTTCGTGGGAGATACCCTGGGATAGGCCGTTCCGACAGAGCAATGCCTTCCTGCGGAAGTTGACGGAAGGCTGGCAGCTCAATGGAATTGCAACGTTTCAGTCCGGGAATCCGTTCACGATTTTTTCCAACGACAATCAAAGCCAGCAGGCCAGTGGCTTGGATCGAGCGGATCTGGTGGGAAAGCCGCGCACCTTTGATCCTCGCACCTTGCGTACATTCGACACTGGCAGCTGTACCGGAACCGATCAGCCGGGCCATTATTATTTCGACCCGACGGCTTACGATTGCCTCAATGAAAGCGAGGGTGGCACGATCCCGCTCTTCAGTTTTAGCAATTCGGGACGTAATTCGGTTCGGGGACCGGGGATTAACAACGTTGATCTATCGATCTTCAAGACCTTCAAGTTCACTGAGCGGGCCAATCTGCAGTTCCGCACAGAGTACTTTAACGCATCCAATCACACGCAATTCCTGATCTCGGGAAATTCTTCGACCGCCACGGGGTTCAGGGGCAGCTTCGGGCAGGTCACCCAAACGCGCGATCCGCGCATCATTCAGTTCGCGCTGAAGCTTTCGTTTTAACGTCAGGCAACAGCAGGTTAAGAGCAAAGACTAGTGCTTGCATACTGGGGCGGAGATTTCGCCCCCATTTTTATTGAGCGTTGCTCAACGCTGTCCCGCTCGCGCTCGCTCCGCGGCGGCGTTGACTGCGTCGCCTAACTGCTCGTAAGCATCTGCCAAGAATGAGTGGGCTTCGCGGGAATCGGGCTGAATTGCGGCGGCCTTTTTCAAGTTCAGCAGCGCTTCGGACGGCTTGTGTTGCAGCGATAAAATCCGACCGCGTAGCAGGTTGGCGCGGTAGTGGTTGGGGTCGAGGCTGAGGCAGATATCCAGATGCTCCATCGCCTCCGGGACGCGATCGGTGCGGGCATAGACGGAGGCAAGCGAGAATTGGGCGTCGGCCCAGCGTGGCGCCTTCGCAACGGCCGCTTCGAACTGCGGTTCTGCGCCCTTCCAATCACCGGTCTCAAATAGTGCGAGTCCGAGTTCGTAGTGGCCGAGGCCATTGTCGGGCAAAGCCTGGATGGCTTTCTGGAGGGGGCCAATCGCCTCCGCAGGGTGCTTGAGGCGTGCCTGCGCGATGCCGTACTGCATATTGGCAACTGGAAGGTTGGGTTGCTGAGCCAGAGCCCGCCTCAGCAGCGGAATAGCCTCTTCGTACTGCGCGTTTTCCACATTCAGCATCGCGTCATGGAGTAGGTTAGAAATCTGAATCTTCGTCTTGGGATCAGCGCCCGAGAGGTTATGACTGTCGACGGCCTCGCTCGAATCGGAGGCGACATATCCCAGCGCCTGGAGCGTCTCGATCTCTCTCTTGTCCGGTTTCGCCAGCGAAACCAGAGTTTGGCTGGTCCTGATTCGAAATTCATCCAACTGGGAACCCAGGGTATCGGCCACAGCCTTCCCAGAAGCAGCCAGGTTATGGGCGGCGGCGGGATCATCCAACTGGTTATACAGTTCGCGTTCGGGAGCGTGAATATACAGATATTTGCCGGTGCGCAGCGCCCGGAGCCCACTCCAGCTGAACGCGCGATGAGGATAGTCGGTCTCAGCATAAATGGGGCGGTCTTCTGGACGAGCGGCTACCTTC
>QIAJ01000026.1 GCA_003225495.1 Acidobacteriota bacterium
TCCTCAATCTCCTTGCGGAACGCTTCCAGGTTCCGGACCTCCAGGTAGGTCAGATTGCCGAGCACTGCCACTTCACCGCGGATCTGCGCCGACTCACGCAGGATCTGTGGGATCAGCAGGCGCCCCTGCCCGTCCATCTCTACGACCTGCCCGTAATAATTCGTGCGATTGAGAAATTTTTTCTTCGTCGGATTGAAAGTGGATAGCGACGCCAGCTTCTGCTCGATCCGCTCCCATTCCTCGAAGGGATACACTTGAGCAACAATTCCATCGAGACTGGTGATGTAGAATTTCTGGGCATATTTCTCGTCGATCACCCGCTTGAATTCCGAAGGGACCTTTAACCGTCCCTTTTCGTCCACGCGAGTTGGGTGATTTCCGCGAAACATACGGCCTGCTTGTTCTCGGGCTCTGTTGGTGTCTGGTTGCTGCCACAGCTACAACAAGGGAGGTCAAAGTAGCCACAATTGCGGTGGATTCCGGTTCGTTGGGCCTTTTTTCGGGGGTGTCAGTCTCTAAAACCACTGGCGCCTCGTTAGTTAATGTTTTCGCCCACGCACTCTTACTTCTAATCCACTTTGTACCACTTTTGACCACATCCTACGCCTAACTGCCTTATTGTCAATAGGAAAGTTTCAGGTTGAGACACACGAAAGTGCCGGACGGTGCAAAGCGCGAGATCTTGTAGTTAACCAAATCGATGACCACTAGCTGTTGCGTTTAATGCTGTGGTTCTGGCGCAGCTATGTGCCGTAGTGTGCAGGGTTTGGCGTGCCTCTCTTGTGGAAATCCGTTAATAAACCAAAAATAGGCTACCGGCTCTTCGGTGGTACTTAGCAATCGGAAGCTAGCGGTGGTCGAGGGTGACGAAAATAATGGTTCCTTTTCGAAAATCGGCACATCTTATTTGACAGATGCTTCTCGGTCCCCATAGAATCCGGCTCACGATGTCGAGCCACCACACGATTTCTTGCATCTGTTGTTGTTGCGCCAACGTGTCTTCTGGCGCAAGGGGGCTGCTGACTTAATCTCTAAATAGATTCAGATCCGGCATACATACACCCACCGCCAGCGAGCTAGCTGCCGGTGGGTTTTTATTTTTGTCGAGATATTGGTGGAGAACATGGCGACCAAAGAAACCAAAGCGCAACGGGTGGAGCGATTGAAGCGAGAGAAGAATCCATGGGAGGCCCTCGATGAAATTCGCGGATTCGCGCGTAATGGCTTTCCGGCAATCCCTCCAGAATGGCTGGGAACTTATATGCGCTGGTGGGGAGTCTATACGCAGGGCGACGGCGCGGGCGTTCTCGGCGGGCAGAATGGCGAAGGGAAGGCGCTTCCCTACTTCATGGTGCGGATTCGCGTTCCGAATGGCATTCTGCGATCCGAACAGGTGCGAGCGGTCGCCGATCTGTCGCGGCGCTTCGGGCGCGGCGTCGCCGACATCACGGTCCGCCAGAATTTCCAGTTGCACTGGGTTACGCCGGACGCGCTGCCTGAGGTCCTCGAAACTTTGGATCGAATCGGCCTCACTACTTTGGGAGCGTGCGGCGATGTGGTTCGGAACATCACTGGCTGCCCGGTGGCGGGGCTCGATGCGAACGAGATCTGTGATCCGTCGCCGCTCGCGATCGAGGCCTCGCGCCTGCTGGCGGGAAACGCGGAGTTCTACAATCTGCCGCGCAAGTTCAAAGTCTCCCTGACGGGATGCCGCGACTGGTGCTCCTATCCGGAGATCAACGACGTCGGCCTGACTGCGGTGACACGCACCTTTCGTGGTGAGTCGGAGACTGGATTTTCTCTGCGCGTTGGCGGCGGGCTCTCGACAGATCCCCACCTAGCGGTGCGCCTGAACGTTTTTGTCCGCTGGAACCAGGTGGTGGACGCGATTCGCGGCGTGGCCGAACTCTTCCGTCGTGCCACTACCTTACGCGAGCACCGCGAACGAGCTCGGTTGAAGTTTCTTTTTCTTCGCGAAGGGTGGAATGCCGAAGGCTTCCAGACCGAATTGGAGAATGTAGTTGGTTTCAAGTTTGATCCGGCCGAGTCTGAACCGGCGCCTCACGACGTCTATCGAGACCACATCGGGATTCATCCGCAAAAGCAGGAAGGCCTCAATTTCGTGGGAGCAGCAGTTCTGCGCGGACGGGTAAGCTCCGAGCAATTGCAGGCTGCCGCGGAGCTCTCCGAGCGCTTCGGCTCTGGCGATTTGCGCACGACGGTGATGCAGAACCTGCTCATCGTGAATGTACCGCACAAGAATACGGAGCCGTTGGCGCGCGAGCTGACCGATCTTGGTTTCCCGGTCCAGGCTTCGCCATTCGTCCGCGGCACGATAGCGTGCAGTGGAACAGAATTCTGCAAACTCGCTATCACAGAAACGAAAGGCTTTTCGCGCTGGCTGACAGAGGAACTCGACGACCGGCTGCCGGGTTTCGATCAGGACTTGAAACTCCACGTCACCGGTTGCCCGAACAGTTGCGGGCAGCACTGGATCGCCGACATCGGACTGGAAGGCAAAAAGCTGAAGGTCGACGGCAAACTCGTGGACGCTTACTACTTCTGCCTGGGTGGCGCGGTCGGAGCTTTGCAATCAATCGCGCGCCCCGTGGGCTATCGTTGCTCGGCGCAAGAAGTACCAGACGCCATTGAACGATTGCTACGGGCGTATCGGACAATGCGCGAGCCGGGCGAAAATCTCCGGCGCTACTTTGCGCGGCATAGCAACGAAGAGCTTCGACAATTTCTAGCCGGACAACAGGTCGCGCCCGTGGAACGGGATCAGCCCGCAGCTCCGGTGCCTCACGCGGTGGAGGGCTGACGGGGATGAACACCGCCTCCTTGTTTCCGATGTTCCTCAAACTGGAGGGACGCAAGTGCCTGGTCCTGGGAGCGGGCAGTGTTGGGGAGCAGAAAATTCGCAGCCTGCTGGATTGCGGAGCTCATCTGCGCGTGGTGGCGCCTTTCGCTTCGGCGTTGGTGCGGGAGTGGGCCGATCGCGGAGCGTTGACCTGGGTCCGGCGTGAGTTCGAATTTGCCGACCTGGATGGCGTCTTTCTGGTGGTGGCTGCGACTTCCGATGTCGACTTGAACCACGCGATTTACCGCGAGTGTCACGCGCGCGAAATTTTATGCAATGTGGTCGACGATCCTCCGCATTGCGACTTTTACTATCCAGCAGTCGTGCGCCGGGGACAACTTCAGATCGCAATTTCTACTGCGGGCCTTAGCCCCGCGCTTGCGCAACGCATACGAAAACAACTCGAAGGAGAATTTCCGGCGGCCTACGCAAGCTGGCTCGAAGAATTGGGAAGCCGGCGGGAAGCAATGTTCCGCGCGGGCGGCGATTCGGAAGTACGACGCAAGCTTATGCACGGCATAGCAACTCGCGAAGCGTTCATGGAATTTATCCGAAGGAATCAGTCTGAAGCAGGAAAGGAAGTCTCGTGAAAGGCAAAGTGTATCTGGTTGGAGCGGGGCCGGGCGATCCGGAACTGCTTACTCTGAAAGCATTGCGGCTGCTCCGTAAGGCGGACGCCGTTCTGCACGACGATCTGGTATCGCCGGAAATTCTCACGCTGGTGGGTAGGACCGCTCAGCTTCACGATGTGGGCAAGCGGGCTGGCAGAAAGAGCGCGCGGCAGGAGGAGATCCAGTTCCTGATGATCGAACTCGCACGGCAGGGCTTACAGGTCGTGCGACTGAAGGGCGGCGATCCACTGGTATTCGGGCGGGCAGGTGAAGAGATGCAGGCACTGAGAAAAGCGGGCATTGACTTCGAAATCGTGCCGGGCGTGACAGCGGCCTTTGCGGCGGCGGCATCGGTCGATATTCCTCTCACTCTGCGCCAGACCGCTTCGTCGCTGCTGATTATGACGGGGCAGTTCGCAGAGGATCGGCCGTTACCGGATTTGCGGTCGATCGTTGCTTCCGGTACTACGATCGCGCTTTACATGCCGGGCTCCGATCCGCACGAAACTGTGAGCAAGCTTTCGGCGGCCGGCCTTTCGCGCGAGGCGCCCTGTGCGATCGTGTCGCGGGCCAGTACGTCAGTACAGCAAACGACGATCACCACGCTTGGGAAGCTTCCGGCGATCGGCGAGCATGCTAAACCGTCCATCCTGATTCTCGGCGATGTTGTACAGCTAGCAAAGTTAGGCGTTGCTGATGTCAGAAATCTCGGCGCTGAATTACTTACCGCGCAGATTTCGGGTCCGCGACCGGAGGCGTCTCGTGGCTGAACTGGGCTGGCTGTACGTTACGCAGGCATTTGCTGAATCATGGGCGGCGGAGGAAATTCTGGATTGGGCCTTGCATCGCTTCGACCGGCAGATTGCGATGGCGTCGGGGTTTGGTCCGGAAGGAATGGTCCTGATCGATATGGCTGCACGTCTGCGGCCTGACATTAAAGTGTTCACGCTCGACACCGGGGTGCTGTTTCCAGAGACATACGAGCTGATGAAAAGAGTCGAGCGCCGTTACGGCATCACAGTCGAACGGGTGCAACCCGCCCTCACAATTGAAGAGCAGGAACGCGAGCACGGAGCTGCGCTCTGGCTGCGCACTCCGGATCGTTGCTGCACCATGAGGAAGGTCGAACCGCTGCGCGCGAAATTGTCGAGGCTCGACGCGTGGATTGCCGCGATCAGACGCGATCAGACGCCCGATCGGGCTCAGGCCCAGAAAATCGAGTGGGATACAAAATTTGGACTTGTCAAAATTAATCCGCTTTGCGACTGGACCAGCGACATGGTGTGGGACTACATCCGCGAAAATGAGATTCCATACAACCCGCTGCACGACGAGGGATACCCGAGTATCGGCTGCTCACCATGCACGCGACCGGTTGCGATTGGAGAAGATTCCCGGGCCGGCCGGTGGGCGGGGTTTGCTAAGACTGAATGCGGATTACACCAGCGCGTGCCGCTGCTGGGTCCGTTGCCGGTGATTCAGGATTAGTCGAGTAAAGATCCGACTTACTCTCTCTCGCAGTATGCTTCAGCAATCCCGGCTTGCATTCTGACTTCCTGCGAAATATTTCCGCCCGTAACCAGCAATACCATTGTGCCGTCCTTCGGCTGCGCGAGGAATGCAGCGCTAGCGGCAGACCCTGCAGGTTCGGCCAAAATGCCCTCGCGCTCATAGAGATGACGAATTGCGCCAAGCATCTGTTCCTCGCTTACGAGCACAATGTCATCCACGAGTTCGCGAATCATTCGAACATTGTCCGCTTCTGGCGTACGCGTGGCGAGCCCGTCGGCGCAGGTGTCGCAGGTCTCGGTTGGCACGGGATGGCCTTCTTTCCATGAAAGGTAGTAGGCGGGAGCGCGCTCCGCTTGCACTCCGATTATTTTTACTCCCGGCAGCAGCTGCTTCACTGCCGCAGCCACACCGCGGATCAGCGCCGTGTCTCCGATGGGAACGTAGATGGGCAGGCGATCGTCGCAGGACCGGCGGGCAAATCGGGATCGGTCGCATCGTTGAGAAAATAAACTCCGGGACGGCGCGAATACTCCGCAGCCTGCTGGAATGCCTGGCCGAGATCTGCCGCGCCGCTCTGTACGATGCGAGCGCCAAGCGCCACGATCTTGTCACGCTTCACGGGATTGGGGTTTTTGGGCAAAAAGATGGTGACTGGACGTCCCAGGACCTTGCCGGCGTACGCTACCGCAGCACCGTGATTTCCAGTACTGGAAGCAGTGCCCTCGATAATCTCACGCCGGCTGAGATTGGTGGCGAGAGCATAGATCGCACCACGCGGTTTAAATGAGCCAGTCGGCAACTCCGTTTCGAGTTTCAAGTAGACGCGCGCACCATCGCGCGAGAGCGAACGTGCCGGGAATGTTTGTGTCGCGGTGAAATACCGGGCCAGCAATTCTCGTGCAGCGCGTATCGTGGATATGCTGGGGTTGAATTTCATGTTGTTCGAATGTAACTGGCAGATCGAGTAGGATCAAGCGACGTATCGTAGGCGGAAGTTTCCCAACTTACAAGGTGGATGGCATACAAGGCAAAATTCGAGCAGTGGATACCCATTCCTCTCGAGCAGGCGTTCAGCTTCTTCGGAAATCCGGAAACTCTTGCAAGAATTATGCCCCCATGGATGGCTGTCAGAGTGGAGGACGTATGGCTCGTACCGCCGCCCGATCAGCCGCACAACGAGCAGTTTGCCGGCGAGGGATCAGTTCTAAGGATTTCGTTCCCAATCGTTCGAAGATGCTCATTCCGACCGGCTTTTCAAGATTTGGCACCATCGGCATGAGTTCGCGTCGGAGAGGCGGCGCGGACGTTCGGGTACTGTGGTCCGCGACGTTATTTCTTATGAGCTCAGATTTGGACCATTCTCATCCGTGATCAACCAGTTGTTTATAAAACCGCAAATGCGCCGAACATTTGAGTACCGCCAGCGAGTCGCGGAGCGTCTGCTGACGTGAGGCATCACCGTGAGGGCTCGACAAAAACAGCCGTCCCATAAGCCAGAACTTCTGTGACGCCTTGCATTACTTCGGTCGCATCGTAGCGGGCGCCAACTACAGCATTGGCGCCGATTTCGGCGGCGTGCTGGAGCATCAGGTCGAAAGCTTCGGCCCGC
>QIAJ01000030.1 GCA_003225495.1 Acidobacteriota bacterium
GGTTTCGGAGACGCCTTGTTTTTTTCCCGAGGCCCTGGTTTCGCGGCTGGAAGAGGAGGGCAAGGAGCTGATCCGGCAGTTGGTGGACAATCCGGACTATCGCGCGCGCTCGGAAAAGACAATCCCTCCGCAGTTTCGGGTGCCGAATGAAGCTGCGCATCCGATGTTTATACAAGTGGATTTTGGATTGGTGAAGAACGCTGGCGGCGAGTTGCAACCCAAGCTGGTTGAGTTGCAGGCATTTCCTTCTCTCTATGCGTATCAACCGGTGTTGTCGCAGACTTATATCGATGTGTTCGGACTCGACTCGAATTTGCGCTACCACCTGAGCGGACTGAACTCGGAGTCGTATACGCAATTGCTGCGGGATGCAATTGTGGCGGGGCATGATCCAGCGAACGTTGTGCTGATGGAGGTACATCCGGAGGAGCAGAAGACACTTCCTGATTTCTTGTTAACGGAGAAGTTACTAGGCGTGCGTACCGTTTGTATCACGAAGATCAAGAAAGAGGGACGACGGTTGTTTTATGAGGCGGGCGGGAAGCGGATTCCGATTCACCGCATCTACAACCGCGCCATTGTGGATGAGTTGGAGCGGAAGGGTGTGGCTTTACCTTTCGACTTTCGCGATCATCTGGATGTGGAGTGGGCAGGACATCCCAACTGGTATTTCCGAATCAGTAAATATTCAATTCCCTACCTGAAGCATCCCTCCGTGCCGCGGACATGGTTTCTGGATCAGATGCCGTCAGTGCCTGCAGATCTGGAAAACTTCGTGCTGAAGCCGCTGTATTCTTTTGCCGGGCTGGGCGTCGTGATTGCGCCTTCGCGCGCGGATATCGATGCCATTCCTTCCGAGAAGCGCGGCGAATATATTTTGCAGGAACGGCTGAACTTTACGCCGGTCATCGAGACACCGCATGGTCCGACCAAGGCGGAGTTGCGGATGATGTATGTCTGGATCAAGGAACTGACGCCGGTGCTGATCATCGTGCGCATGGGACGTGGGCTGATGATGGGCGTGGATCACAACAAGAATATGCAGTGGGTGGGGTCGTCGGCGGGACTGGTGGGAGCTTAGCGCTTAACTCTTAGCTCTTGGCTTTTAGCTTATAGCCTCCGGCTTGATCCCAAATTCGTACTCGCTTCAGCGCTGAGTTGACCCACTCTTCTTGACCGCCTAACATTACGCCTCGCGGGCGGAGCCCGCTTCACGCGAACTTGTGCGCTCCACGTAGAATCAAAGGCAACAGCGACGGACAAGAGTGTCCGTCCTACAAACCAACTATGGACATGCTCGGGCAGACGGTTTCCCACTACCACATTTTGTCGAAGCTGGGCGGTGGCGGGATGGGCGTCGTCTATGACGCGGTGGACCTCAGGCTCGAGCGGCATGTGGCGCTGAAGTTTATCCCTGAACATCTGGCGAACGACAAGCGGTCGCTGGACCGGTTTACACGCGAGGCGCGGGCGGCGTCGCAGCTTAATCATCCGAATATCTGCACGATCCATGACATCGAGGAAAACAACGGGCATCCGTTCATCGTGATGGAGAAGCTCGAGGGCGAGAGCCTGAAGGCGCGCATCAAGGGCAAGCCGATGGAACTGGAGCATCTGCTGGACGTTGCGATACAGGTTGCGGATGCGCTAGCGGCTTCGCACGCCAAGGGCATTGTGCATCGCGACATCAAGCCCGCAAATATTTTTCTGACTCCGAGCGGTCAGGTGAAGGTCCTTGACTTCGGGTTGGCCAAATTGGCGAAGGGCGGCGAGGTTGGAACGAGCACCGACAGCTCGTTTGAAGAGTCGCTCACGCAGGTGGGAGTGATTGCGGGGACAGCCGTGTATATGTCTCCGGAGCAGGCGAGGTCGGAGCACCTGGACTCGCGCAGCGATATTTTTTCGTTTGGCGTGGTGCTGTACGAGATGGCGACGGGTAAGAAGCCGTTCACTGGAACAAATGTCGTCACGACGTTGCATGCGGTACTGAATCAAAAACCACCGTCGCCGCGGGCGGTGAATCCGACAGTGCCGGCGGAGTTGGAGACCATCATCGGCAAGGCGATGGAGAAAGACCGCGAGAAGCGCTACCAGAACGCGGCGGAGATGAAGACCGATCTCCAGCGACTGAAGAAGGAGACGGAATCGGGGCTGACGAAAGCGGCGGGACGGAAGCCGGCGAAGCTGGCGACGAACACGTTCCGGAAGGCGAGCCCCAAGCAAACATGGGTCACGCTGGCGCTGGCGGCCGTACTGCTTACGGTGCTGATCGCGGTCGGCACCTGGTGGTTCAAGCGCCGCAGCTTGGTAATGAATACCGGCAATCGGACGATCGCGGTGCTGCCGCTTCAGAATATTACGAACGATCAGGCGAGCGAGTTTCTGCGTTTCGCACTCGCGGATGAGATTGCGAATACCTTGACCTATGCACGGACACTGGAGATCCGGCCGTCGTCAGCGACGCGGAAGTACGCGAATGGCGAAAACGATCCGGCGACGATCGGCCGAGAGTTGCAGGTGGGAACGGTAGTGACGGGACATTTTCTCCAGCAGAACAAGCAAGTTATGGTCACGCTGGAAGCAGCGGCCGTACTGCTTACGGTGCTGATCGCGGTCGGAACCTGGTGGTTCAAGCGCCGCAGCTTGGTAATGAATACCGGCAATCGGACGATCGCGGTGCTGCCGCTTCAGAATATTACGAACGATCAGGCGAGCGAGTTTCTGCGTTTCGCACTCGCGGATGAGATTGCGAATACCTTGACCTATGCACGGACACTGGAGATCCGGCCGTCGTCAGCGACGCGGAAGTACGCGAATGGCGAAAACGATCCGGCGACGATCGGCCGAGAGTTGCAGGTGGGAACGGTAGTGACGGGACATTTTCTCCAGCAGAACAAGCAAGTTATGGTCACGCTGGAAGCAATAGAGGTCAAGGACAACAAGCTCATCTGGACGAGCACGCTGATGGCACCATCGGACAATTTAATTGTGCTGCAGAACCAACTGGCGAAAAAAGTCCGGCAGGAGCTCTTGCCAGCATTGGGAGTGGGCGGCGGCGCGGTCGAAGCGAGCAGCGCTCCCGCGAATAGCGAAGGCTATGAGTGGTACATGCGGAGCCTGCCAGTGCCGCATGATGCGGCTCCGAATAAAGAAGGTATCAAGATGCTGGAGCGGGCGGTCGCGCTCGATCCGAAGTATGCGCCGGCGTGGGAGGCATTGGGGCGGCGGTATTATTTCGACGCTATTTATGCGGGCGGTGGATCGGCGCAGTATGAGAAATCCAATGATGCTTATCGGAATGTTCTGAAGCTGGAGCCGGGACGCGTCAACGCGCTGGGATTTTTAACTACGAACGAAGTGGAAATGGGACGCCTCGATAAGGCGTATCAGGATGCGCGCGATCTGGTGGCGAGGCGGCCGGATAATGCGATCGCGCACTATTCGCTGGCCTACGTGTTTCGATATGCGGGCAAGCTGGATGAAGCGCAACGCGAGTGCGATGCGGCGGCAGCGATCGATCCAGGGAACTTCAACTTGAGGTCGTGTTCATTTGCGTTCTTCGAAGCGGGGAAGATGGCGTTCGCCAAACAGTATCTGAGTAAGGATGCGGGATCGGAGTGGACGAATGCGGTGATGGTGTCGGTGCTGATGCGCGAAGGCAGGATGAAAGAGGCACGCGAGGCGGCGGAGAAGATGACGACCAATCCGATGTGGATGCGGGATTTCTTGCAGGCATGTCTGAACAAGGAACCGCACGAGGCACTCGATTTGCTGGCGGAGCAGGCGCGCGACCGGCTGCTGCCGGAGCAGGATTCGGAATTGAAGTACTACCAGGGAGCGGTGCTGGCGCACTGCGGCGAGAAGAAAATTGCCTATGCGTTTCTGCGCAAAGCGGTTGACCAGAAATATTGTGCGTATCAGGCGCTACAGGCTGATCCGCTGCTGGCGGAAGTTCAGGGCGAGGCGGAGTTCCGCGGGATTGTGCAAGCCGCCGGGGAGTGTCAGAAGAAGTTTATGGAGGGGAGTGGGATGAAGTGAATGCTCACGAGAGAGGCGCGCCGGGCGTCCAATTGGTGAGGCGTGGCGGTGGGTGGTTGCGATCGACCTCTTGTTTTGTGAATGTTTCGCTGCACGATGGGTCGCAGATCCGTCGCCGCACAATATACTTGGTCCCTTATCTGAGGAAGTTCCATCACATGGGAATGTCTGAAATCCGGTGGTATGGGTGTGGGGTGTTGAGGACGGCGATGCGCGCTGCTGCGGTATTGCTGGTTGGTCTACTGGCGCTGGCGGCGCCTTTTTCTTGTGCACAGTCAGGCGACAAGCAGGCTGTCGATCATTATTACGATCCGTTGCCGCAGGAAACTGGAACTGCGGGGCTGAAGCTCATGCTGCGGCGGTTGCAGACGACCAGGCGGTTGATGCAGGTGACGGCGCATCCGGATGACGAAGATGGCGGGATGCTGACGCTGGAGGCGCGCGGCAAGGGTGTTTCGACTTTACTGATGACCTTGACGCGCGGCGAAGGTGGGCAAAACAAGCTGGGCAGCAATCTGTTCGATGTGCTGGGCGTGCTGCGGACTTTGGAACTTCTGGCGTCGGATCGTTATTACGGAGTCGAGCAGCGATTTTCGCGTGTGGCGGATTTTGGATATTCGAAGACGCCGGAGGAGACATTTCAGAAGTGGCAGGGGCACGACGTCGCGCTGGGGGATCTGGTGCGCGCGATTCGGACATTTCGTCCGGACGTACTCGTGGCTCGCTTTTCGGGGACAGATCGGGATGGACATGGGCATCATCAGGCATCGGCGATCTTGACCCAAGAGGCGTTCCGTGCGGCGGGTGATCCGAAGCGCTTTCCCGAGCAGATTGCGGAGGGATTGCATCCCTGGCAGGCGAAAAAACTTTACAGCGGGAACGTCTGCGGATTTTTTGCGAGCACCTGCGAATCGGCGAATTACACGGTCCGTCTGAATACTGGTGTGAACGATGCGGTGCTTGGAACTTCGTATATTCAGTTCGCGATGAAGGGGTTGCGGCACCAGTTGTCGCAAGGTTCGGGAAGTTGGACCGTCGAACCGGGAGACCGCTTTACTCATTACAAGTTGCTGGATTCGGTAGTGAATTCGCCGAAGGACAAGGATGGACACGAGCAAACTTTTTTTGATGGGATTGACACGACGCTGCCGGGGCTCGCGGCGCGACTTGGCGATGAGGAGAAGCGGGCGCCGTGGTTGCGGAAGGGGCTGGCGGATATCAAGGCGAAGATCGATGAAGCGAGTGCCGCTTCAGAGAAAGATCCTGCGGCAGCAGAGTCTTCCCTGGCTGGCGCAAGCGGAATGGTGGGGAAGCTTTTCAAGCAGATTATCGGGTCGCAACTCTCGACACAAACCAAGAATGATTTTCGGGTTCGGCTGCTGGAGCATTTGCAGGCGGACATTGAAAAGGCGCGCTCGCTGTCCGCGGGGGAAAGGTTCAGCGCCGTCGTGGAAGCTCCGGTTGGATCGAATCCGGACGATGCGTTTATGGCTGTGTCGGGACGGACGTTTCAGGCGACAGCAAGATTTTCAACGGCCAAGGCTTCGCGCGGGAATGTTGATGTCACTCTTGAGCTTCCTCCGGGATGGAAGTGGGAAGTAGTGAAGAAAGAAGATTCCGGAATCGGACAGGTTGTTCACTTCCGAGTTTCTGTTCCCGTAACCGCGAAGGCAACGCGGCCGTACTGGCATCGCAATGATCCCGAGAGAGACGCTATCAACATCGTTGACGACCCAAAATTACTGGAACAACCGTTGCCGCGTCCTCCGGTTCAGGCTATGGCTCGTTATGCCGATGGGCATTTCATAACCTCGGTCTGCATGGTGCGATATAAGGATGCATCCGGGAACGAGTCACAACGGCCGCTGGCGGTCGCGCCGGCATTTTCGATCGAAGTGCAGCCATCCAGCGCGGTGATTCCGTCAAACTTGCGAGGCAGTACGGGCGTCAAGACGGGCGCCCGCGATCAGGGAAGTGCTTCCCAAGTTCAGGTGTCGCTGAAGATTCCCACCGGTTGGAGATCGGACCCGCAGCAGCAACAAGTTGAGATCGCTAAGGATCAGGCGAAGGAGGCGAGTTTCGAAGTGTTCCCTTCGGAGTCGAAGGAAGGGCGCACCGAGATCAGGGCTGAGCTGAAAGGCGGCGATCGGAAGTACGACGAGGCGTATTCGGTCGTCACCCGCGAAGACCTGGGCACGTTCTACTACTATCAGCCGGCGATGCAGCGGGTGAGCATCGTCGATGTGAAAGTACCGAAGAGTTTGAAGCTCGGCTACATTATGGGCGCGGGCGACGAGATTCCAACGGTGCTGAAACAGATCGGAATGGAGGTAACGCTGATTCCGGCGGATAAACTTGGCACCGAGCAACTCAATCAGTATAAGACAATCGTGCTCGGAATTCGCGCTTATGATACGCAGAAAGAAGTCATCGCGAACAACAAGCGACTGTTGGAATTTGTGGAGGCGGGCGGAAGACTGGTGGTGCTGTACAACGCTTCCACCAGCGAGTTCAACAGCGGAAATTTTGCGCCGTATCCGCTGACGTTGAGCCGGGCGCGCGTTTCAGTGGAAGAGGCGCCGGTAAAGATTCTTGATCCCGCAAACCGGATTTTTCATTCTCCTAATGAAATCACGCAGAGAGATTTTGAGGGATGGGTGCAGGAGAGAGGGCTATATTTCGCTTCCCAATGGGATCCGAAATTTACGCCGCTGTTGGAAACGCACGATCCGTCGGAGGGGGAGCAAAAGGGCGGGCTGGTCATTGCTCCGTTCGGCAAGGGGACATACGTTTACACGGGACTTGCGTTCTTCCGACAGTTGCCGGCGGGAGTGCCAGGGGCCGTGCGGTTGTTTGTGAATCTGGTCAGCGGCGAGTAGATTGTCGCTGGTCGTTCGGCGGCCATAGGAGCGCACGTAAAAAAGCGGCCCGACGCTGGCGAGGGATGCTTGCAGTTCAGCCTGCGCGTTGCTGAGAGAATGCCTGGCTGCGTTTAGGACGGAGCCGGCGGTGTAGGGGCTTTCGACTACGCATCAATTTCACTTCGTGAAGTAATGCTCCGCTCACGACGACAGTTTTTTTTAATTTGTTTCTGTCGATCCCCATGGTTAACGATTAACGACCATCGACCCCGACTTCATGGCCATACCGTCCGAAGGCAGTACCGATAACAAGCCGCAACTTGTGCGGGGCATTGGGCTGGGGTCAGCTACTGCCCTGAACATGATTGACATGATTGGCGTGGGGCCATTCATTACGATCCCGCTGATCGTGACTGCGATGGGCGGTCCGCAGGCGATGCTGGGTTGGATTCTGGGGGCGCTGCTGGCAGCCTGCGACGGACTAGTCTGGGCGGAACTCGGCGCGGCAATGCCGGGATCGGGCGGGTCGTATCGTTATCTAAAAGAGATCTACGGGCCACAGAAGTTGGGACGGCTGATTTCGTTTCTGTTCATCTGGCAGCTATCGTTCAGTGCTCCGCTTTCGATTGCTTCGGGGAGTGTGGGACTGTCGCAGTACGCGGCATTCTTCTGGCCGAAACTGGAGCACGTATGGGCGAGCCGGACTTGGAGCTTGCATCTTCCGCTGGCGGGAACATTGCAAGTCAGCTGGGTTGCGATGCCGGCAACGCTGGTGGCGATTGGGGTGTGCCTATTTACTGCGTTCCTGCTCTACCGACGCATCACGGTGATCGGACGGCTCTCCAAGGTGCTCTGGGTCGGGGTCATGGGGACGATTGCCTGGATTATCTTCGTTGGGCTCACTCACTTCAATGCGCGACAGGCGTTTGATTTCCCGGCAGGGGCGTTCACGCTTTCGCGAGATTTTTTCCACGGTCTGGGCGGGGCCATGCTGGTGGCCGCCTACGACTATTGGGGTTACTACAACGTCTGTTTTCTTGGAGATGAGATCAAGGAGCCGGGGAGAAACATTCCCCGAGCGCTATTGCTATCCATTGTGGCGGTCGGCTGTCTATATGTAGTGATGAACATCAGCATCCTGGGGGTGGTTCCTTGGTGGGAGCTGGTGCAATCCGGAGCGTCCAACAGCAAGCTCTACGTCGTCTCCACATTCATGCAAAGGGCATATGGGAGCGCGAGCTGGGCGGGGCCGGTCGTGTCGGTCCTTATTATGTGGACTGCATTTGCATCGGTTTTTTCGCTGATGCTGGGCTATTCGCGGGTACCTTATGCGGCGGCAGCGGATGGGAATTATTTTCGGTCGTTTGCGAAAGTACACCCGGTGCACAAGTTTCCATACGTCTCATTGCTGGCGTTGGCGGGAGTGGCGGCGCTGTTCTGCTTTTTGAGATTGGCGGATTTGATTGCGGCGCTAGTGGTGATCCGGATTCTGTTGCAGTTTCTGGTGCAGAGTATTGGAGTGATCGTGCTGCGGACCCGGCGTCCGGACATGCCGCGCCCGTTCCGGATGTGGCTGTATCCGGTGCCGGCATTGGTGGCGGCGGGGAGCTTTATTTTCATTTTGTTTTCACGTAAGGACTTCCTGCGTGAGATTCGATACGCTGGAGTGATCCTGGTGCTGGGGCTAATTATTTATGGTTTGCGGGCCTGGCGGCGGGGGGAGTGGCCGTTTGAGAGGTTGTCGTTGGTCGTGGGTCGCTAGTCGTTCGCTGTTGTCTTCGAGATCGACCATCGTCCATTTGCATTTTCACGGCGAAGCGCGAACAACTAGCGACTGATGCTCAACGACGGTTCTGAGTATGGCTGAGATGATCAAGATGCCGGTGGCGGAGCGGATGGGCGAACGGGGCCGTGGAGTTTCGCCTTGGGCTCCCCTGGGCGAGGCATTGTTTCGATCGCTGTGGATTGCCTCGGTGGTTTCTTACACCGGCACATGGATGCAGAACGTAGGCGCGGGCTGGCTGATGACCCAGATGACTATGAATCCATTCATGGTCGGGCTGGTGCAAGCGGCAGGAGCGCTGCCGGTTTTTCTTGTCATTCTTCCCGCAGGCGCGCTGGCGGATATAGTCGACCGGCGACGATTTCTGCTGGTCACGCAAGGCTGGATGGTGCTGGCTTCGGCAACGCTCGGTATTCTCACGCTGACCAGTTGCGTAGGTCCGTGGACACTGCTGATGTTCACGTTTCTGCTGGGACTGGGGTCAGTGATGAACGATCCGGCGTGGCAGGCAATTACTCCGGAGCTGGTGCCGCGGGAACAGCATGCGTCGGCGGTGGCCCTGAACTCCGCAGGCTTCAATGTGGCGCGTGCGGTGGGACCGGCGCTCGGCGGAGTTGTGGTAGCTGCGGTGGGGTCGGGCACGACTTTCCTGCTGAATGCGGCATCATTCTTTGGAGTCATTCTGTTCTTGTACCGTTGGCAGCGGCCAATCGAGGCTTCCGCTTCACGGCGGCGAATGTGGTCTGCGATTGGGGACGGATTCGCTTATGTGCGCTCGAGTTCACTGGCCAAATCCGTACTGCTGCGGACGGGAACGTTCAGCATTGCCGCCGCTTCGATGCTGGCCCTGATGCCGATCATCGCGCGTCCGTTCGGAGCGCGTGGATATGGAGTGTTGCTGGGCTGCTTTGGATTGGGTGCGCTGATTGGGGCAGCGGCCTTGCCTCGAGTGCGCGACAAATTGTCAGTCGACGGAGTGGTGGTGTTTGCGATCCTGGTATTTGCAGGGATGACCTTTGCGGCGGGGCGAGTGCAGATCTTTTCGGCTCTGTGCACCGTGATGCTGGTAGCAGGATGCGCGTGGATCGGAATTCTCGCGTGTTTGAACGTCGCGGCCCAGACGATGTGTCCGTCGTACTTGCGGGCGCGGGCGTTGTCGATGTACCTGCTGGTCTTGCAAGGCGGAATGGCTGTGGGTGCAACGTTCTGGGGAGCATTGGCGAAGAAGATCGGAATCGCGAATGCGCTCACGGTTGCGGCGGTCGTGTTGACGTGCGGAGTGATGGCGCTGCGCGGACATCGTATCACCGCGAGCGAGTTGGAGATGACACCGGCCGTCGTGCGGGATTAAACGTCATGCAATGGGGTCACCCGTCTCGGATTTCACATTAATTTAGTGCTTCACTACCGCGAAGCGCTGGACTAAGCTGGTTCGCCCCTTCTGGGGCTGGAGTTGTTTGAGTCCTCACAGGTCGAGAAGCAGAAGTTCCCCTTGAAATCAAAAGAACAATATTGAAAATCTTGCAGTCAAACTTGTTCAGGAGGCTACATGAAGAAGAGTGCATTGATGACGACGGTGGTATTGGCACTGTGCAGTCTGGGGCTGGCGCAGGCGCCCGATGATAAAAAAACGGCAACGATCGCCAGCGTGCTGGATGGCACCGTGAAGCAGATTGAGGGCGAACTGGTGCCGGCGGTCGAGGCCATGCCTGAGGATAAGTTCGGCTTTGCGCCTACGAGCGGCGAGTTCAAGGGCGTGCGAACATTCGCAGCGCAAGCGAAACATGTGGCGGCGGTAAACTACATAATCGGTTCGTCCATTCTAGGCGAGAAGATTCCGGTCGACACGGGCGGCGAGAATGGGCCGGATGTTGTGAAATCGAAGGCCGA
>QIAJ01000162.1 GCA_003225495.1 Acidobacteriota bacterium
GGTATCGAGCCTGCTAATGGCGCCGGGCGGTTGTGAATTTCTAAGGACTTGGGATGCTCACCCGAACTTCGTTCGAAAATGCGCTCTCCATGTTGGAGGCATCGACGGCCGTGACTACATAGTAATAAGTGGCCCCACCTTTTACTGTGCTATCGGTATAGCTGATGGTGGAGTCGAGCACAGAGTTGATCTGGGAATACGGGCCGCCCGTCCTGCCGCCGCGATAGACGTTGTAACCGATCACGACATCGTGACTCGGGTCCCAGGTAAGGTCGGCGCTGTGCGAACTGACGGGGACTCCGACGCCGGTCAGGGGGACAGTCGTGGGTGAGTTCACAGCGTTACTGGTAAGAGTCAACTTCGCCGAGGCTGTGCCAGAGGCGGTTGGCGTAAAGATCATCTTTGCGTTGACACTTTGTCCGGCTGCAATGGTCAGTGGCAGGGCAAGGCCGGAGAGAACGATCTCAGAACTATTCACCTGGGCAGCTGAAATCTTTACCGGTCCGTTCGACGCCGTTAAAGTCAGAGTGAGATTGGCCGAAGTCCCCACCGTAACGTTGCCGAAATTCAGGCTGGCTGGAGTGACTCCGAGCGTGGCTTTGTTAGTGTTCATGCCGGTTCCGGAGACCCCGATGATCAGTTTGGGATTGGTCGCGTCGCTGATCAGGGTGATCGTTCCCGTAATCTTTCCCGTGACCAGGGGGTTGAAATTGATCGGTAGCGAAGTGCTTTTTCCAGGCTTGAGCGTCAAGGGCACATGGAAATTGCCAAATGAGAAACTCTTGCCATTCTTCCATTTGTGAAGAATGTGAATCGAGCGTGTTCCAGTATTTGTGAGTTGAAAAACAAACTGTTTGGAAGTCCCGGTCTGAACCTGTCCGTAGTCATTGCTGGAAGGCTTGCACTGGAGTTGCAATTGCGACGCATGTGCCAGGGGCAGCGCCAGCAGAGCGATGGCAATCCGGGGAAGGAATGTCATGTACCCGACAATATTCAGGAAGCGCGCGCCGGAAGGCAAAATCAGAAGGGCAGGTTAGAGGATCGGTGCTGGGAACCGATCTTTGAGTCGGGAAGGAGCGCCATGTGCTATTCTGCGCTTGATTTTCAATCCTAAAACCCTTGTGTTGAGCGAACTTCGACTCGAGAATTACGCCGTCATCGACAACGTTGTGATTGCGTTCGCTTCCGGCTTGAATCTTCTGACGGGCGAGACGGGAGCGGGAAAGTCGATTCTCATCGATGCCCTGGGTCTGCTGCTGGGCGACAAGGCTTCTTCCGATGTAATTCGCACTGGCGCCGAGCGTGCCGTTGTTTCAGCCGTCTTCGAGAGTGATGGACCGGCGCTGGCGGCAATCGAGAATATTCTGGAGAGTAACGGACTCGATGCCGAGGATGCGTCCCTGATTGTGCGGCGCGAGATTGCTGGCGGAGGCAAGGGCCGAGTATTCCTCAACAACCAACCGGCGACCGTTTCGGTGCTTAAGCAGATCGCCCCCCATCTTGCAGTCATTCACGCCCAAAATGAATCCATCGTTCATTTCGATGCCGCTGCGCGGCAGACGCTCCTGGATGCCTATGCGGGAATCGACCTTCAGACGGTGGCGGAGACTTTTGCGAACTGGAAGCAGATCCGCAGCCGCATCGCGGAGTTGGAGAGGGATGAGCAAAGCCGAATGCGGCTTCTCGACTTGTGGAACTTTCAGAAGCGCGAGATCGAAGAGGCTCGCCTCCAACCCGAGGAGGACGCCAGGCTTGAAACCGAAAAACGTGTGCTGGGAAACGCCGAAAAGATTTACGGGGCGGCGATGAATGCTTTCGATCTGCTTTATGAAGGCAATACGTCGACGTCGTCGAGTTTGCGAGCGGCTCAAAAGCACGTTGAGGAACTCGCCCGCTACGAGCCGAAGTTTCAGGAAGCACTGGCGGCACTGGAATCAGCCCGGATTGCGGTGGAGGATGTGGGCGCAACCCTGCGGGATTATGCGGGAGGCATTCAGGCCTCTCCTGAACGTCTCGCCGAACTGGAAGACCGGCTCGCGCTAGTGGATCGCTTAAAAAGAAAATACGGTCCGACGCTGGCGGAAGCGATCGCCTTCGGCCAAGACGTCAAGCGCAAGCTGACCGATATGGAAAACAAGGATGAAGTGTTGCGCGAGCTTCGGGCAAAGCTGGCCGCGGCGGCGGATCACTATAAGAAGATTGCCCGCAGCATTTCACGAAAACGAACCGAAGCTGCGCGCAAACTGGAAAAGGTGGTCGAGGCAGAGATCAACGATCTTGCGATGCGGGTTAGATTTCAGATTTCCGTTGAAGAGAGCGAGGCGGAAGAGCGTTGGTCCGCGTCGGGCAGCAACGAGGTGGCATACCTGATCGCGACCAACGCGGGCGAGACGATGCGTCCGCTGGACCAGATTGCATCGGGTGGCGAGCTCTCGCGAGTCATGCTGGCTTTAAAGGCGAGCGTTGAGGCATGCGCGAATCCGGCGGGGAAGAAGAAATCGGCAGCCGCGCAACGCACTCTTGTATTCGACGAAATCGATACGGGGATTGGAGGCCGCGCAGCCGAAGCGGTGGGTAAGAAACTGAAAGCCCTGTCAAAGGGCAATCAGGTACTTTGCGTGACCCACTTACCGCAGATCGCAACCTTTGCGGACCAACACTACCTGATCGAAAAGCGCGAGAGCGCAGGGCGGGCCAAAACCACAGTGCGGTTGATCACCGACGTGGAACGCACCGAAGAAGTAGCGCGAATGCTGTCTGGAGCCAGGCTGACAGAGACTTCGCGTAAGCATGCGGAGCAGATGATTAAGGCGAATGGGTGAGCCCCGGGGCGAGCGCAATAACTTGCGGTCTCATCCGTATACCCGTGATAGCCGTTCACGATGCCGGAACTGTGAGCGTGTTCGCCGTCTTCGTTGACTTAGCTAACACTGATTAGCTAATATCTTTATATGGAAACCGTCACCATTCACAGAGCCAAAACCGAGCTTTCCAAGCTAATTGAGAAGGCGTGCAGGGGCGAAGAGATCGTGATTGCACGAGGGAAGAAACCCGTAGTGCGTCTTGTCGCAGTTGAAGATAAGCGGGGTCACCGCAAGCCCGGGGCTTTGAAGGGGAAAATCTCCTACACCTCGGACGCGTTTGCGTCGTTGACGGATCAAGAACTTGAGAACTTGGGTTTCGAGTAGCAGCTTTCCGCGTCAAATATGAAGGTTCTGCTTGATACTCACGCTCTGATCTGGTGGTTTGAAGGTTCGCCCAAGCTATCCAAACGCGCTTCTTCGGTTCTAGGAAATCCCTCCAACGCAATTTTCATCTCGGCAGTGGTTGGGTGGGAGCTGGCAATCAAGGTTCAGGTTGGCAAGTTTCATACCCCTTCCCTGGTTCAGGACTTAGACGGGATCATCCAACGCGAAGGGTTCGCTGAGTTGGGGATCAGTTTGGAGCATGCCGTCCGGGCAGGTCTGCTGCCGATGCATCACCGGGACCCGTTCGATCGCCTTTTGGTGGCCCAGGCTCAAGCATTGAATGTTCCTATCGTGACGGCTGATGCGGTTTTCGACCATTACGGTGTGCAGCGAGTCTGGTGAGGCGTCCGTTCGCTGCAACCTAGTCCCATTCGCTGCTAATCCCCTCCCTATCAGCGCCTTACATTGACCCGGGGTGCCGTTTTCGATACCCTGTAAACAATCGTTTATCAGCTATCGTTTCAGGGAACGTGTACCCTAGAGTGGGGGAATTGAATTGCCTGAGAGCAAGACATTACTGCTGCTGAAGCCGCGTGGGTTCTGCGCCGGAGTGGTGCGTGCCATCGATATTGTCCGGATCGCGCTCGAAGCTTTCGGGCCGCCGATCTACGTCCGTAAGGAGATCGTCCATAACCGCTTTGTGGTTGAGGAGCTCCAACAGAAGGGCGCCATTTTCGTGGACAGCGTTACGCAGGTTCCGGAGGGTGAGCGCGTCATTTACAGCGCTCACGGGGTTTCGCCCGAAGTCCGGCAGAAGAGCAAGTTGCGGAAGTTGAGAATAATCGACGCTACCTGTCCGCTGGTCACGAAGGTTCACGTCGAGGCGGTGAAATTTGCGCGGGAAGGATATTCGCTGGTTTTAATCGGACATCGCGATCACGACGAAGTGATTGGAACGATGGGCGAGGCTCCGACGGTGACGCAGGTGGTTGGATCGCCGGAAGAAGTTGACTCGGTAGTAGTCCCCGATCCGAACAGGGTGGCTTATTTGACTCAAACTACGCTCAGTCTGGACGAGACCCGAGAGATCATCGGCGCACTGCGCAGGAAATTCCCGAACATCAAAGGGCCGGCGGCCCAAGACATTTGCTATGCCACGGAAAACCGGCAGGTAGCCGTGAAGCACGTGGCGTCTGACGCGGACCTGTTGCTGGTGGTCGGGTCGGATAACAGCTCCAATTCAAAACGTCTGGTGGAAGTGGCGCGCGCGCTCCGCACCGATGCGCATCTCATCGACAATGACCGTGATATACGTCCGGAATGGTTGGTGGGAGTAAAGACGGTTGCCTTGACGGCCGGGGCATCGGCTCCGGAACATCTGGTTGAGGAAGTCGTGAAGTATCTGGGGAGCCAGGGCTTCGACAACATCCAGGAGTTGGAAATCATGCCGGAGAATGTCCGCTTTGGACTGCCGCCGGAAATCGTGGAAGCAATTGCCGCGGCGCCGGCCAGCGCCTCCGTGGAGTCGTAATGGACGAATACTCCCCCTCGAGCCCGGCCTCTGCGCCGCAGATGCGATTCGGAAAAATTGATGACCTCGACAGCCGGGTTGCTGTCAGCACAGACGCGGCTCGCAGATTTCTCTTCTCGCAGCAACATGAAGATGGCTACTGGTGCGGCGAACTTGAAGCCGATACCACTCTCGAATCCGATTACATTCTGCTCCACACTCTTTTCGGGACGGGAACGCCGGAGCGGTTCCAGAAAGCCGCGCGTCACGTTCTCAATCACCAAAATGCAGATGGCGGCTGGAGCATCTACGCGGGTGGACCCTCGAATATTTCGGCGTCGGTGAAAGCCTACTTCGGACTGAAACTGGCTGGCTTTAATGCCGATCATCCGGCGATGGCAAGTGCGCGCGGGAAAATTCTGGAGATGGGTGGAGTGACCGAGGTCAACACCTTTACCAAAATTTATCTCTGCTTCTTTGGTCAATATGATTACGACGCAGTCCCGGCCATCCCGCCGGAGATTGTCTTGTTCCCGAACTGGTTTTGGTTCAACATCTACGAAATTTCTTCCTGGTCGCGCGCCATCCTGGTTCCGCTCTCGATCTGTTACGCGAAGAAGCCATTCAAAAAGATTCCCGACGAGATGGGTGTGGAAGAACTCTTTGTCCGTGGTCGCGACAAGTCGCGGATGCATCTGCACTGGGACAAGAAAAAGATTTCATGGCGCAATTTCTTCCTGGTGCTGGACCGGGTTACGCATTGGGCCGAGCGGGTTCACATTCGACCGCTGCGAACGATCGCTCTGCGGAAGGCCGAGAAGTGGATGCTCGAACATTTCGAGATGAGTGACGGCCTGGGCGCGATCTATCCGTCGATGATGAATGCGATCATCGCGCTGCGCTGTCTGGGTTACTCGGTCGACGATCCGCAGGTAATTCGAGCGCTCGACGAGTTTGAAAAACTTGGAATTGAAGAGAATGACACGTTCCGCATGCAGCCTTGTATGTCTCCGGTATGGGACACGGCGTACGCATTGTTCGCGCTGGGCGAAGCAGGAATTCCAGCCGATGATGCTCGACTGGTGAAATGCGCCGACTGGATCCTGCAGAAGCAGGTGCGCACGATCGGCGACTGGAAGGTTAAGAATCCCGAAGGCCAGCCGGGAGGATGGTATTTCGAATTCAATAATGAGTTTTATCCCGACGTAGATGACACGGCAATGGTGTGCTTGGCGCTGAGCCGCGTGGAGCATCCGAACGGGCGCTATCAGCGCGAGTCTGTTCAGCGGGCGATTGACTGGGTGTTGTCGATGCAGTGCAAGAACGGCGGCTGGGCGTCGTTCGACAAAGACAACGACCGCATGGTGTTCCAGTATGTGCCGTTCGCGGATCACAATGCGATGCTCGATCCAGCGACAGTCGATATAACAGGCCGCATCCTTGAGTGTCTCGCGACCTATGGCTACGACAAGAATCATCCGGCGGTAAAGAAGGCGCTGAAATTCATCCGGAACGAGCAGGAACCCGACGGTAGCTGGTTCGGGCGCTGGGGTGTGAATTACATCTACGGCACTGCTCTGGTATTGCGCGGCCTGGAAGCGATGGCGGTCGACAATCACGAGCCGATGGTGCAGCAGGCGGCCGAGTGGTTGCGCATGGTGCAGAATTCCGACGGCGGATGGGGCGAGACGGTTGGCTCGTACGACGATCCGAGTCTGCGAGGCACGGGCGACAGCACTCCTTCGCAAACGGCGTGGGCGATCCTGGGACTGCTGGCAGCGGGCGATACGCGGAGTGATTCCGTGGCACGAGGGGTTGCGTATCTGTTGCGAACTCAGAAAAAAGATGGTTCCTGGGATGAGGCATTCTTCACCGGCACGGGATTCCCGAGGGTGTTCTACCTGGCTTACCACCTTTATCGCCAGTACTTTCCTCTGCTCGCTCTGACAACGTATGCGAAGGTGATGAAGGCCAGCGCTTAGCTCTTAGCATTTAGTTCTTAGCATTCAGCCGAACTCGATTACGCTGCAACTGCGTTTCGTCGGAAGAGCTGAGCGCCAGTGCTAAGTGCCAAATGCTCGCCTTTGTCACCGGTTCGACAGGATTCCTGGGAAGTCATGTTGCTCGCGCTTTGATTGCGCAGGGAGCGCAATTGCGGCTGCTGGTGCGGTCTTCCAGCGATCTGCGCAATATCGCAGATCTCAACACGGAGCAGGTTACAGGCGATCTTAGAGATGCGGCGTCGTTTGAGAAGGCGCTTTCCGGGTGCGAAGCGCTGTTTCATGTGGCAGCCGACTACCGGCTATGGGTGCGGGATCCGGAGCAGATGTACCGATCGAACGTGGAGGGAACGCGCGCGCTGATTGAGGCAGCCCGGAAGCAAGGCGTGCGGCGGATCGTTTACACCTCGAGCGTGGCGACGATGGGTTTTGGGTCGAACGGAACGCTGGCGGACGAAAACAGTCCGGTATCGCTGGCGGAAATGATCGGGCCTTACAAGCGGTCGAAATTCATGGCCGAGGGAGTGGCATTTGAAGCTGCGCGGGCGGGCGTGGATGTGGTCGTGGTGAACCCGACGACGCCGATTGGAGAGCGAGATCTCAAGCCAACGCCGACCGGGCGAATTGTCGTCGATTTTCTGAAGAAGAAGTTTCCCGCTTACGTCGATACCGGTCTAAACCTGGTGGACGCGACTGAGTGTGCCCGCGGCCACGTTCTGGCGCTGGAGAAGGGAAGACGGGGAGAGCGGTATATTTTGGGTGGGGAAAACCTCACGCTCAAACAGATTCTTGACAGATTGAATGCCATTACGGGATTGCCGTCGCCCAAAGTGAAGTTGCGTTATGTCTTCGCTCTTGCCGCCGGGGTAGTGGACGAGACCGTAACGGGGCGCTTTTTGGGGCGGGAGCCGCGAGCGACGATCGATGCTGTGCGCATGGGCCGCAAGAAAATGTTTGTTACATCGGCGAAGGCCGAACTGGAGTTGGGATGGCGATCAGTCCCAGTGAATGACGCTTTGCGGCGATCAGTGGAGTGGTTTCGAGCCAACGGATATGCCTAGGATTGCGATCGTCGCCGCGATGGAACGGGAAGTGGCGCCGCTGGTCCGGAATTGGAAAATCAGCTCGATTGAGAGTAGCGGACGGCAATACAAGGTTTTTGAAGATGGAGAAGTCTCATTGATATGCGCGGGAATCGGCGCAGAAGCTGCGCGGCGGGCCACCGAGGCAATCATTCAGCAGACGCGGGCATCGCATATTTTGTCGGCGGGTTTCGGCGGGGCGCTGGATCCGAGCTTGAGAGTAGGAGAAATCTTTGAGCCGCGTACTGTGATTAACTCTGCGGATGGCTCCCGCACCGACACCGGACGCGGACAGGGAACGCTGGTGAGTATCGGCATGGTCGCGGGACATGAGCAAAAGGAAAAACTACGCGACGCATACTCCGCCACGGTTGTAGACATGGAAGCGGCGGCGGTTGCCCAGGGGGCGGAACTTCGCGGCGCCACGTTCGGTGCATTGAAGGCTATTTCTGATGAGGCGGGTTTCGCCATGCCACCCATGGAAAAGTTTGTTGGGGCTGACGGAAGTTTTGCTTCGGCGCGTTTCGCATTCCATGTGACCGTTAGGCCCTGGTTATGGAGAGCAACCATCGCTCTTGCCCGCAACAGCGCGAAGGCGAGTCAGGCGTTGTGTGCTGCGATTGAAGGGTACCTAAGGGCGAGAGCGGCGGAAGGAATTGCGCAGCATTCCTAGGAGGAACGTGTTTCGTTGGGCGATCGTTGTGCTGCTGATTAGCGTCGCAGTTCCCAGCCTTGCCGAGGAAGCCAGCAAGCGCGTGTACTCGGAGTCCTTTAAAAAGGGCGCTACGCGAGTAACGGAGCAAACTATCAATGTGACCCTTACTCCTGAACATTCTAAGCAGGATTTCAAGGTTCTGGACTCGCTAGGCAATGGGCGCTATATCTTGCGTTTTCTTCCAGACATTCCTGCGGGTGACACGAAGATTCTGGGATGGTTCGTGAGACTGGCGGATTTGCATCATAAGATCTATGAGAGCGTTCTTCCCACGTCGCCGGACTTGGCGCGCGACTCACAGCAGTTCTGGTGGCTGGATGCGCGGCAATATTCCAAGACTCCGCTCGTCACGGAGCGTGTTTTCAAAGTAGAGCAGTTTTACTGTGTGCTCGAAGTGAAGGACGCAAAACGTTTGTCGCCCGGGCAGCCTTACGTGAATCAAATCGATGTGACGGTAAAGTTTACGAATATCAAGCCGTAATAAAAATGCCAGAACCGCTTTCCGAATCGACGCTGCTAGCCGACGCGCAAACGATCCCATCCATTATGAAGGCTGCGGTCTACCGCGGAATGAATGACGTGCGGTTGGAGGAAGTACCGGTACCTGAGATCGGTCGCGGCGAGATTCTGGTGCGGGTGCACACTTGTGGAATTTGCGGGACAGACCTCAAGAAAATCGCGTCCGGTTCGCACTCGGCGCCCCGTATCTTCGGGCATGAAACTTCAGGAGTCGTCGCGCGAATCGGTCAGGAGGTTCGGAAATTCAAGGCTGGTGATCGTGTCGTGGTTTTTCACCACATCCCCTGCCGCCAATGTTATTACTGCCGCAGCAAGACTTTCGCACAGTGTGAAACCTACAAGAAAGTCGGCTGCACCGCGGGATTTGAGCCCTCCGGCGGAGGGTTCGCCGAGTATGTGCGGGTAATGGATTGGATCGTCGAGAAGGGTACAGTGGCGATTCCAGACGGCGTCAGCTTCGAGCAGGCGTGTTTTGTGGAGCCGGTGAATACCTGCATGAAGGGCATCCAGACGCTGCGTCTGGAATCGGACGAAACAGTGTTGGTTATCGGACAAGGCCCGATTGGGCTAATCCTGTCGGTACTGGCCGCGAGGACCGGGGCCCTGGTGATAACTTCCGATTTGTATCCGGCGAGGCTTACAATATCTAGAGAACTCGGGCTAGAGCACACAATTAATGCGTCGCAGGCGGATACGGTTCGTACGATCCGCGAGCTGACGGACGGGCGCGGTGCAGACGCCGTGATACTGGCGGTTGCCGCAAACGCACTCATCCGGCCTGCGATGGATGCAACTCGTCCGGGAGGTCGCGTTTTGTTGTTTGCACAAACGGTCCGTGGCGAAGCGACGATTGATCCGGCTGCGGTCTGTGTGGACGAGAAGACGTTGCTGGGATCCTATAGCGCGTCTGTGGAATTGCAGGAAGAGTCGGTACGATTTGTGATGAACCGTGAAATGGACCTGGAGCAGTTGATCAGCCACCGCTTTCCGCTGAGCGAAAGCGTGGAAGCGCTTCGTCGTGCTGCCGATCCCCAACCGGACTCGATGAAAATCGTGATACAGCCGGGCAGCGCGTGGGAAGGACGTTCATTGTGAATGGCAAAATGACGGCCGCCGTTCTCTACGGCAAAGAGGACATCAAGATCGAACGAGTCCCCATCCCGCGCGTTGGCGATGGCGAAGTTCTGGTCAAAGTGCAAGTGGCTCTTACCTGCGGCACCGACTTGAAGGTCTACCAGCGCGGCTATCACGCGCGCATGATTATTCCACCGGCTCTTTTCGGACACGAGTTGGCGGGTACGATTGAAGAGGTCGGGCCTGGTGTGCGGGGCTTTCAGAAGTGCATGCGGGTGGTGGCTCTGAACTCCGCGCCGTGCGGTCTGTGTTTCTACTGTTCGAAGCATCAAGGGAATCTTTGCGAGGATCTACTCTTCAATAACGGAGCCTATGCCGAGTATATCCGCATACCGAAACGAATCGTCGAAACCAACATGCTGGTGGTTCCTGCTCAGGTAAGTTTCGAAGATGCCGCCATGACCGAACCACTGGCCTGTGTGCTTCGGGGACTGCATGAAACTGGCGTCGAGATCGGTGACACCGTCACCGTGATTGGTGGCGGCCCGATCGGGCTGATGTTCGTGCAAGTGGCCAAGGCCATCGGCTGTAATGTGATCGCAGTGGTGAAGCGTGATTCGCAGGTTTCACTAGCGAGGCGTAAAGGTGCGCACGAAGTGGTACAGGTCGGGCAAGTCGCCGATGCTGTGGAAGCAGTGCGGGCGCTCACGGCGGAAAAGCGCGGCTCGGATGTAGTCATCGAAGCGGTCGGGCGTCCTGAAGCATGGGAGTGGGCGGTACAGATGGTGCGCAAGGGTGGTACGGTCAACTTTTTTGGCGGTTGCGCTGCGGGAAGCAAAGTGCAACTCGATACCAACCGCCTGCACTATTCGGAAATTACGCTCAAGGCGACGTTCCACCATACTCCGGAGACGGTTCGTCGCGCGTTCGGGCTGATCACGGAGAGAAAAGTGCGGGGCACGGACTACATCACGGGTGAGGCTCCGCTCTCGCGGTTGCATGACGTGCTGCGGCACATGCTGAACCGCAACGGCGATATCAAGACTGCCATCATTCCCGGACATTAGGATGCCGCGTGCGGGCGTCCATGTTCTCTGCGGTAAAAGAGATTAATTTCTAATGAGCAGCACCGCCCATCTCGCGACGGTTCCGGTTTCCACAGGGTGGAGCGCGCTCCCTCCGGAATATGCAATTCCGGCGGCGGCGCCTTCCCTGGAAGCAGCGCGTGAATATTGCCGACGGCTGGCCCGCAGTCACTACGAAAATTTCTCGGTGGCGAGCTGGTTCCTGCCCACGCGCCTGCGGCAGCATTTCTTCAATCTCTATGCCTATTGCCGGATTTCGGACGATCTGGGCGACGAAGTCGGCGATAGAGCGGCTGCTTTGCAGTTGCTGGACGAGTGGGAAGGCGAATTGAACGCCTGCTACGACGGGAAGCCGCGGCATCCAGTGTTTGTGGCGTTGGCCGAAACGGTGCGGGTGTTCGAGATTCCGAAGCAGGAATTTGCAGATCTGCTCACGGCCTTCCGTCAGGATCAGACTGTCACACGCTATGAATCGTTGGGTGACCTGCTGGGATATTGCAGGAACTCCGCGAATCCGGTCGGCCATCTGGTGCTGTATCTGTGTGGATACAAGGATGACGAGCGGCAACTTCTTTCCGACTACACCTGTACGGCGTTGCAGTTGGCAAATTTCTGGCAGGACGTTACCGCGGACTATGCCAAGGGCCGCATCTATCTTCCCCTCGAGGACCTGCGTCGATTCGGCGTTAGCGAAGAGGAAATTCGGGACGACCGGAACACTTCAGCTTTTCGCGAAATGATGCGGTTTGAGGTTGCGCGCGCGCGGGAATGGTTCGCACAGGGGCTTCCACTGGTACTGAAAGTAAGCCCGGAGCTGGCGGTTGATATTGAATTATTCAGTCGCGGCGGTTTGGAAATACTGAATGCCATCGAGCGCCAGGACTATGCGGTGTTGGGGCGGCGTCCTGCAATCTCGAAGTTTCGTAAACTAGCGCTGGTCGCTCGCGCCGCTCTGGGGAAGCTGGTATGAGTGCCGCAGTGGGAAATGCGCCTGTGCAATTTTCGCCGACTTCGTCTCAACTCGACGTGGCCTATTCGGTGTGCCGGCACATCGCGCGTTCGGCTGCCCGTAATTTCTACTACGGATTTGCGATCCTGCCTCGTCCTAAACGCAATTCGCTTAGCGCGGTGTATGCGTTCATGCGGCGCTGCGATGACATTGCCGACGATAACAGCCTAAGTTTTCAGGAACGGCGCAATAAGCTCGCGGAGTGGCTTGATACGGTGCATCGCGCGCTCGCAGGCTACCCGATCGACGATGCATTGCTCTTGGCGCTGGCTGACACGCAGCGCCGCTACCATATTCCGATCGGTTTGCTCGACCAGTTGGCATACGGCACGGCGGCGGACGTGGAACAAGATCCCAGCGCGCCCGAGCCGATGGGCGTTCTTGTTCCGCGTTATCGAACATTCGACGAACTCCGGCAATATTGCTATGGCGTGGCTTCGGTGGTTGGACTGGTTTGTATCAAAATCTTTGGGTATCGCGATCCCGCGGCCGAGCCGCTTGCTGAACATTGTGGGCTGGCTTTCCAGCTGACGAACATTATTCGCGACGTGAAAGAAGACGTCGCCATGGGCCGCGTCTATTTTCCGGAAGAGGATCTGGTTGAGTTCGGTCTTTCACCCACCGACTTCACCGCCCTCAACCCGGGTCGTCTGGCTCCAATGCTGGCTAAGCAGGCGGAGCGGGCGCGTGAGGGGTACCGCGCCGGCGAAGAACTGATTCCATTGGTCAATGAAGATAGCCAGCCTGCTCTCTGGGTGCTGATCACGATCTATCGGCGGCTGCTCGAGAAGATGGCGGCTCGCCAATTTGACGTCTTCAGCGAGCGGGTCGGTGTCAGCGTCCGCGAAAAGCTCACGATCCTTGGCAAAGGATACGTGAAGCGTCTGTTGTGATGACATCTCGCCCGATACCAAGTTCCACGGTGGCCATTGCCGGAGGCGGCTTGGCTGGGTTGGCCGCCGGATGCGCACTTTCGAGCGCTGGATTCCGAGTTACCTTATTTGAACGGCGTCCATTCCTGGGCGGACGAGCATCTTCCTATCAGCATCCTGGGACCGGCGAGGTTGTCGACAATTGCCAGCACGTGCTTCTCGGATGCTGCACGAACCTGATTGATTTCTATCGCCGCACCGGAGTCGAAAATAAGATCCGCTGGTACGACAGCCTGACGTTTCTCGAACCGGGAGGCCGCGAGTCGGTGATTAAGCCGTCAGGGCTGCCGGCGCCTTTGCATGCCATGCCAAGCTTCCTTGGCGCCCGCTGCCTGGGACTCGCAGATAAGCTTTCGATCGGGCGCGTGATGGCAGCGCTCGCGCCAGCTGCTCCCGCCGAGAGTGGAGAGACATTTCTCGCCTGGCTCAAGCGGCATGGTCAGACCGAGAGGGCGATCGAGCGTTTCTGGAAAACGATTCTCGTCAGCGCGCTCAATGAAGACCTCGACCAGGTTTCTGTGCCATATGCGGCACAGGTAATTCGGGAATCGTTCTTGAAGTCTGCTGACGCCGGCCGCATGGGCGTGCCGACAGTTCCGCTCACTGACCTGTACAACGCTGCCGGAGATCTGATTCGAAGCTGCGGCGGGGACGTGCAGTTTCGTGCGGGAATGGAAACGTTTCGCAACGAGGCATCAGACGTTACGTTAGTGGTCAACGGACAGGAGCAAAAGTTCGATTATCTGGTGCTCGCTGTGCCGTTCGACGTGCTCGCGAAAGTCCTTCCGGATTCACCAGCCGCCTCGACGCTGGCGGAAAAAGTGGGCCATCTTACTACCTCGCCAATTACCGGCATTCACCTGTGGTTCGACCGGATCATCAGCGATCTGGATCACGCCGTGCTTCTTGACCGGACGATTCAGTGGATGTTCCACAAATCGCGCCTGGTTGAGTCTAGAGAAGCTCAGGGGAATGGAAAAGGCAGTTACATTGAGGTGGTGGTAAGCAGTTCGATTTTTTCCTGCTGCCCGCGAAGCGAAACTTTTGAAGTCCACCGTGATCAAGGAAGTGCATGCGACCTACTCGCCCCGTCCAGAAGTGGATCAATACCGGCCACGGCCGGAGACAGCGTGGTCGCGGGTATTTCTGGCGGGAGATTTTGTTTTCACGGGATGGCCCGCGACGATGGAGGGCGCCGTGCGCAGCGGTTATCTGGCGGCAGAGTCTCTTGCGCGTGCCGCAGGCACTAGCGATGCGAAGTTCCTTGTGCCAAATCTTCCGGGTAGCGGGCTGATGCGCATTTTTGGAGAATCCTGATTCTTTTATCTCGGCGGCAATCCCGAAAACCCAGGATCTCTATCGACAAGTCTACTCAATCGCTTCAGTTACTCCGGTTCCAAATATTCAGCACTGCCTGGCCATTCTAAAGTCGTCTACTCCGGCATACGATCTCTCTACGTAGATGGAAGATCCCAATCCAGAAGAGTCATTGTTGTACAAGCCCGAGCGCCGCCGCAGTCCGCGCTTCAGCTCTGCCGGGTTGGCAAAGATCATTTGCTTGCCCTCCGAAGGCGTTGAGCTGGCGGGCAGGCTTCGTGATCTGAGCTTGAATGGGTGCGGCATTGAAACCGATTCTCCGCTCGAATGCGGTGTCCGAACCGAGATTCTGGTTCAGGCCAGTGCGGCGTCGTTTCGGGCCATCGGCGAGGTGAAGGCGGTACGCGTACCCGGCGGGATCGGACTGGAGTTTCTTCATCTCAGCTGTCGGGGTCGAGACATGCTGGCGGAATTGCTTCGCGAACTGGCCAGAAAGCATGCCATAGCAAGCACTCTGCGAGCGTCACGTCAGGAACCGGAGCAGTGGGATGTAGCGCGGTCCAAGCTTCTGAGAGCCAGCCTTCCCGTGTTCGGAAGAATCATGGCTTCGCAAGCGAAAGACAGCGCACCACTGGATGATACTGGATTAATACGCGAGGAAGAGTTGAGTGTGGTGCCGATAGATTTGTTCTTCTAGAGCGGACGGACCTGGCGAGAGCTTTTTTAGATTGCCATCAGCGCAACGCCGCCCGCGACTAAAAGGGCTGCCAGTAGCCTGCGCCGGCCCACTCTTTCATGCAGGAAAAGACGTGCGGCAAATGCGTTCGCGACGAAGGTGAGCGAGGCGGACGCTGGCACCACCAGGCTGAGGTCTCCCCAGGATAGGGCGAACAGCAGGCTGTAGAAGGCTACTCCCATCGCAATCAGCCCGAGGAAAAATGTTGGCGTCGAGAGGACGCGGCCGATCACTTTCCAGAAGCCGTGCCGTTTCCAGAGTTCGCTTACATCCCCCACTTGCTTCATCGCGTGAGAGAGCAGGATGTCTCCGGTGGTCGAGGAAATAACGATCAAAGCGATCGCAGCCCAGGTATAGGCCTCCTTCACAACCGGACCTCAGAGTGGGAGGTGACATCGTCGGGCAGCTTGTGAGAGTGAGTGAGAGATGGTCCGGCCGCGACGAAGCCTACTCCTGCGGTGATCAGTGCGATACCTATCCAGCGCGCCGGAGAGACGGCTTCGTGGAATCCGAAGCGTGCGGCCAGGGCAACCAGCACATACCCGAGCGAACTGGCCGGCAGCACATAGGTGAGATCAGCCCAGGAAAGAGCAGACATGTAGGAAGCGAAAAAAGCCAGCAGAAGCAAAATTCCGCAGGCTACCCAGGGATTGAGGATCGCGAGAATCAGGCTGGAAAGATTGTTCAGCGAAATGCTGCCGAGGTCTCTCATCCCTCGCGCCAGAAGGGAATCGCCCGCGGCACTGAAGATGGCGACTCCAGCCAAGACGAGGTATTTTCGGAAGGTCACTCCGACTCCGCGGCCCTAGGCCTTGGCCGGCTCAACCGCCGCAGATTCTTCCTTGCGATTGTCCTTGACCCACTTGTGACGTTGCGCGCGCAATTTCAGGAACGACCGCGCTTCTTTGTACAGGCGCTTGCGCTCGGAGTTGTTGAAGACCGCTTTGCGAAGAATCCGATAGGCCGCTTTGGGACGGAAATAGTATTCGTCGTAGAACTTGTGGACCGCTTCCATTACTTCGGCGCCGGGCAGACCAGGGTACTCGACCTGCACCATCTGATGGCCGGCGTCGTCGACCATTTTACTTTCCTGCGTCATGAAGCCGTTCTTCATGGCGAAGTCGTGCAGTTCGGTTCCGGGATAGGCGTGGGCCACGGAAACCTGAATTGTCTCAACGTCGAGTTCCTTCGCAAACTTGATGGTGTTCTTGATGGTCTCGCGGGTTTCTCCGGGCAAGCCGAGAATGAAATCGCCGTGGATGACCAGTCCAAGTTTGTGACAGTCCTTGGTGAACTGGCGGGCTCGTTCGACGGTTGCGCCCTTCTTGATGTTTTTCAGGATCTGCGGATCACCGGACTCAAAGCCGACGATCAGGAGGCGGCATCCGGCATCCTTCATGGCTTTGAGAGTGTCGTAATCGGTAGTCACGCGCGACGTGCAGGACCAGGTCAGACCGAGTGGTTTCAGCTTTCCGCACAGTTCGATGGTGCGTGCCTTCTGGATGTTAAAAGTGTCGTCATCGAAGAAAAATTCCTTCACGTAAGGCCAGTATTCTTTCGCCTTGGCCATCTCGCGAGCCACGTCGTCGGTGGAACGCTTGCGCCAAGGATGTCCCATGAGCGTTTGGGGCCACAGACAGAAGGTGCACTGGGCTGGGCAACCGCGGGTGGTGTACAGGGCGACGAAGGGGTGCAACAGGAACGGCACGTTGTAGCGGCGAACGTCGAGGTCGCGGCGATAGACATCGGTGACGTGGGGCAGAGCGTCGAGATTCTCGATCTGCGGACGATCGGCATTGTGTACGATGCTGCCGTTCTTGCGGTAGGACAGGCCAAGGATTTCTTCCAGCGGCTTGCCGTTCGCATACTCGACGATGGTGTGATCGAATTCCTTACGGCACACTACGTCGATGACGTTGTGCTCCTGAAGGGACTTTTCGGGAAGAACGCTGACGTGAGGTCCCACGAAGGCCACTTTGATATGGGGGTTGGCGTCTTTGATCGCTTCCGCCAGGCGGATGTCGCCCGGGAATCCGGGGGTGCTGGTGAATAGAACCAGCAACTCGTAGTCTTTGCAGGTGCGGATGGTCTCTTCCGCGGTTATGTGGTGAGGAGGAGCATCCAGCAAGCGTGCGCCTTCCAACATACCCGTGGGATAAGCGAGCCAGACCGGGTACCAGTACGACTCGATCTCGCGCGTGGCCGGCCAGCGCGAACCCGCGCCTCCATCGAAGTTTTCAAACGAAGGCGGATTCAGAAACAGTGTCTTTAGAGGCATAGGGATGAATGTCTTAATTCTACCATTCCGAGCCGCGGAATCCGGCGTGGGAGGCTACCCATTCAGATACGTCCGGATTCTGCCCGAAACGGCGGAAATCATTAAGCCAGCATGCCTTAGCAGGGGTCAAAGAACAAAGGATCGGCGTCGAACGTCGTTCCGGAGCATTAAGGTGCGAGAAATCTGCGTCGGCGGGCGGGTCATTTTGACGGTGTCTGTAAGGCCCATTTTTCGATGTCCCCTGTAGCGCGCAGAAGGCTGACCCGGGCCCGCTGGTATTCGAAATCGGCGTCCTGGAAAGCGAGGTAGCGCTCGCTCGCCTGCCCGCGGGCATCGACCAGATCGTGGAGCGAGCCGGTCCCCGCATCCTGCCTGGTCTGGGCTGCTTCCAGCCCCGACTGCGCCAGTTGATGTTCGAGTTGCGCCACCTCGCGGGCGGCGGCGAGTTGCTCGACGGCGCACTGCAGCTTGAGTGTTTCTTCTGAAACTTTGTCGCGTGCCGCTTCCGCCTGCTTCTTCGCTTTTAACGCTTCGGCATCTGCTCCCTGGGCTCGCGCTCGCTGCGGAGCGCTGAAGATCGGAAAGCGGAAGGAAACTCCGATGGTGGCGTTGTCAGGCTGGAAGTGATTGTAAAAGCGGTCGTAGTTGTTGTATGTCGAAAGACGCGCGTATTGAGCGGCGAAGTCCAGCGAAGGCAACAGTGCGCGATGTTCACCGGAAGCACGAAAAGCTTCGGCGATTGCATGTTGGTCGGAGGACTGGATGGCGAGACTCGACGCAACTGCTTTGGCCGGCATATCGTCTTCCGCATTGACGGCGGGAAGCTCCGGAATAGAGTCGGGCGCAATTTCGATCGAAGATGGAGCCAGGCCCGTGAGTGTCGAGAGATGACGGCGCAGAACGTCGGCTGAACCGCGTGCTTCGGTGATGCGAAGACGCACCCGCGCGGTCGTTAACTTTGCTCTTTTCAGGTCCAGCGCGCTGTCCACCCCTTCCTGCAGTCGCTGGACTACTGCATTCTCAAGCCGCGATGCTTCTCCTTCATCTTCATGCGAACGCGAGAGTCGGGCATCCCATTTCGCCAGTTCCGCGTAGGTGATAGTGACATCCTGAATTACGGCATTGCGCTGATCTTTGTCCTGGAGTTGTGCAGCGCGCCACTCCGTCTTCGCGGCATTCTGGAACTGCCGTTGCGATGGATTAAAAATCGTGCTCTGGGTCACAACATTGACGAGAGAGGGCGCAGAGCCTTCCAGTGTCAACGGGAATCCATAGGAGTAGCCGAGTCCCGATCCCACCACGAGTTGCGGAATGTAACTGTTGTGAAGTTCGCGATAGGCGGCAAATGTTCGCTGAACATCTGCATTCGCAACGGCCGAACTGGTGCTGTGCGCGAGAGCGAGTTGGATGGCGCGCGCGAGCGGAACGGTCTCCGCATGCATGCGGATTCCCGCGAGCATCAGGGTTGTGGACAGGACAATCAGGTTGAATCGAAATTTCATCTCGTCACCTGTGATCAGGCCGCGGTTTGGCCGCGACGCACAAATTGTAGTAGTCGGAAGCGAAACCGGGCAGGGAATTGGTAGGAGTACTTTGAAACAAGTGCGGAAGGGTAGCAACGCCGCATCTTCACGGGGCGACCCGCTTCAGGGCCTGCCGGGCGGGTTCGTAGTTGCGGGCCAATGCGAGTCCGGCGCGATACTCTGCCGAGGCGCCCGCCTTGTCGCCCTGCTTCTCGAGCAACTGGCCCAGCATGTAGTGCGCCTGGAACGCAGGCGCCTCTTCAACCGGGCCTTCCGCAAAGTAACGCTTGAGCAAGTCGATCGCAAACGAGAATGCCCGATCCGTGCGCAACAGCGAGTTTGCGGCTTCCACCAGAACTTCGCGCGCGGGCATGGGCGCCTGACTCATCTTGACGAAGGCTTGCTCCATCTCGTCATAGCGTTTGCGATTGCGGTAAAAGAATGCGAGGTTCAGCCAGGCTTCGGCATTGCCTTTCGAGACTTCAATCATCTGGCGGTATTCTCGTTCCGCCGCGGGATAATCTTTATTCTTCTCGGCAATGCGGGCGTAGACCCAGTGTTCCTGGGCGGGGCTGATTTTTCCGATGATCTTGGCCTGCTCGCGAGCCTTGTCCTGGCCGCCGCCCATCATGCCAGGAGCTTCCAGATAGTATTCAGCCACATCGATTGCCGCATTGGTGTCGGTGGGATCGAGTTCCGCAGCGCGGTGAAACTCATCACGTGTCTTCAATGCCAGGCCGATGGGAAGCGTCGCTCGCTCGGCCTTCTGGCCATAGATGCGGCCCAGCCACCGGTGATAGCCGGAGTTGTTAGGCTGGAGTTCAATGGCTCGCTTGCAGCGCGATTCTGCGCGATCCCAATCCTGATACTGAAAGTAAGCGCGGCAGAGCAGATGCATGGATTCAGCGTCGCGCGGATTCGAAGAGGTCTGTCCGTTCAACGCGGTAATGGCGTCGTCCACTCGGCCGGCAGCCAGCATGTCTTTGAGGGAATCCGCCACCGCGGCCAATGAGAGGAAGAGAAGACAGAAAAATGCAAATACTAAAAGGGTCTGCCTGATCATTCAGTACTTAACCTGTGTGCCGTCGCCAATGGTCTTGCCGTTCGACGAACTGATGGCCACTGTGTCGTTGAGAGTGAGGCCGCGCGTAATTTCCACCTGAGTCAGATTGGAAATAGAAGTCTCCACGTCTTTCCGTTTCAGTTGACGCCCGATCACCTGGAGGACGTAGGGCTTACTGTCATCCATACGAACCGCCTCGCGCGGAACGACTAAAGCATTGTCGCGCTGAGCCGTGGCGATGGTTACCCCGACATTAATGTTGGGCAGGAGTTTCATGTCTTTGTTATCTACGATGCTGATGGTCTCGCCAACGTTCCGAGATCCGTGCAATTTCACGGTCGACGGGATGGCATTGACGGTCGCCTGCCACACTCTGCCAGGGACTGCGTCCCATGTAATTTCGATTGCATTTCCAGGAGAGAGCTTGCCGACATCCGGCTCGTCTACAAATGCCCGGACCTGCACTTTCCTGAGATCGGCCAATTGCAGCATGAGATCGCCGCTGGTGACGAAAGCCCCTTGTCTTACCGGCAGCGAATAGACGATTCCATCAAAGGGCGCGCGCACATTGGACTTGGCGAGAATGTTCTGCGCGGCATCGTAGGCCGCTTGAGCCTCTCGGCGCTGGGCCTCGACGCGCGCTACTTCAGGCTGGGAGTAGCGCTTGGTTTGCTTCTGTTGAATGAGGTTAAGCTGGGCTTCTGCTTGCGCCAGTGCGTTTTCGGCTCCGCGAACTTCGCCCGCCGAGGCCGAACCCTGCTTCTGTAGCCGTTTGAGCGAGTCAAGGCTACGTTGCGCAGCTTCACGGTCGCCACGCGCCTTCACGAGTTGCGCGTTGAGGCTCAGAACTTCTTCCTGGCTCCCGCCACGTTCCATGGCATTTACTTCAGCCAAAGCCGCCTTCAACTGGGTGAGAGCGCGGGCCGCCTGGGTACGAGCGTCGGCGTCATCAAGCGTCACCAGGAGCTGACCTTTCTTGACCGGCTGGCTTTCCTTAACCAGCACGCTTTTTACGGTAGTGGTGAGGGGAGCGTGGGCTTCAAAATTCTGGACCGGCTCGATCTTTCCATTGGTGGAGATCAGGCTGCGGATCTGTCCCTGCTGCACGTGAGCGATACGGACGGGTATGGAGTCATCTCGTCGGGTGACGAAGGCGGCGAAGATCAACACTGCTCCGAGAATCGACAAACCGGTGCCCCACCAGCGTCGCTTCTGACTCACAGAATTGTTTCCAAAACGCAAGTATCAATGTATCACCGGGAGATACGCCGGCCGCAGGCAAAACCAGTGTCAGGGCTTACCTGCTTAGATGCGGCGATGCCGGCACTCGAAACAACGGTTGTGCATCGGCGGCCACGGTCGAGGCTCGGTACAATATGCGAATGTCGAAACCTCCCCGTTACACCACCGCACATGCAGGTGCCGGACTGGATCACAAATTTCCAGAAATTGAGACCTGGCAAAATCAGTTTCCCGGTTACGAGATCGTGATCGACGATCCGGAGTTTACCTCGGTCTGTCCGAAAACGGGGTTGCCCGACTTTGGAAAAATCGAAATCCGGTACATGCCGAATCGTCTTTGCCTGGAACTGAAGTCGCTCAAGGAATATCTCCAGTCCTATCGGAGCCTGGGTATTTTTCAGGAGAATGTCGTCAATCAGATGCTCGAGGATGTGGTGCGATGGGCGAAGCCGGTGTGGGCTGAGGTCAAGGGGGACTTTCGTCCGCGTGGTGGCATTTCAACGGTGGTGATTGCGAGATGGCCGCGCGATAAGCGAAGGCAGAAGTGAGAAGGCAGGTTGCCGAAGTGAAATTGAGAGCCGGCAACCGCATGAAAGAGTTTACGTTCTGCAATCTTGACTTCTTACTTCTCCAGTTGAACTTGCCCGCCATGCTATATTCGCTCGACCTGTGACCCAGACCAAGCTTTATCCCCGCACGGCGCTCGCCCTACTGACCGCGCTGAATCTGCTTAACTATATTGATCGCTCTGTGCTCTTTGGAGTGCAGGACCTTGTTAAGGCGGAGTTCCCCCGCAGCGACGCGGCCTTCGGCGTTCTAACCGCTGTATTCTTTATTTTTTATATGTGCGCCGCGCCATTCATGGGTCCCCTTTCAGTCCGCTTCTCCCGCAAGTCTGTGATCATTGCAGGCGCGTTGGTTTGGAGTGTCGCAACGTTAATGACTGCCATCACCAAGAATTTTGATGAGCTGATAATTAGGCACACTCTGGTCGGTATCGGCGAAGCGAGCTTCGTCATTCTGTCGCCGACATTTGTCGCGGACATGTTTCCGGAGGACAAGCGTGGCCGGGTGATGGGCGTGTTCTATCTGGCAATTCCGGTTGGCACCGCCTTGGGATACCTCTTGGGTGGGTATATGGGTCCGCTTTACGGATGGCGAGCGCCCTTCTACGTTAGTGCCGTTCCGGGAGTATTACTGGCATTCTTGTTATGGTTTGTGCCTGAACCACCACTCGGCCAGTTCGATGGCGCCGAACACAGGGTGCCCGAGCGAGATACCCTAAAAGGCTTGGTCCACAATCCCGCTTTCCTGACCGCGACCTTCGGCATGGCAATGATGACATTTGCGTTAGGTGGTCTGCAGGTCTGGATGCCCACGTTCCTTCACAGGGTCCACGGTTACAGCTTGGGCAAGGCGGGCCTTGTCTTCGGAATGAGCACGCTCATTAACGGACTGGTTGCGTCACTGCTGGGTGGCTGGATCTCCGATCGGCTGCTGAGGCGTACTCGGTCGGCACACTACTTACTATCAGCGGTCAGTTTGGCGCTAGGAATTCCTGCGATGTGTTTCGCACTATTTGCCAGCGGCCGGCCGATGGTCGCGGGCATCTTCGTCGCCGAGTTCTTCTTGCTCTTGAATACTGGCCCGCTGAATGCCGCTATTATCAATTCGGTTGGACCTCACGTCCGCGCCGCCGCACTGGCGGCAAACATCTTCATTTTTCACCTACTGGGCGACGTGCCCTCCGCCCCCCTTATTGGCTACATGTCAGACAAGTATTCAATGCAGACCGCATTTATTGCCCCCGTAGTCGCCATCGCCCTCTCCTCTGCCATACTGTTCTATGGGATGAAATACGCGCCTCCCGTGCGTGTTGGCGCTGCCGCTCCTGAAGTGAGGACCAGTTAGGCGGGATGTCTTATTTTCTTTGGATTTCAGGCGTGATTCTGGCGGTGACCTGGTTCTCCAGGATTGTGGATGCCGCTCTCGGGATTCCACAGGTTGCGGACATTGCGCGACCGGAATGGGATCGCAAACCCGTAACTGCAACCGGTGAGCCCCGTGTCAGCATTATTGTCCCCGCGCGCAATGAAGAAGAACACATTGGCGGCGCGCTGTCACAGCTTCTAGCTCTCGAATACTCCAACTATGAAGTGATCGCAATCAACGATCGTTCCACGGATCGTACCGGTTCGATCATGGACGAGATTGCGGCCCGGCCGGAAGCACACAAGCAGCTGAGAATTATTCACGTCACGGAACTGCCGGCCGCTTGGATGGGCAAGACGCACGCCATGTGGAGCGCGGGCGAACTGGCGACGGGGGACTGGGTGCTTTTCACAGACGGCGATGTTTTCTTCAAGCCAAGCGCGTTGCGACGGGCCATTGCCTATGCCGAGTCCGCCAAAGCTGACCATCTGGTGTTGCTCCCGCGGATGACCATGGAACTTCCGGGCGAACGGATGATGATGGCATTTTTCCAGGCTATGTTCGTCTTCGGCCATCGGCCGTGGAAGGTCGCCGATCCGAAGGCGCGCGATCACATGGGCGTGGGTGCATTCAATCTGGTACGGCGTTCAGTTTATGAATCGATCGGCACCTACAAGGCATTGCGGATGGAGGTGCTCGATGACATGAAGCTCGGCAAGATAATCAAGAATGCCGGGTTTGCGCCCCGTGTTGTGTTTGGAGAAGATTTGATTTCGCTGCGCTGGGCCAGGGGAGCATTTGGAATTGTGAACAATCTCACCAAGAACTTCTTCGCCTTGTTGTCCTTTCAGTGGTGGCGGACGGTGGGAACGGTCATAGCCGTGGGATTTCTGAATCTGGGCCCATTTCTGGGAGTCTGGCTGGCTGACGGATGGGGGCGCATTCCGTTTGTGATCGCATTGCTTTCCATTCTCGGAATCTATTTTGGGATGGCGAGTCGATCCGCGGTTCGGCCGCACTATTTTTTGCTGCATCCGGTGTCGACCAGTTTGTTCATGTACACACTTCTGCGCTCGATGTTTTACACACTCTGGAATGACGGGGTGGTTTGGCGAGGGACGAGGTATCCGCTGGAGGAATTGCGGAAAGGGCTGGTGTGACGGAAGTGGGTAGCGATGAGTGGAGGGTGTTCGGCAAAATCGCTAGTCCCCATTCACTGACCACTGATCACTGATCATTAGTAATTACTGACTCTCGCTCGGGTCTTCGATGTCGATTCCACGGCCCTGTTTCTTGGGAGTCTTCTTCGGGGCCTTCGACCGTTTGAATTTTCCGGGACTGTATTTGCCTCTTCGTGCGACGTCATAGTCCTTGGGAAGCGGGGGCACGAGCGCGGCGTTCTTGCCCAATTGCTGTGGGTGCCGCAGGATGATTTCGGCGCGGCCGTCGTAGTCCTGAACGGTCCCCTCGATTTCAATGCTCCTACCTTTGAGCTGGCGGACATCGCCGACGTGTTTCAGATCGCCCGAGAAGACGACCACCGTGAACGGACAAGTGTCGAAGTTCTCGCAGAAGTCGAGGAAGGTTACGCCTCCATTGCCTTCTTTCACGTTGAAGATCGTTCCGCTGATGCACTGGGTCTTTCCTACATGCTGATGAGCGTCGTGAAAGGGAACACATGCACAGACTGCCATGGGCGCCTCACCAACGAGCATAAGAGCCAGAATCCGAAGAATATTGGGCGAGAAGGTCAAGGTGCTGTCGGCCCCAAGGACTGTCCGCCATGATTGTAGGCTGCGGGAACCAACTTCGGTGTGGTATGACCAAGATTTTAGGGGTGGCAGTTTCAAAATGGGAAGATGAGTTTCCAGGCCGAATCAGCTTCCGCGTGGTTCAAAGGATCAGTCTGGCAACTGTGAACATAAGCGCATGGGATGATGAAAATACATAAGGTAGTATGTCCGCCGTGAACCGGTTGTGGCCAAATCGCGCAGCAGCGGGCAGGCAGGAATTGTCGGACGGTCGCGGCCCACGTAGCTGGTCGCGTCTTGCGCAAGGCGTACTTCTGCTTGTGACGTTGGCCGGAACCATTTGTTTGTTTTCCATTGACTATGAAAAGCGGGCTAAGGGGACTGATTTCGCTCACGTCTACGCGGCAGCCCGGCTTGTACTCGAAGGGAACGGGCATCAACTTTACGACTTCGCCACGCAAGATCAATTCCAGATTCGCTATCTTGGTCGCACGGGTACCTATTACAATCACCCGCCATTTGAGTTGCTGCTCTACCTGCCAATCTCCTTTTGGTCGCTGCAAACGGCATACCTACTATGGTGCCTACTGAATGTTGGCTTTTTGGCGTGCACGGCAATCGCGTTTCACAAACATATATTTAATCGGCTAGATTGGCGCATCTTGCTGCCCGTGTTCTTGTTGTTCCCTCCGGTGTTGATCAATTTTCAGCAGGGTCAAGATTCGCTGTTCCTCTTGTTGATCATGACCCTGGCAGTGGTTGCCTTAATGCAAGACCAAAACTTTGAGGCTGGATGTTGGTTGGGATGCGGACTGTTCAAGTTCCACATTATTCTGCCTTTCGTTCTGCTTGTGCTATGGGCGAGGAGAAGAGGATTCTTGGGTGGTTTCGCACTGATGTCAGTGACGTTGTTGTTGATTTCAGCGGGCATGTCCGGGTGGTCATTCCTGACTGAATACACTCTCTTCCTGACGAAACTGAACGGCTTACCACTGCCCGGTATCCATCCGCCGGCGATGGCGAATCTGAGAGGATTGATCACCGTTTTGAACGTCGCGAACGGGACATGGGCTCGCCTGGGACTTATCGGGAGTGCATCACTTCTTCTTTTCGCGTGGACAGCCTGGAAGGGGAAGTCGAAGGTTGCAGACGCTGCCGGTCTGGTGTTCGGAAATTTCGTTCTGGCTGCACTTCTTGTCAGCTATCACCTGAGCCCTTCGGACGTGAGCCTCGTTTTATTGCCGATGGCGCTGTTCTCGGCGTCATTAATGACTAGTACTGGAATACCAATGACTAGTACTGGAATACCCCGCCCGGCAAGATTGATCCTGTTTGCTTTGGAGTGTCTGATCCTCCTGCCTCCACTACATCTGTTCTTACTCACTTGGCACGTTTACGCCTATGCCGCCGTTCCAATTCTCATCCTGTTAGCTATGTCTGCCAGGAATGGCGCAAATGTGAGCTTGAGCAGTGCAGAAATGAAACCGTGAACTATGGATCGGATGAGTATGGCGTCGTGGGCCGCGTCCCAAAGCAGACGAGAGCGGCGGTGGGCGCCTGCCGAAATCTTGCATCGTTCAGCAAACTTGGAGATCGGGCGGCACGGCTTCAGCCGTGCCCTCCCCATCCTGGCTTTTGTGAAAGCACTCGCCGGTAGGCGCGTTACTTGCTGAAGGCCTTCACTGCATTCGCCTCGTCGTCCTTGACGTCAAAGACGGTGTAAAGCTTGGTGATCTGCAGAAGATCGTGGACTTTCTTGGTGAGGTTCAGCAGTTTCAGTTCGCCGCCCTGATTCTTGGACGTGGTGTAGGCGCTGACGAGTTCACCGATTCCTGAGCTGTCGATGTAGTTGACATCGCCGAGGTTCAGCAGAATTTTTTTGTGTCCCTTTGAGAGCAGGTCGCGCACGGTATCGCGCAGGACAACGCTGCCTTCGCCGAGAGTGATCCGGCCGCTGAGGTCGACGATAGTCACCCCATCCACCTGACGAGTACTGGACTTCATGGTCACTGGGAAGCCTCCTTGGCGTCCGTGGCGCTGCCGCGGACATGCTTGATCATTTTGAATTCGGTGCCCGATTGGGACGGGTGGATCTCCACCACATCCATGAACGAGCGTATCAGGAAAATGCCACGTCCCGATGTCTTCATCAAATTTTCCGGCGCCAGTGGATCGGGAATGTTGCTGGCGTCGAGTCCAGGCCCCTGGTCGCGAATTGTAATCACCAGATCGCGGTCCGTGCGCTCGAACTCGAGCGTCACTTTCTTAGCGGAACTGTAGGCATTGCCGTGCATCACTGCGTTCACGGCGGCCTCGCGGACCGCCATGGAAATTTTCATTACGTCTTCTTCGTCGAAACCGGCTTCGGCGGCCATGCGGCCGGCGGTCTCTTCGGCGTTGTTCACAGTCTCCAGCGTAGAGTCCAGCGTGTAGGAGACGCGGTTTCCAGACATAGGGCGCACGGTTCCGAAGTTCACTCGCCCCGCCGGCACCGAGAACCGCTCGGCTCATCCTGCTGGCCAGAAAGCGGTTAGCGGGCGATGGAGCAGTTTGCCTGTCGGACGTGGAAAAGTCAATTTTTCTGGGAAAAACCTAGTCACGCTCATCGAATTTGTGACTTGACTGTAGTGGGCGGAACGGAGGCTGCGGAGGATCAGACCATTCGAGCGAGGAACGGGGAACCCGCACTATAGTCGTGCAGGAGTGAGCTTGGACAGGAATTGTGCACTCACGACTTCGCTTCGGGAGGCGTTGCAAAAACAGCGAGCAAAGCACTCACAACCAGTGCAAGCATCAACATTCGCTCAGCCTCTGTGGAATTCGCAAGAGCCTTCCGAAGGAATATGAAAATTTAGTGTGTTTCCTGCGCTCGTGTGCATTGATCTGGATTCGTCAACCCTAGTTGAGTATTCTCAAGGCTGTGAGCACTCTGTCCCTGAGCGAATTGTTGGGTTTGACGGTCTACGACTCGACCGGCGCCGCGAGCGGACGTGTGCGCGAGGCGGCACTGGTTCCGCAGGAGGATCGGTCACGGATTTCAGCGCTGATCGTTAAGACCCGCATGGGAAGCCGGACTCTGCCCTGCAGTTCGGTTTCGGGCATTGACGGAGGCATCAGGGCTTCTACGACCCTCGCGGAATGGAATCCAGCCACTGGGGCGGAAGGGCAGTTCCTGTTAAGCCGGGATCTTCTGGATCAGCAGGTGATCGATGTCCACGGCCGAAAAGTGGTCCGGGTCAACGACGTCGATTTTTATCAGGAAACCGCGCACAACCGGCTCATCCTGAAGATTGAGGGAGTTGATGTAGGGGCGCGGGGGGCGGTTCGGCGTTTACTCAAGGGAGTGATTCCATTTTCGGTTCTGCGCAAATTGGTTCAACGAATTCCGCCGCGCGAGATTCCCTGGGAATTTGTCGATCTGATTGAGACCGACCCCGCCCGGCGCGTCAAGCTAAAGATCTCACACGACAGGCTGGCGAAGCTCCATCCTGCCGACATTGCGGACATAGTAGAAGACCTGGCTCCCAATGAGCGGGAGGCTGTGTTCGAGACGCTGGACGAGGAGGTGGCTGCCGAAGCCCTCGAAGAATTGGAACCGAAATTCCAGAAAGCGGTTGTGGAATCGCTTGAGACTGACCGCGCCGCTGACATCGTCGAGGAGATGGAACCAGATGCGGCTGCCGACCTGCTTGGCGATTTGTCAGACGACCGGACGGAAGAAATCCTGGTGCAGATGCAACCGCAGGAGCGCCAGGAAGTAGCCGACCTGCTGGAATTCGGAGAAAATACCGCCGCCGGCCGTATGACCACGGAATACATTGCCCTGGCGGTGGGCGCTACGGCTCACGATGCGATCGAGGCTATGCGCAACTTCGAGGGGCGTATGGAGAGCATGAGTACGGTGTTCCTGATCGATTCCAACGGAACCCTTACGGGCTCGGTTCCGGTGGTGAAAATTGCAATGGCCAAGCCCGAGACTCCGTTACTTGCGCTGCATCAGGAACCATCGATCTATTCGCGGGCCAATGCCAAGGAAAAGGAATTTGCGGAGCTGTTCGATAAATACAATCTGCTCACATTGCCGGTGGTCGACGATCATAACCGGCTCGTCGGCGTCATTACTCCTGACGACATCATCAACATGTTGCGCGCCAAGCTGTAATGAACCCTCAGTAGTTTCTTTGACAGTCCGCATGACAAATGAAATCTCGCCGCAGATGCGAGCGCCGGCATCTCGACACGACCTTCGGTAACGCTGGCAATTTTCGATTTCTTTTGTTGCCGGCTGTTTTCACCTGTTCAGAATCAGGCCGCTGCATTTATCCTGATTCGGCTCTTTTGTGAAATTAATCCCCGTGAACTGCGCGCATGCGATTCCTGAGACGTTGGAAGACCCAGATCCTGCTGTTTTTTTCTGTGGTGGGACCGGGCTTTATTACCGCGAACGTGGACAACGATGCGGGGGGAATCCTCACTTATTCCCAGGCTGGCGCGCAGTTCGGCCACCAACTTCTGTGGACCATGATCCCGATCACAGTGGCGTTGATTGTCGTGCAGGAAATGTGCGCCCGCATGGGAGCCGTCACTGGAAAAGGCCTGAGCGATCTAATCCGAGAAGAATATGGCCTGCGGATCACGTTTCTGATGATGATCGGAATTCTGATCTGCAATTTCGGGAATGTGGTTACCGAGTTTGCGGGAATCGCCGCGAGCATGGAACTGTTCGGCGTGTCGCGATACATTTCCGTTCCGATTTGTGCGGTGTTGGTATGGCTGATCGTCGTTAAGGGGCAATACAAGACCGTCGAGAAAGTATTCCTGGCCGCGTCTTTCTTTTACATCACATACATTTTTGCGGGAGTGCTGGCGAAGCCTGCGTGGCTGGACGCCACCACCGCGACTGTAACGCCGCCGCATCTGGCTGCTTTCAAAGAACATTCGTATCTCTACCTGGTCATCGGTTTGGTGGGAACGACGATCGCTCCGTGGATGCAGTTCTATTTGCAGGCATCGGTGGTGGAAAAGGGAGTCACAAAGCGGCAATACAAGGCGTCGCAGTTAGACGTGGTGGTCGGATGTGTATTTACCGATGTAGTGGCGTGGTTCATCATCGTGGCCTGCGCCGCCACTCTCTACGTTCATGGACATCGCGATATTCGTGATGCCGCTGACGGCGCCCAGGCGCTGCGTCCGCTGGCGGGAGACTATGCTTACATACTTTTCTCGCTGGGATTGTTCAACGCCTCCCTGTTCGCGGCATCGATTCTTCCACTTTCAACTGCTTACACGGTTTGCGAGGGACTGGGTTTTGAGTCGGGTGTGGGACGGAAATTTTCTGAGGCTCCGGCATTCTACTGGTTGTATACGCTTCTGATTGTGGCTGGAGGAGCGGTGATCCTTCTACCCCATTTGCCTCTGGTGAAAATCTCTGTGTTGTCGCAGGTTGTGAACGGCGGAGTGCTTCCGTTCGTGCTTATTTTCATGCTGTTGCTCATAAACAAGAAAGAACTTATGGAAGAGCACGTCAATTCGCGAAGCTTCAATTTCATTGCATGGGGGACAACGGTCATCATGATCGTGCTGACGATTGTCTTACTTTGGAATAATCTTCGGGGCGGAACCGGGTAGACCGAAGTTGTTGCACCGTCGAGACGCAGAGTTCGCCGAGGCATGCGAAAAAGAGTTCCTGTCAATCTCTCGCATTCGACAAACCCGGCAAAAGGCTCAAAGAATCTTTCCTGCGGCCAGGTCCTTTACGAGCGTCAGGTCGGCTTCGAGGAAGTCCAATTTCGTCAATTCGCTGCGCTCGACCCATCGGATCTCGCGGAAGATGCGGTTTTCGATTTCACTTTTATAGCTCAGTACGGCGAAAAAACGTAGCTCTACAGAACTGCCGCCGGGATATTCGTGGAGGATGCGGGCCACTTCATCGCCAATCACGGCCTCAATTCCAAGTTCTTCTTCCAGTTCGCGGCGGAGCGCGTCGCGAGGTTGTTCACCCTCTTCGATTTTGCCGCCAGGGAATTCCCATTTGAGCGGCATGACCTGATGGCGGGTGCGCTGGCAGGCGAGGATCTTGTCATCCTTCAGGATTAGAGCGGCTACGACGCGTTTGATGGTGTGAGAGATGGCTTCAGCTCTTGACTCCTGGCCGTGCGCGAAATTTGCGGTGGATTGCCAGCAGCTAGCAGCCAGGAGCCAAAAGCTGGGTTGTTTTGACTTACGCCTGTTCCAGGCGCTTGCCGACGAGTTGAGCGCAATATTCGACTAGCTCGCGATCTTCGAAACCAAACGCTGCAGGAAAGTGACTGTCAATGTCTAGCTCTCCGGCCACTTGCCCGTGCGCGAAGATAGGGACAACGATTTCAGACTTGGTTTCGACCGAGCATGCCAGGTAACGTGGATCGCTGCGAACGTCGTCCACAACAACAGTCTTGCCCGAAGAGGCCGCCGCGCCGCAGATGCCCTGGTTGAGAGCGATGCGGGTGTGCGGCGTCATCGCCCCCTGGAAATGTCCGAGCACCAGCATCGGCGGATCGGCGCCTGGCTCAAGCATATAGAAACCAACCCAGTTGTATTTCAACATTTTGTCAAACAACAGATGCGTGACGTTGTCCATTAACTGGTCTGCACTGTGCGCTTCGGCGCTGAGCCGGGGAAGTTCCTTGCGCACTTCTTCAATCTTTAACGCGTCCGAAGTCGTTGACATGCGTCTCCAATCCTAAACTACTGATTGCGAGGCGGCATCTTTTGCGGGCATCGCGTGCGCAATCGACCGTAATCCGGGCGCGTTACCGAATTCTTTGGGATGAATTGCCGCCGCGAGCGCTTGCAACCCATGGATCAATGTGGGCGCGGGCGTATTCAGAAGTTCGTCGGAAATGCAGTAGATCTGTGAATTGCGGGCCGCCGTCGTTTCGGCCCAGCCTCGCGCATTAACAATTTTTGCTAACGGTACACGATCGCCGGCGCCACACCAGGCGGCGATTATAATCTCGGGGTCCTGTCGCATCATTTCTTCGGCAAGAACCTGTTTGCCGGGTTCTCCCATAAAGACGCCACCGGCTGCATTGATCAGTTCCGCCACCCAGCACTGCGAGGTGATCAGAGGCTTGCCCCATTCCTCGCAGAAGACACGCTTGAGTGGAAGGCTGGCAACGCGGCGACGAACGTCTTCTATTGCTTCCTGCATATCCGAGATAACTCTAGTAGCGCGATCAGCGGGGCTGACTACTGCGGCGATCATGGCAATGTCGGTATAGATGTCGGCCAGCGTTCGTGGAGCGAGCCCTAGAAAGCGCACCCCAGCCTTTAGGATCTCCGCCACTGCGGCTTGCTGGTAGGGAACGGCCGCGATGACGAGGTCGGGATTGGCGGCAAGAATCTCATCCGCCTTCGAAGTCCAGGAATCAGCGATGATCAGCCGTCTGCTTTGACGGACTTCGGGAACGACGTCCGCGCAATACTTTGTGCAGGCAACTACCCGGTCGAGTTCTCCGATGCTCGCGAGGATGACCGTAGCGCTCGGTTGCAGGCATGCGATTCGCCGCGGGCCGTGCGGTTCGGGCATGCTTCCATTGTAGGGCAGGGGACGGGCGAGTCGGCATTTACAATCGCGATGTGTATTCGCCAGAAGTGCTGGACCATTTCGAGAATCCGCGTAATGCGGGCGATGTCGAAACGCCAGATGCTACTGTTCAGCTCGAAAACCCAGCCTGCGGGGATGTTCTCAAACTCACGCTCAAGCTGGACGGGGACCGGATCGCAGACATTCGGTTCCGGGCGAAGGGCTGCGTGCCGGCCATGGCATGCGGGTCGGCGATTACGGAACTGGTTAAGGGAAAAAAAGTTGAGGAGGCGCGGAGGGTTAGCAGGGAAGAACTGGTGCGGAAGCTTGGCGGCTTGCCTGAGGCCTCGTCGCACGCGGGGCATCTTGCTGTGGACACGCTCCGCGCGCTCCTGGCCAAGAGCTGATATCTAGCAGCGCGCCTAGAAGCGGCTTGCCGGTATTTTTCGTGGCGAAGGGTCCAATTGTTCCAAATTCGCCGAAATCGCGACCGCACTCAACGCACTGGATTGCAGCATCAACCGGCTAGTCTGGCGCATCATGGTCCAGTCGTACTCATATGCGGTTCCACACAAAAGGCAGATCTGATAATGACGGCCATTGGCATCTATGCGTGGCCAAGTGAATCGATGCGCACAACCTCTTCCGCAAAGACGCTTCCAAAAATTCATCGTCAGACCTCCCGATTGCGGGCTTTCCAAATTAATGGAAGGCGTTTAGCGAAGTGGGCGATCTGATTTGACTACTGATGTGGCGGACTTTCAAATTACGAACGTGCATCCCGCCGGCAGTTACGCACTTTCTTGAATTCCTGGAGTCGCGATTCGGGATCAGATTCTATGATTCAGTTCGGGTTGATAGATCTTCCAGCCAGTCGCAATAGCGATTTTTTTCAACTCTGGATTCGGATTGATTACAAAAGGGTGCTTCGACATCGCCAGCATTTCGCGATCCCAAAGCGCATTGCCGAAGGCACAATCTGGGGGAGAGGGCAGCATTGAGCGCAGAGCTTCCGGTTTTCCAGGGCCGCTCGGGACGCGGATCAAGCGGTCGGCGATCACTCCATTTTCTACCGCCGCCTCGGCAGCCAGAATTCTGTCTTGCGGAATTCCGAAATAACGCATGCCGGAGCGGATGATCCACTGATTGGAAGATGAAACCGCCCAGACGTCAGTGCCTTCGGCGCGAAGGCGCTGCACGAGTTCGCGCATCTCCTCGAAAATGCCGGGTGCGATGCTCAGGGCAAAGTATTCGTCGGAGGCTCTTTGGATGTCGTCTTGGCGAAGACCGCGATACAAGGTAACCATTTCACCGCACATCACGCTTTCGGGCACATTGCCAGCTTTGTAGTCGGCATAGCGGGCGCGGGCCCAGCCCTCGATCTCTTGCGAGACCATTTGCTTCTTCATCGACCAGGAATAAAATCCTTCTCCGGCATCTCCGGACCAGAGCGTTCCGTCGCAGTCAAATGCGGCAATCCGCGGTTTGAGGTTAAGGACAGCTTCGAAGAGTTCGGATTTTGTGAGCGTCAGATTGGTCATTTCATTTTGTGAATGGGCAAGATGACTCGATTGGAGATGCTACGACGGCAACGCGGCGTACTGGTCTGGAGTGTCGACATTCATGGTTGTGAAAGGATCATTCACGGTCACATAGGCAATCTTATCCTGGTGGGCATGCTCGATTTCGCGTGCGCTGGCGGTCGCGGGAGCTCGCAAAAATGCTTCGATCATCTCGCGTCCCACCAGAATCGGGTGTCCATGCTTGCCCTGATACTCGGGGACGACTGCCCACATCCCGCGCTTCAAGGCCTGCCCGAATTCTGCTTGCAGAATCACAACCGTTTCAAACCTAACCGGCGGCCGGTCCACCAGCGTGACCATGGCAGCGTCGCGGCCGCGGTTCAGAACTTCGCGCAGACCCGTTTGCAGGGAACTGAACTGACCTCGTGAAGGATCGGGATTGACTAAAAGCGACGCGCCCCGGGCGTAGACGATGGGGGAAAGGTCATTCACGTTTTTGCCGGCGACCACCAGAATGACGTCGACGTAGGGACTGAAGAGGCTGATGGCCGCCGAGAGGAACGTATTCCCGGTGCTGGTTCCAGCCGATTGCGGTGGCCAGGGAAGCAAGGCTTTGTCACGTCCCATGCGTGAAGATTCACCCGCTGCCAGGATCACGCCGCTGAAGCTTATAGAGCTGCCCATGACGCGAAGATAGCAAACTCATTCCAGGCTGCCAAGGATAAGCGTCAGTTGAAGGTGGGGAGCTTCACGATGTCGTCGTGGGGAACAGGCTCCACGGCGTGTCCGGCTTTGCGCCACGCGCGCAGGCCGCCGACGATGACGAAGGCTTTGAATCCATGCTTTTGAAGTAATTGCGCCACCCGGGCGCTCGTGGCTTCGCGCTGTCAAGTACAGTAGAGATAAATCTCACGATCATGCGGGAGATTCTTGATCTCTTCCTCCAGATTGTTGGGCTCTAATCGAATTGATCCAGCGATGCGTTCGGAGTCTGCGTCGTAGTATCCGTGACTGCGGACATCGGCCACGATCACGGTTGGAGTCTCCTCTAACGCCAGGCGGCGGGCGAGTTCTTCAACCGGCACGCGCGGAACGCCGTCGAGCATTCGATATTTGCGGTAAATCCAGACGCGATAAACGATGTACGCAGCCAGTCCGACGCCGAGGACCATTTCCGCAGCGGAGCCCGCTGAGCGGAAGCCCCGGGTGATCGCGCGTAAGGCGTCGCTGAAAATGTAACCGCCAAACATGTACGCGCTGACATAGAACGCAGCGCCGATTGTGTCGTATTGCAGGAAATCTCCCAGCCGCATCTTCATGCTGCCAGCCAGCGGTGGAGACATAGTGTTGATCCCGGGAATGAACTTAGCGAAGAGGAGCGTCTGCTTGCCCCGCCGATAGAAATATTCGGCGGAACGGAGAATGCAGGTCTCGGGATTCGCCGACAGACGGCAAAGAAAACCCAGCAGAGCCCAACCGCTGGCGCGCCCAGTGAAGTAGAGCAGCAGGTCTCCGGCAATGATTGCCAATACCGACACGCCGAAGACGGAATAGAGGTGCAGTTTGCCGTAGGCAGCGACTGCGCCCGCCGTCAGAATGGCAATCGCCGCAGGCAGCGGAAGTCCGATTGCCTCGGCGAGGCAGACAGCAGCCAGCAGGATGTATCCGTGACGCGAAATAAGGGGAAGGAGATCGTCCACAGCTTGCAGGCCCAAATAACTATATCGCGACCGCTGAAACTTTGCGGATGCCTGAATGCTGCTGACAAAGAGATAGGGCGGCCCGGGGCCGCCCCTTATCGCCCAAGTGGGCGTGTTTACATCGAATCACCCTTCAGCATCTTCACTTCCATAACGTGGATCTGATTCTTATCGGCGTACACATGGGCCTTCAGTTCCACGTGATGTCCCTCATGCCCTTTCAGAGCCTCGGGGTTCTGCACTTCCCATGACTTCTTGTCCTTGTCGCTAACGAAACTGTATTTCTCCCCATCCGCTTTGATCGTGCCCTTCAGGCTCTTCAGGGGCGCGGACGCCTCCGTCTTGTCCGATTTTCCCATTCCCGCACTCGTGTCCTGAGCGAATGCGCTGATGCTGGACACGACCGCAAGAGCTAACAGACATACAAGAAGCTTTCTCATTTCTTGATCTCCTGAACTTGATTTGGACTGCTGAAGTAGACTCCCAGTGTAGGTACGGCAGAAGACTGAAAACGGATGTCTTCTCCGTAAGCGTTTGAAGCCACAACTATACAGGAGGTTGTCTTAGCTTATGGCAGGTCAGATTGGAGAAACGGTCCGTCGTTATGTCAACTTGCCTACTCATAGCGCCACATTGCCTTTCAGCGACGGAGTGCAGGTTGGAAATACTTTGTACCTCTCCGGGCGAATCGGCATTGATCCAACCACAGGAGCTGTTCCCGCAGATCTTGACCACGAACTCAAACTGCTGTTCGACGGATGTAAGGCGGTGCTGAATCAGGCAGGAATGACTTTTGATGATTTGGTGTCGGTGCAAATATTCTCGTCTGATCTGTCTCTGTGGGATCGATTTAACACCGAATACTTAAAGCACTTCTCGAAAGATCGCTTGCCGGCGCGAGCCTTTCTCGGTTCCGCATTATTGGCGAGAGGCCGATTTGAGATTATGGGAATTGCGGTGAAAAACGGCAGCTAGGGACTTAGTTCGTGCGGGGACCCGTCATTCCGTTGAGCCTGTGCAGTGGGCGGCGGCACCTTTTGAGATTACTTCTCTCGCGCCACGACAAAATCGGGTGCCCAGAGGAGAGCGCGCTTGATCTCCGAATCCGGAAACACACAAATTGCTTTGCGCGCTGACTCCGCATAGCGAGCCGCTTCGTGCGAAGCATATTCGAGCGAGCTGTAGCGATTCAGGATTGTAAGGATGTCAGCGTGCGTTACGCCGTTGAACGCGCGGTCGATCAGCACGGTTTCGATCTGCTTGCGCTCCGACGGAGTGCAGCGTTCGAGAGCATGAATGATCGCCATTGTGGCTTTACCCTCGCGCAAATCGCTGGCGACGGGTTTGCCCAGGACGCTCTCAGATGCGGTGAGATCGAGCACGTCATCGACAATTTGGAAGGCGAGCCCAAGGTCACGTCCATATTGCCCGAGGCGTTCTTCCTGTTCAGTGGTCGCTCCGCCAAGAATTCCTCCGACACGCATGCAGACGGAAAACAGGCAAGCTGTCTTACGATAAATCAGATCGAGGTGTTCCTGGCGGGAGATGAGCTTACCCAGTTTCTCCATTTGCAACAACTCGCCTTCGACCATCTGCTGGGTGAGCTCAATGAGCACGTCGAGGATGCGGAAATTGCGTTCCTGGACGGCGATCTTGAAAGCCTGCATGTACAGCCAATCGCCCGCGAGCACGCACTTGGAATTGCCCCACTGTGTGTTCGCCGCCGGACGCCCGCGGCGGGTCTGGGCCTCGTCGATGATGTCGTCGTGAACCAGGGTGGCGGTATGGATGATCTCGACCACCGACGCCAGTTTCACTGCACCCGTGCCCTTGTAGTTAAAGAGTCTGGCAGAGAGCAGGAGCAATGCCGGGCGGATCCGCTTGCCGCCACCCGCGCGCAAGTATTCGCCGATCTCGGTGATGGCGGCGACGTTCGAGACGGTGTCGCGGCCAAACTGGTCTTCGATTGCTACAAGGTCGTCCCGCAGCAGATCGAAGATCTCTTTCCCGTTGATGGCGGTGATTGTGCTCAATTGGTCCTGTAATTCGTAAACTGCATGTCGATTCCAAAATCGTGCTGCTTGAGCAGGGCAATGACCTCCTGGAGCGAATCGCGATCTTTGCCGCTGACGCGGACGACATCGGCCTGGATTGAAGCCTGCACTTTCTTTTTCGCGTCCTTGATTACTTTTACGATGTCTCGCGCCTTCTCAATCGGGATGCCCTGCTGCATGGTGATCTTCTGCTTGGCGGTGCTTCCCGCCGCCGATTCGACTGGTCCATAGGTCAGGCCCTTCAGGGGCACGCCGCGTTTGACGAGTTTTTGCTGGAAAACGTCATTGACGTGTTTCAGTTTGTACTCATCGGCCGAGTGCAGGATGATGGCATCTTTCCCTTCAAGCACGATGCTGGACTTCGAATCCTTGAGGTCAAAGCGAGTCGTAACTTCTTTCATCGCCTGCTGGATGGCATTCGAGACTTCCTGCAGGTCGATCTTGCTGACGATATCGAAAGTGTTCTCGGGCATGGATGTCGCCGTTGCTTATTCCTTAGATTGTTATGCGGAGTGAAGGAAGCACGCCTTTTCGCTGCGAACTACGGGCTCCGAGCAATCCTATTCGATCGCAAGTCTCCCAGATTGCAACACCCCAGCATTTGACTCTTGAGGGTATCAGAAGAAGCATGCTCTGGGCAGGTTAAGCGCGGAGGTCGCGGCTTTCGTTTTTTTCGCGCAGTTTGAAAAATCTGTAGAAATTTCCTGTTGTCAGCATCCCGATCTCCTCAGGAGTGGTGCCGCGCAGGTCGGCGATCTGACGCGCAACCTCTTTCACGAAAGCGGGCTCATTGCGTTGGCCCCTATGCGGTATGGGTGCCAGATAGGGAGAATCGGTCTCGATCAGCATGCGGTCTAGCGGGACAAGTTGAGCGGCGTCGCGAATGTTCTGCGCCTTAGGAAACGTGATGTTCCCAGCGAACGAAATCATGAAGCCGAGATCCAGGCCGCGCCGGGCATGCTCGACCGTTCCGGTGAAGCAGTGCATGATTCCTCCCAGACCGCCAGCGGTCCATTGTTCTTCGATCAAGCCCAGACAGTCATTCCAGGCGTTCTCGCTGTTATCCGAGGGTCGGCAGTGAATAATGATAGGAAGCTTGGCGTTGCGCGCCAAGTCCATTTGTGTGAGGAACGCGCGCTTTTGGATGTCCCGCGGCGAGTGATCGTAGAAGTAGTCGAGTCCGATCTCGCCCCAGGCGATCACTTTCGGATGGCGTGCCCACTGTTCCAGTTGGGAATAGGAAGCGTCGTCGGCAAGACTTGCCTCGTGGGGATGGACGCCGACGCTGGCCCAGATCTCAGGATATTCAGCTTTGCCGCTGTACTCTTCCGCCAGTTGAATGCCACAGTTGGCAGTATCCGGGCCTTCGCCGTTCCCGATCGCAAGGTAGGCTTCAATGCCGTTCTGTTTCGCGCGCGCGAGCACCTCGTCACGATCGGAATCGTAGCGTTTGCCTTCGAGATGAGCGTGGGAGTCGATGAACATGGGTAAGCGTAGGGACGGGTCGCTAACCCGTCCAGCGAGCGAAGGTCTAGAGGGCTATTTCAATCGAGTTCCGATCGGCACATCTTCCAGGAAACTGGCCAGTACAGGCTTTCCCCCTTCGGGTGAAGCGGCCACAATCATGCCGTTCGACTCCAGCCCTCGCAATTTCCGAGGAGCGAGGTTAGCGACGATCACTACTTTTCTGCCAACCAGAGTCTCGGGCTCATAAGCCTCGGCGATCCCCGCCACCAGTTGGCGGACCTCAGTTCCGAGATCGACTTCGAGGCGCAACAGCTTGTCTGCGCCCTTAACGCGCTCCGCAGTTTTTACCAGCGCTACGCGCAGTTCGACTTTGGCAAAGTCGTCAATGCTGATCTTGCCATCGGGAACGGCGGTTCCCGGTTTCGTTCCAGCGGATGACTCCGGCTTGACTGCGGCCTCTTGCGTCGCAGGCGACGTTGAAGGAGGCGCCGATGTCACGGCGGCATTCTCGCTTTTCAACTCTTCCATCTTATGCATCCTCTCGACTGCCGATTTGTCCGCTCGCGGGAACACGGCTTGGATCTCACCTAGTTTTGTGCCGAGGCGCAGCTGTCCCCATTGCAAGGCCGATAAATCAAATTTCCTGATCTCGCCCAAGCCTAGCTGGGTCCAGATTTTTGCGGTCGCATCCGGCATGATGGGATGGCTGAGCGCGGTCACGATGCGCAATGCTTCCGCACTGGTGTAGAGCACGGTCGCCAGACGCGCGCGGCTCCCTTCATCCTGTTTCTCGCCCAGCGACCAGGGTTCGTTTTCCACGATGTACTTGTCCACAGCGGCGACCAGTCCCCAAGCCAATTCAAGGGCGCGGGAGAATTGATATTGATCGAAAAGGCTATCGAATTCGGCGATGACTCTCTTCGCAGTCGAGGCAATCGCTTCATCCGCAGGCGTGCGTCCGGTCTGCGAGGGATACGGCACTTCGCCTCGAAAATACCGGTTGATCATCGTGAGCGTACGGCTGGCGAGGTTGCCTAGTCCATTTGCCAAATCGGCGTTGTAGCGCTGGACCAGGGCGTCGAAGCTGAACGAGCCGTCCTGTCCAAATACGATTTCGCGCAGCAGGAAGTAGCGCAGCGCGTCGATTCCGAGGACATCCACAATCGTTTCGGTGCGGACGATGTTGCCGCGCGACTTCGACATCTTGTTTTCTTCAAATAGCAGCCATCCATGCGCGACGATGCCCTTGGGAAGCGGTAGTCCTGAGGCCATCAGAAACGCAGGCCAGTAGACGCAGTGAAAGCGCACGATCTCTTTCCCGATCATGTGTATGCCGGGCCAGTATTTCTCATACTTGCTCTGATCTTTTTGCCCGTAGCCGAGCGCCGTGATGTAATTCGCCAGCGCGTCAAGCCAGACGTAGACCACATGCTTGGGATCGTCGGGCACCGGAATGCCCCAGGAAAATGTACTGCGGCTCACGGAAAGATCGCGCAGGCCGCTTCGCACAAACGAAATCACTTCGTTGCGCCGCGTTTCGGGCCGGATAAAATCGGGCTGCTCGGTGTAGAGCTTGATCAGTTTGTCTTCGAAGGCCGAGAGCTTGAAGTAATAATTTTCTTCGTGAACAGTTTCCGTCGGACGCCCGCAATCAGGACAGGGGGCGCCGGGACCGACCGCGTCTACGTAGAGCTCGTCGAAGACGCAATATTGGCCGGTGTAGGTGCCTTTGTAGATGTGTCCATTGTCGCGAATCTTGCGCCACAGAGCCTGGACGCCTTCTTTGTGACGATCGGAAGTTGTCCGGATGAAATCATCGTAGGAGAGGCCGAGGCGTTCCCAGCTTGTGCGGAATGTCTCGGAAACCTCGTCCGCAAACTGCTGCGGAGTCTTCCCGGCAGCCTGGGCAGCGCGTTCGATTTTTTGGCCGTGCTCATCGGTTCCAGTCAGGAACCAGGTGTCATCGCCGAGCATGCGATGGCGGCGGGCGACCGTGTCGCAGGCGATGGTCGTGTAGGCGTGTCCGATGTGGGGACGCGCGTTCACGTAGTAGATCGGGGTCGTGATGTAGAACTTCTTGCTCATAGAAAACGCTTTTAGCTGCTGGCTTGTTCGCATCCGAGGAGCAACTGGTTTCGACAGGATGGCTTGCAGCCGGAAGCTAGGAACTGGCAGCCCTATATTGTCGCATTGCTTCGTCGATTACGGCTTTCAGCGATACATGGTTAGCTTCGGCAAGGAGACGGCAGTCTTCAAATTCGGGCGCATAGTTAGAGATGCTGCCATTCATGCTCGCGATCTTAATACGCACGTTGCCCCACGAAGTCTGGACGGTTTCCCATCGCCGGGCGAGGGTTAGCCGGCTGTCCTCCCGGCGTCGCACGCCGAGCGTGGTGGTCTCGGTGAAGATTATCTTGGTCAGCCGCTCGGCATCCTCGGTCTTACACAAAACAGTCAGTAATGAACCAGCGCGTCCCTTTTTCATTTGAACGGAAGTGCTGAATACATCGAGAGCGCCATCCGCCAGCAACTTCTCGGCGGCATAGGCGAGCACTTGCGGGCTGAGATCGTCGAGATTGGCTTCGAGTACCGTGATGGTTTCATGTGAAGTGTGAGCGTCCGACTTTTCGACGGCCTCTCCGAGGGTCAGCCGCAAAACATTGGGATGCTCGCGGAAATCACGGGTTCCGGCGCCATAGCCGGCTTTTTCAATTTTCAGTGCCGGAAATGAACCGAAGCGAGTGACCAGCGTTCTGACGATTGCCGCCCCTGTCGGCGTAACGAGTTCGACCGGCGGACCCGAAGAGTAAACGGGCGCATCGCTGAGTAACTTCAAAGTCGCGGGAGCAGGCACGGGCAGGATTCCGTGAGCGCACTTTACCGTGCCCCCGCCCACGTTCAGTGGCGAGCAGATCCACTGGTCGATACCCATGGCCTCGGCTCCGACTTCGTGAAAGTGGACAGACTCGATTGAAGTATTGTGAATTTCTGCTTCCGCCGCGCCCAGAGTCTCGAAGATGCGGATCGCAGTGGCTTTCGCGGCGGTGCTGATCGCCGCCTTCTCGATGATCTGTCGAATCTCTTTTAGCCCGCGGCCGTGTTCGTGCCCTGAGAGCGTGGAGACAGGGCCCAACACGTCCGCATTGTGCTCATGCCCATGCGCATCAGGATGACGATGGTTATGCTCATGCGGATGAGTGTGACTCTGCTGCTCCCAGAACACTTCGCGAGGCAAATCTTTTTCACCATGCGAATAGACGTCGACCTTGGTCGCGGCGATTCCGCTACGCACTACTCGCGAAATTTCAAGCCGTGCTCCGACGTCTAAAGCTGTGACCGTCTCTTCGAATAGCTTCGGAGACACTCCGGCCTCCACCAGCGCGCCGAGAAACATGTCGCCGCTGATGCCGGAGAAACAATCCAGGTAAGCAATCCGCATAAGTCAAAACCAAGATCTACGGAGGAAATCACTCGGGAATACGACCGTGAGCCCCGTCCTCTGTGGCTAGAGAATGCTCATTGGTGACTCCCAAACTCGATGATAGGGAACGCCGCTCGGCCCCGTCAAACCAGTGTCCACTGAGCGCTCTGTTAGAATCACTTTTTTCTTCAAGCATTTAGAGGGATTCTTGTACCGACATCTGGAATGCCGGCTGAACGAAGCTCTGCACGCATTTTTGCAGAGCACTTATGGTCTCGATTTTCCCAATCTTGTCATCGAGCAGCCCCCCAAAGTTGAATTTGGCGAATACGCGCTGCCTATTGCGTTTGAACTAGCCCGCAAACTGCGCAAGGCGCCCCGGAAAATAGCGGAAGAAATCATCGCCGGAATTGGAACGGTGCCCGGATTTGAAAAATTCGAAGTGGCTGGAGCTGGATATATCAACGTTCGCGTGAATCGCGCGCAGGTGGCGATCGAATTAGTCGCGGATCACGAACCCGCTGAGAAAGTTCCGGCGGGCAAAGTGCTGGTTGAGCATTCGAGTATCAATCCCAACAAGGCTGCGCATGTCGGACACCTGCGGAATGCGATTCTCGGGGATACGTTTGTGCGGCTGCTGCGGTTTGCGGGCAGGGAAGTTGACATTCAGAACTACATCGACAACACCGGCGTTCAAGTGGCCGACGTGGTGGTTGGGTTCCTGCATATCGAGAAAAAGACGCGAGCTGAAATCGAAGTCCTCGCGGCCGCGCCACGATTCGATTTCTACTGCTGGGACCTTTATGCGCGGGCGTCGCAGTGGTACGAGCAGGATAAGCAGAATCTGCAAAAGCGGCTGGCAACGCTCCATGCAATCGAGGAAGGGAACAACGAAACGGCCGCAATTGCCGATCTGATCTCGATTGCGGTTCTCCGCCGCCATCTGGAGACGATGGACCGGCTCGATATCGAGTACGACTTCCTTCCGCGGGAGAGTGAAATCCTGCACCTGCATTTCTGGGATGCGGCTTTCACGAAACTCAAAGAAGCTGGCGTGCTGACTTACGAGACCGAGGGAAAGAACAAAGGCTGCTGGGTGATGCGGCGGGCGGGGACATCCAACACTTCAAACACCGAGGATGCCGGAGACCAGGAGGAAGGCAAGATCACGGAGGAGGACCAAAAAGTCATTGTCAGGTCGAATGGCACTGTAGGGTATGTCGGCAAGGATATTGCCTACCACATGTGGAAGTTCGGGCTGCTCGGCCGCGATTTTGGATATCGCAAGTTCTATCGTTATCCAAATGGCCGGGATTGCTGGATTTCGAGCACGCAGGGCGAGAAGAATCATCCGCACTTCGGCGATGTTGCGGAAATTTATAACGTGATTGATGCGCGCCAGGCGGAGGCGCAGAACACCGTCATCGAGGCGCTTCGCGGGCTTGGACACAGCGAAGCTGCGGACCGGTACACGCATTTTTCCTACGAGATGGTCGCGCTGACGCCGCGTTGCGCTGCGGAACTGGGCTACGAACTGAGTGAGGAAGACAAGGCACGGCCGTGGATCGAAGTGTCGGGGCGCAAGGGCTTCGGCGTCAAGGCTGACGATCTCATGGATGCGCTAATTGCATCTGCACGTACGGAAGTTGACTCCAGGCATCCGGAATTGGAGGACGCGGAACGGGCGGCGATTGCTGAAAAGATTGCGATCGGGGCGCTGCGGTTTTTCATGTTGAAGTACACCAAACCGTCGGTGATCGCCTTTGATTTCAAAGACGCCCTCAGCTTTGAGGGCGAGACTGGGCCTTACGTGCAGTATGCCGTTGTCCGGGCGACGAATATCTTCCGTAAAGGGGGATTTAACCCCGACAGTTTCTGCAGGGACAGAATCGGCATCGCCTCTTCCGACGGAGACGGGGCAAGGGCCGTCTCGACAGAGAGTTCCGGCAATGCGGCTGATTTTGGAAGATATTTCGAGGGTTTAGACGGCAGCGAGATTTGGGAACTCTGGCTCTCCGCAGCCAAGACGTCATACATCGTCGCGCAGTGCATTGCCACGACCGAGCCTGCTTATATAGCGAAGCATGCATTTCAGATGGCTCAACTTTTCAATACCTTCTATCATCGGCATCCCATCCTCGCGGAGGCCGATGAAGGCCGAAAGAGGTTTCTTTTAACCACGGCTGCGGTAGTCCGGCGGGAACTCATTCGCGTGCTAAACATGATGGGAAGTAGCGTTCCGACCGCTATGTAACTGGCGCGCAATCAGCAGGATGAAAGCGGCCTTCAACTCCGCACTAAAAACCCTCCCGCGCGCATCTAATCAACAGACGAACCATTCAGGAGTTAGAAATGAAAAAGCAGATTGCTGCTGTGGTGTTGTTATGTCTGGCGTTGGCGACAGGAGCATTCGCCGCCAAGAGTACGCCGGCGATGCCCGGGATCCTGGCTAACGCGCGCTACGTGTATGTGACGGCTTATGACGGGGATCAGTACAATTCGCGATTACTGCCCGAAGACCGGGCGGCGATCAGCCGGGTCCAGGATGCGATTCAGAAGTGGGGCAAACTGATCGTGGTGTACCGTCCGGAAGATGCGGATATGGTCATAGCGGTCGAATCGCGACCGTCCGAAGATATTCTGGCGGTGTATGACGGCCGCTCGTTCTCGCAAACCTATCTGTGGAGAGTGATGGGGCGTGGTGGATTGCAGAAGGGCGAGACGCCGCTGATCTCGCAGTTTCAGCAGGCATTTGAAAAGATCGCCAGATAAGGCTTCGCAATTTTGCTCGGGGGGGCCGGTTTCCCCAACCGGTCCGCCCGCATCTCCAATTTCTTCCTGATGGCGCGAATCTGTAGCAGTCTCTATACTGCTACCTGTTAAGAACCATATAAAATTTCTACGGTTCGTAACACGATTGCGCTGGCCAATTCTGGGAATATCCCGCGCGAATCCGTAAATTACAGACACAAATAGACTTGCGTTGTTGCGTTCGGTGTTGCGATTGGCATGACCCGTGCTTTAGCAGGTATCGGTACGATGGAACAGATTTGCCCAGGCTCCCAGAAAGACTGAAGTTTTGAGAGGAAAACCAATGAATCGTATTTCACTGACCCTGATGCTGGCTGCTGCGCTCGCGGCTACGATCGGCTGCTCGAGCAAGAACTATGTCCGCCAGCAAACCACTCCGCTCATCAACAAGACCAACGAGCTTGATGATCTGACCGCGAAGAATTCGAAGGAAATCAAAGACGTGGACCAGCGAGCCCAGGCTGGAATCCAAGGCGTGCAGACCAAGGCCGCCGAAGTCGATCAGAAAGCTCTGGCTGCCGGCAAGCAGGCGGACGAAGCCCAGACCCTGGCCAACAACGCCACTCAGCGCGTTGACACGTTGACGAACACCGTCGTTAACCTGGACAACTACCATTCAGTGGCGGACACGTCGGTATTGTTCGGTTTCAACAAAGACAACCTCACCAAGCAAGCGAAGGAAGAGCTGGATCAGCTGGCCACCAGCGTAACTTCCACCAAGGGTTACATCATCACGGTGGAGGGCGGAACGGACTCGGTCGGCCCGGCGGATTACAACTACGACCTGAGCCAGCGCCGCGCCAATTCTGTTATTCAGTACCTGGCATCGGAAAAGCAGATCCCGGCTCACAAGATTTATCTGGTCGGCTTGGGCAAGGACAAGCCGGTCGAGTCGAATAAGACTTCTGAAGGGCGGAAGAAGAATCGTCGCGTGGAAGTTCACTTGATGACGAACACCACCGGTACCGCTCCTGGGCAGGCGCCGAACACAGCGCCCGCACCGACGGCAAACAACAATCCGCCGTCGTCCATGTAAGTTTCCCTCCTCCCCGGAGGATTTCGCCAAACCAGGCTGCCCCCTCGTGGGCGGCCTGTTTTTTTGCGCCAGCAGGCGTCACGTCGTAGCATCCAACCGGCTAGTTGCTGTGCACGGTAAAATACTTGGATGCGGATGAGTTTCCTCACACTTGCGTTGATCTGCGTCCTCCCGTTCGCGCTGGGGCAGGATTCTGAGAAGACCTCCAGTCGCAACCGGGAGGCTGGGGAGAGTTCCAGCCGGGAGAGCCGCATCGACATCAGCCCGCCCAAGGACGACGCCAAGAGCCATCCCTACAGCAAGGCAGCAATCGCCGATTCGGATACAGATGACAATCCCGAGAACTCAGACGTGCAGGAAGTCCATCCCTGGAATCCGATGAAGGCCCTGAAGGATGTGGAAGTAGGGGACTATTACTTCAAGCGGAAAAACTACCGCGCCGCTCTTGATCGCTACAAGGAAGCGCTTTTCTACAAGGACAACGACGCCATTGCCAGTTTCCGGCTGGCGCAGTGCCAGGAGAAGGTCGGTGACAAGTCGGAGGCTAAGAAATATTACGAGCAATACCTGAAGATTCTTCCCGAGGGCGAATTCGCAAAAGAAGCGCATGCTTCGCTGGACAGGCTGGAGAAATCTATGCTGAGCAGTAAGTGAGTCGCGCAACGGGTCGTCATTCTCAGCAAGTCTTTGCAACTTAGACCGTTGGTGGTCATCAGATGTAGCTGGGTTTGACAGACTCGGTTCCATCGAGCGAACCAAGAGAGTGTGCTGCGAATGATCGGACAAATACTGATGACCGAGGGGTGTTGTCGGTGAAAACGCATTGTCTGCCCTTCGCGCAGGTCCCGCATACCACCCGCCTTTTTCTTGATTATCTTTCCTACACTCCATCGATTCGTGAGTTTTATCCGCGCTCGCCACTTTTCCCTGAATGGGTGAAAGAGGAAGCGGCGCGAGTCCGGTACGACGATGGGCGGCGGAAGATTGTCGCCGACATTCTGGACAAGCAAAATCGCACCTTCGGCGCGGGCGCTAAGACTTTTGCCAACATCGAAAGACTCAAGCAAGGAGCGTTCGCGGCGGTGACCGGGCAGCAGGTGGGCCTGTTTGGCGGGCCGCTCTTCTCAATTTTCAAGGCTCTGACTGCGGTGAAACTTGCTGAAGAGGCGACAGCGGCAGGGGTGGATTGCGTGCCGATCTTCTGGCTCGCAACGGAAGATCATGATCTGGCCGAGGTCAATCATGTTGCGCTTATTTCCGAAGCGGGTATCCCAGAGAAGCTGGCCGTTGACAGCCACGGGCTGCAGGATGCTCCGGTCGGAACGATCACGTTGGGATCGGAGATAACGGCGGTTGTCGAGCGGGCCGCGGCATTGTTCGGTGATACCGAGGTCGCGATCTGGTTGCGGGAGTCCTATCGCCCGGAAGAGACGATGGGCAGCGCGTTTGCGCGGCTGATGGCTCGTCTGTTTGCAGATTGGGGAGTGATCCTGCTCGACCAGTCGGATGCGGCATTCCACCAACTAGCCAAGCCGATCTTGCGGCAGGCGGTGGAGCGTTCTGGCGAACTGGACGATGCTCTGCTTAAACGGGGCAAGGCGCTTGAGTCAGCTGGTTATCACCAGCAGGTGAAAGTGACGCCCGCCACAACGCTTCTTTTTGAAATTAAGGATGGCGCACGCACCGTTGTGCGTCGCAAGACCAATGGCACGGAGAGCGAATTTGCGATTGGCGACCAACGCAGTTCCGCTCAACAGTTGCTGGACCGGATCGACAGCAATCCAGGGAATTTCAGTCCGAATGTTTTGCTGCGGCCTATCGTGCAGGATTATTTGCTGCCAACTTTGGCCTACACCGGCGGCGCGGCGGAGGTCGCGTACTTCGCGCAAGTAGGGGTGGTTTACGAAAAGCTGCTGGGGCGCGTGACGCCTGTGCTGCCGCGCTTTTCAGCGACGGTGGTCGAGCCGAAGCCGCAGCGGTTGCTGGAAAAGTATCGTCTGGCGCTGCCGGACCTGTTTCAAGGACCCGAAAAGTTGCGGGAGATCATTGCGACGCGTACGCTCCCCTCCGACTTGCAGGGGCGATTAGACGAAGCAAAGGTTGCCCTTGAGAAATCGCTGAACGGCATTCGGGAAGCGCTCGCGCGGCTCGATTCGACGCTGGTCGATGCGGCCTCGAACGCAGAAGAGAAGATGAAGTATCAGCTCACCCAATTGGAAGCGCGAGCGGCGCGGGCGGAGGTGCAGCGTAACGACGTCATCACGCGCCATGCGGAGAGTCTGAGTTCGGCGCTATATCCCAACAAGGCGCTACAGGAGCGTGAGATCGCTGGAGTGAGCTTTGTGGCACGGTATGGGCCGGAACTATTGCATAACCTTTACGAGGCCATCCACACCGACTGCCACGATCATCAGGTGGTTGAGATCGGTTGACCTGCTAATTCGATTCGCCGACGGCCAGATATGTCCCCAAACCAATCATGATTGCACCCGTCACGGTTCTTTGACGCCGGCGGAAGCGCGCCGATTCGCGAATTCGCTGGCCAAGAGGTCCGGCGAGGAGTGTGACGATGACGTCCGCAGCGGTATTCAGCGTCACTGAAATCGTTCCGAGGAGAACAAATTGAGCGAAGACGTGACCGCCCGAATGATTCACGAATTGCGGAATGAACGAGAGAAAGAAAAGGGCAGTCTTGGGATTCAACACCTGTAAGGATGCCTTGCAGAAATGGATTTTTCGCGCGCGGTAGAGCAGTAAGCGAAATGCTTTCATCGCGTCTGGCGTCGAGGATCATTCGGATGCCGAGAAAGCATAGGTAGGCTGCGCCAAGATACTTGACTGCGGCAAACGCCAGAGCCGACTTCGCCAGAATGATCGAAATTCCTGCCGCGGCCGCGAACACGTGCACCATGCCGCCAAAGAATGTCCCGAGCGAAGATAGCAAGCCCTCGCGGCGTCCGCCGGCGAGCGTGCGGGCAAGCACATAGAGCATGCCGGGGCCGGGAGCAATCGCCAGAAGAACGGCGGCGGTGAGGAAGACTAGAAAATGGGTCGAGCCAGCCATGGCTTGTGATTGTATCGGCGAGACCGTGGCGCGCGCCAGACGCCTGGAATCACGGTAACAGCGAATTCAGCTCTTTCAGCGATTCGACGCGCTGCAGGCCGCGTTCGAGATATGCACCGGGTACATCCATGAGAATCGCTTGCATGCCCGCGCCGGTCGCGCCGAGGTAATCGACGGAGTACAGATCGCCGATGTAGAAGCTCTCCTCAGGCTTGGCGTTCATCGACTGCAGCGCCTGGCGAAAAATTTCGGGATGGGGCTTCTCGAATCCAACCAGGCCGGAGTCGGTAATCGTGAGGAAGCAGTCGGCAATGTTGCACCGGCGCAGGAGATCTTCAATTTTCCCATCGGCGTTGGAGATCACGCCAATCCTGTAGCGACCGCCGATTTGCTGAAGATGTTCGCGCGTACCAGCGGGAATCACATCCCAGTTCGCGGACTGCCGGATGCTGGAGACGAGTTGGTCGTGCAGAATGTCGTCGCTTACGCCAATCCTTGCGAGGAGTTGGCTGTAGAACATCCACCAGAAGCTGTGATCGGTGCTGCCATTCTTCACCATGTGCGTGTCGAATTGGTTCTTGGTGCTGCGCTCGAGATCGCGCAGGAGGGCGGCGTCCGGGGTTACGCCGCGATCGGCTAGCGGCGCGTGGATACGCTCGCGGTTGGGGAAGAGCAGGGTGTTGCCGACATCGAAGAAGATAAATTTGATAGGAGATTCCATGTCTAGTGTGCCGCGACCTCAGCGGCAAAGCGCCGCTCCACCCGAACAGGCGTAGAAGATTAATTGTTACGGTTCCAGCATTAACCGGTCGGTAGTTTCTCCTTCCACAGACTTTCGCGTATAGAGCAATGGGAAGTATCGGCCTGCATCCCAAAGCGGCATTAGATCGGAATAGTGCGGGCTGCCGGGCTGTCCGCTTTGGCCGGGAGTGTTCACGACCCATGAGCGATCCCAGTTGCTGAGATCGAGGATCTGCCGATAGCTGGCGCCGGAAACTTGCTCCCACGAATCGGCCATGCCGGTCGCATTGGGTGTGTATTCGTCGCCCGGGCGCGCGAGGGGGCCCAGGTCGAGCAGATCTTTCGCGCCCGGCTGTTGATCGAGAGCGTGCCGGAAGTTGACGAGATGGAGTTTGCCCCAGGACCACAGCGCGGCATTCGGGCCGAGCAGCTTCGACAGTTCTTCGCGGGCGGATTTCAAGGTGTCTGCCAGGAGTTGGTCGCGGGCCGGGACAGGGTTTTCGCCGAAGAGATCTTTGTCGGGGTTTTTCAGAATACGCAGGATCGAATCCGGCGGAAGATCTTTGTAGCGTGCGCTAAGGATCTGGGCGGCTCCGCGATTTCTTGAGAAGCGTTCCGCCAACGCACCGTGAATCTGTTCAAACCAGGCTTCATAGAGAGCCGCTTCGCCGGACTTGCGCTCCAGTTCACCATCCCACTCCAGAAATGCGCGCAGGGATGGATCGTTCTGAAGTGGAGTGGACCGCAGCAGCTTCTGGAATTGCAGCGACGGCAGGGAGGTGATGTCGTTTTGCAGGAAGGCCATGTCCGGCAGCGTTAGCTTATGGTTGTTTTCCTTGGCATTCGCGAACATCCACTTGATCCGCGTGATGCGATACGGCGAGGCCCACTCGAATCCGACGTTGTAAGGATAATGATCGGGAATCATCTTGTGATTGGCGGTGGCGATGAAGCCTTCCTTCGGATTGAAAAAATATGGCAATTCGCCGACAGGTATGAAGCCAGCCCAATCGAAACCGCCTGCGCCGGGCACGGGAAGAAGGCCAGTCCATTTGCGGATGGGAGCGAGCCCGGCAGAGTGTTCCCCAATGTTGCCCTCGGTGTCCGCGTAAACGAGATTCTCGGACGGCACTTTCCAGCGCGCAACCGCCGATTCGAACTGATCCCAGTTCTGAGAGCGGTCGAGGGCGAGGGAGGCAAGGTATCCGGCGGTGCCGGGTTCGCTTCCTACCCAGCGCAGGGCGAGGGCGCGCTTGCCATCGTCCCAAAGAACAGGGCCGTGGCGAGTAAACTTCAAGGCCACATCGACCGAAGACGGGTCGGACGCATCGCGGACTACATCATTGCGTATGTCAACGGCCGAAGCAGGCTTTGTGACGTGAAATTTTTCATGCCGCACTTCGATCCGCTCCCAGCCTTTGTCGGTTTTGTACTGAAGAGGATCGGCGGGATTGAGTTCTTCAAGATAGAGATCCTGCTGATCGAGACCGAAGATCGTGAATCCCCACGCGATGTGCTGGTTGTGTCCGAGAGCGACGCCGGGCAGGCCAGGCTCGCCCGCCCCTGCCACGTCCCATCCGGGAGCGACGAGATGAACCATGTAACGCAGCGAGGGAAGGCCAATGACGCGATGAGGATCATTCGCCAGCAGTGGCTTGCCGCTGTAGGTGAGAGCGCCGGAGACTGTCCAGTTATTGCTTCCTTCGGGAGGGCGGGCAGGGAACTCGATCCGATGGTCACTGCCCACGAGGTTTTGCAGCAGGCTCGGAGCGAGACCCGCAAAAGTGGCGCCCGGTGCGGGATCGAGGGTGACAGCAGGATCGAACTCGAACAGTTTTGTTGCTTTTTCCGCCCCCATTAAGGCAACCGCCTGCGCATGTGCCAGTTCGCTAAAGGCATTGCCGGTCATTGAAAATGCGGCCATGCGATTGAGACAGTCTTCCGGATGCCAAGAATCGGGCGAGAATCCGGCGAGCTGGAATTCAACAGGCAGACCCAGTCCTCCGGGAGAGGTGAGGCTGGCGACATAGGCATTGATGCCATCCGTGAAGGCGGTCAGAATCGCAAGCGTGTCGGGTGAATAGCTTTCATATTCGGCTTTCATGTCCCCGCGATAGCGCAGCAGGCGCGCGTTGACGTCGCGAGCCAGGAATGCTTGCCCCAGTACCTCGGCCAGTCGGCCCTGGCCGGCCCGCTTCCAGAGTTCCATCTGAAACAGCCGGTCCTGCGCGGCCACGAACCCCTGTGCGAAGAATAAATCGTGCTGGTTCTGAGCGTAGATGTGGGCAACGCCCCAACGGTCGCGCAGCACTTCGACCGACTGCTGCAGTCCCGGGGCTTTCAACTTCCCGGAGATCACAGCCAAGGCCTGGCGTGCGGCCGCTGGGAGGTCAGGAGGCGGCGCCTTTTGCGCGAAAATTAACGGCAAGCAAACGAGAAAGATGGGCAAGCGAACAAAGTTCATGGAGATGCAATTGTAAATGCGGGTTGGACCGGCCCGAAAACTAGGAACCGCAACGTCAACCGGATGTCTAATAGATTCGCGTCCGGTAAAGCTGAGGAGAGGCGATCGATCTAAGCTGCCGAGGGCGTTGAGGCAACGCTTGTGGTCAGCGTCGCGGGCGCGCCTAAACGTTCGCGCGGACAAAATAGCCAAGCCAGGATCAAAGCATAGACAAAGGAATCCGCCGAGATTTCAAGGCTGTGAATTATTCGTAGCTGCATCGGCATGAAGCTGGCCTGAGTCAACCCGTAAAGACCGACCATGGCGGTGTGGGCCAATCCCAGGGCAACCACGAGGCGGCGGCGCGACCCGGTCCAGAGACGTATGACGGGTAGAGATGCAATTAGGAACAGCAGGCTGCGCAACATCTGGGTGCGCATGATGATGCCGAGGGGCGGCACTCGTAGTCCTTCAACTCCGGCCTGATAGATCGGTAGCACAAAAGGGGCGACACACAGTCCAAATACGAAATAGACGACGGGGAACGAAAGCCATGCAATCGCGAGCCGCCAGAGCCACTGAACAGTTCCCAGAGACTGCGCTTGCGGGACAGGATGTTTCGATCCATACAGCCTCGCGAGCGCGGCCGCTGTTGTAGCGAAGCAAAGGAAATAGAAAACCATCAGGTACCTCTCGCCACCGTAAGTGCCGAAGATCGTCAGTTCAATCGCGGTATTAACGCCGGTAGCGAGATACAACATCAAGGCGACTGCCAGCCACCTGATGACGTAACGACCTCCGAGCCCGGACGCGATCGGTACTAACCCGATTACAAGCACAAGACTGCCCACAACCATCAGCGCGAGCGAGGGCGCCGGTCCCGGGGGAGACGCGGGAGGGGACAAAGGCAGCGCGGACAGAATGGCTCCGGCCAGCATTGTTGAACAAATCAGAGCGAGAGTGGAGAGCAGGATTTTTCCGGTCAGTTTCATGGGATTGCCTCCTGAAATTGCTTTCGTGTCTGCCGAGCCCAGAGCAGATGGGTCTGATAAGACTCAATACCGCTTTTGAATGCCAGATAACCTGTGCTGGACCGTAGCTCGGGACCAAAGGCTTTGTCGTGTTCGCGGAGTTCGCGCAGATATGCGGCTAGCTCTAGTTCGAATTGATCCAGAAAGCGGTGGGTGACGGAACGATCTACATTGCCGTCCAGAAATGCGAAGCGCAGCATGATTTGGTCAAGACGCCAGATGACATCCTCGCGAGTAACGGATTGCCGCAGCCATTGGACCAGGGCGCGTTTGCCGGCACTGGTAACAGCAAACTCCTGCCGCTTCCGGGCATTGCCATTTGCTCCGGACGCATTCAGCCAGCGGCGCGCTTTCATCCGGCGGAGAGCTGGGTAAATGGATCCCGGACTATCGCTGAAATGGCGCATCGGGGTTGTGGCGAAGGTCCGGCGCAGATCGTATCCAGACTGAGCCTGGTGACGCAGGAGTCCTAGAAGCGAAAATTCCAAAGCGGAAGCTGAAGACGCTTTCATAGTACGAGACGTACTATAGTACGCAGCGTACTATCTGTCAATCGTGTCGCATTTGGACCCGGGACTAGCGCGCGGGCGGAATCTTCCTCAGTAGCAGAAGAGGCACACAGGGCTGACTTGGGCACGCAAAAACGATAATATCCAGTTTTCCCATGAAACTTTTTCGACCGCTTCGAAGTTCCGCGCCTTTCCTTCTCGCCGGAATGGACCACGTGCATGCGCTGGCCCAGAATTGCGGGCGCACGGTGCATGCGCTGGCGGTGGGAATTCTTCCCGCGCTCCTTCTGCTGCGCACGACGCGCGAGGAAGTCTATAACGTTCTCTGGGGACTGGTGTTTGCGTTTGCTACGCTCAACATTTTGAGCCTGGGGGCGCGACACTTCGAGGCCGATCGGCGTGGGCTTACTTTTGGCGAGATCCTCGCGATCATGGTAGTGGTGGTGTCGGTAGTCCTGTTGGGATGGGAGATGCTATACCTGTTCAAGGTCTTTCCACTTCACCTTGCGCCGCGCTGAGGCGGATTGCGGTATGATTCGGCTGTGGCGAAACGCGAGTCCAACTTTGATTTGACCTGTCCCTGCTGCGGAGCGGTGATGAAAGTAGACGTTTCGACGCAGGGTGTGATCTCGCACACGGCGCCCGTGAAGCCGAGAATGTTTGCGGACATGGAAGAAGCCGCACGGGCGATGAAAGAACAGGACATCCGCCGCGAGTCGATCTTTCGCCAGTCGGTTGATGCCCAGAAACACGCTTCGGAGTTACTGGAGAAAAAATTCCAGGAAGCAGTGAAAAAGGCGAAAGAGTCTCCCGACACCGGCAAGCCGATCCGTGATTTTGATCTGGACTGAGATTTTTCACCGCCGAGACGCCGAGAACGCCGAGAAAAATAGTTCTGTTTGTAACCCTCCCTACATGTTTGTTGATCCACTGGTATGACGCGCCCGCTTCTGCTCGGACATCGGGGCGCACGGGCCTTGCGGCATATTCCTGAAAATACGCTGGAGTCGTTTGAGCTCTGTTTGCAGCATGGCTCCGACGGCTTCGAGTTTGACGTGAGGCGGTCGGCGGATGGTCAGGCCGTGATTTGCCACGATGCTGTAACTCGGGGAATGACGATCGCGAAGGCTTCGGCCGCAGCTCTGGGGCTGCCTTCGCTGGATGAGGTTCTGAGTTCTTTTGGCCGACGAGCGTTTCTCGACATCGAACTGAAGGTCGCGGGGTTGGAACAGCAGACGATCAGGTTGTTAAGAGAATATTCTTCGTCGAATGAGTACGTGGTTTCGTCGTTCAATCCGGCAGTACTGACGGCGCTGCACGGGTTCGATTCCACGATCCCTTTAGGTTTCATCTGCGACCGGGATGATGACCTCGATCAGTGGCGCGAGTTGCCGGTCGCGTGGGTGATTCCTCGGATCCAACTGGCGAACGCCGTGTTGGTGAAGCGAGTTCAAGCGTCGGGAAAGAAGATCATGGTGTGGACCGTCAACGGTCCGGTTCAGTTGCGGCGGGTGGCTGCGTTGGGCGTAGACGCGATTGTTTCAGACGATACTGAGCTGGCATCGCGGATTCTGGCGAAGCGATGATTACTCGGACTCGTTCGGAAATGCGTAGTCTCCGGGCCTTATAATCTTCTGCCATGGCCAGCACTCCTTCCTTCGGATTGGCGGAGCAATCCGATCTGACTCAGGAACAGAAGCGTTCGTATCTGCGGGTGCACGCCGTCAATGTGTACGTTCGCGACCAGGACCGCAGCTTGCGGTTCTATCTCGATCAGCTGGGTTTCATGCTGGCTTTTGATGTTCAATTGCAATCCGGACAACGCTGGGTAGGGGTTTCGCCGCCGGATGGTACGGCGGTGCTGACCTTAATCGCGCCGGACCCCGATTCTGAGGACTACAAGCTCATCGGCCATCAGTCGCAAGTTGTATTTGTGACCGAGGATGTTGTGGCAACCTACAGCGAGTGGCGACGGCGTGGGGTTCGCTTCTCGCATACGCCACGTCTGCGGAGGGTGAAGTATCAGACACCGGCGCAAGACTCCACTTCGCAGTCTGCGGCGATGCTGCTGGGCAAGCAGACGCCGATCTGGGGCGGAGTATTTACCCGCTTCGAAGACATCGACCGGAATACTTTCGCGCTGGTCAGCTTCGACGAGATGACGCAGGCGGTTGAGGCGCAGCGGCGCACGGCAGCGGAAAAGTTGGAAGCGGAACGCCGGTCCGCTCACGAACTGGAAATTGCCAAGAAGGTGCAGGCGAGATTATTTCCACAGACTCTTCCGGCGATGAAGACGCTGGACTACGCGGGCGTGTGCCGTCAAGCGCGTCAGGTGGGCGGCGACTACTACGACTTTCTCAACCTTGGTCGAGAGCGGGTGGGACTGGTGCTCGGCGACATCGCAGGAAAGGGAATTGCCGGCGCCCTGTTAATGGCGAATTTGCAGGCGAACCTGCGCAGTCAGTGCACGGTAGCATGGGACGAACCACAGCGATTGTTGTGGTCGGTGAATGAGCTCTTTTACAACAACACCGCCGACAATGCCTACGCCACGCTGTTTTTCGCCGAATACAACGATCAAACACAACGTTTACGTTATGCCAACTGTGGACATCTTTCGGCTTTACTATTCCGCGGTGATCGCGACTTGGTGCGACTCGAATCTACGTGCACAGTGCTGGGATTGTTCAAAGATTGGGAATGCTCGGTCGCCGAATGCGAACTCAGCACCGGAGACACGCTCGCGCTCTACACCGACGGCATCACGGAATCCTGCAACCGCGCCGGAGAAGAGTTTGGCGAACAGCGCTTGGTCGACTTGTTGTGGCTGCATCGCCAACTTGCGCCGGTCGACCTAATTTCGGCCGTTGTAGCTGACGTTCAGCGGTTCTGTCCAGACGAGCAAACCGACGACATCACTCTGATTGTTGCCAGGTGCATTCAGCATTCCAAGACTCCAATCGCGCCCTAAGCTCTTGTATCAATCGAACATCTGCACCCGTTTGCCGATGCCAATACGGCTCATTTAAAGTGAAGGCGCATGTCCACCACAGGTGAACGTTTTGATCGGGCGGTCGAAATCATGGCGCGGTTGCGGGCTCCCGGAGGATGTCCATGGGACCGGGAACAAACATTTGACACCATCAAGCCCTATACCCTCGAAGAGGCTTACGAAGTCCTGGAAGCGATCGATAATCGTGATTGGAAGGAACTAACCGGCGAACTGGGCGACCTCCTGCTGCAAGTATTGTTCTATTCGCAGATGGCGCGCGAGAAGGGATATTTCTCGATTGACGACGTCCTCGAAAGGCTCGCCAATAAGTTGGTGGACCGTCATCCGCATGTGTTTGGTGAAGTGAAGGCGGATACGTCGGCGGATGTGTTGCGCAACTGGGAGGCGTTGAAGGCGGAAGAAAAGAAGAAGAACGCGAACAGCCATAGCAGAGAAACCACGGATGCGGACACAGACTCGGTTCTTTCGGGTGTGTCCTCGAAGATGCCGGCTCTTCTAGAAGCACACAAACTGAGTTCGCGGGCGGCGCATGTGGGATTCGACTGGCCCGAGATCGAAGGGTTATTTTCCAAACTGGAAGAAGAGACTCAGGAACTGCGGGAAGAACTGAAGAATTTGCCGGTCAAAAGTGATCGGGCAGGTCGCGGCGTAGCCGGATCAGGCAAGCTGGAGATTGTTGAGTCCGCGCGCGAGCGTCTGGAAGATGAGGTCGGTGATCTCTTCTTCGTGCTGGTGAATATCGCGCGCTATCTGTCGCTTGATCCGGAATCAGCTTTACGGAAAACAAATCGTAAATTCAAGCGCCGATTTCAATGGATGGAAGAGCGGCTGCGCGCGAATGGACGCGGCCCGGCACAGGCCTCGATGAATGAACTCGACGAACTATGGCAGCAGGCGAAGCAAGAGGAAACGCGTCGGTGAGCGATGCGGCCACGATCCGCAAGTGCGAAGGGCTTGGGGAGATGCAGGCGTGTTTTGCCCTGCAGAAAGAAGTCTGGGGCTTTTCGGATGCTGAGTTGATGCCTGTCCGCGTATTCGTCGTTGCAAACAAGATCGGCGGACAGGTAATAGGCGCGTTCGATGGAGAAGAGCTGGTTGGCTTTGCGCTGGCACTTCCGGGCCACCGGAACGGACATTCTTACCTACATTCGCAGATGCTGGCGGTACGCCAACAACATCGCAACGGCGGATTGGGGCGGCGCTTGAAGTTGTACCAGCGCGAGGACGCCATAGCACGGGGCTTTGAACTGATGGAGTGGACCTTCGATCCGCTGGAGATCAAGAATGCTTATCTAAATATCGAGAAGCTGGGAGCGATAGCGCGGCGCTACAACGTGAATCAGTATGGGATCACGACGTCACCGTTGCAAGGCAGTCTGCCTACGGATCGCCTAGTGGCGGAATGGTGGATGAAGTCACGGCGGGTCGAAGCAGTGCTGGGCGGCAATGGCCGTCCCGCTTTCGAGTTGAAAGCCAGCATTTCGGTGCCGGGAGAGATTTACGAATGGAAGGGTTCAGTCTCGACGCGGCAGCATGCCCTAGACATACAAACGCAAAATCGGAAGCTGCTGACGAGTGCATTTACTGACGGTTTGGCGGTGCTTGGTTATGAGCGGAACGCCGCCGGTGAGGGCAGATTCCTCCTGGGGGCGTGGGACGAAAAGTTGGGATACTGACCCGATGGAGCGCCGCACCGTCCCGTGTGGAATCTGTTGATCCTCTGGCTCACACCTTCTATACTTCCCGGTTCCAATCTTCGCCAGACGATCTCCCCTCGGCTGGCCGTATAACGCACTCATGAAAATAGAATCGGTCACACTACGTGAAATTCACATGCCACTCGTCCATTTTTTTGAGACGAGCTTTGGACGAGTCTACAGCCGACGCATCCTGCTGGTGAGCGTTGAAGCGGATGGAGTGCGCGGCTGGGGAGAATGTGTCGCGGGCGAGGATCCTTTCTATAGCTCCGAATGGATCGAGACTGCCTGGCCGACGATCAAGCACTACCTGGCGCCGGCGTTGCTTCAGAACGAAGTAGAGTCGGGTCGAGACTGTGCTGCTTTGTTTGCTCGTGTTCGCGGTCATCGCATGGCCAAGGCAGCCTTGGAGAACGCGGTCTGGGACGCGGAGGCCACGCTGCAGCAGAAGCCTCTGTGGAAACTCCTCGGCGGCACGCGGCGCGAGATTACGTGCGGTGTTTCAATCGGAATACAGGACTCGGTCGAGCAGTTAATCGAGAAGATTGCGATAGAAGTGGCCGCTGGCTACCGGCGCATCAAGCTCAAGGTCAAGGCAGGATGGGATCTAGATGTGCTTGAAAGAGTGCGGGCACGCTGGTCTGACATCGTGCTGAGCGTGGACGCCAATTCGGCCTACACTCTAGACCAGATCGAGCATGTTCGAAAGTTCGATGCTTTCAACCTGCTAATGATCGAGCAGCCGCTTTGGAACGATGAAATCTACCTTCATGCGCGTTTGCAAAAGGCGATCCGCACCTCGATTTGCCTGGACGAATCGATCCGCCACGCCCGCGATGCCGATTTTGCATTGGAATCAGGAGCCTGTCGCATCATCAACATCAAAGTGGGCCGGGTCGGTGGGTTTTCAGAAGCGAAGAAAGTGCACGATGTCGCGCAGCGGCACAATGTCCCGGTCTGGTGCGGAGGCATGTTGGAATCCGGCGTCGGGCGAGCACACAATATTGCGCTGTCGACGCTCGAAAACTTCCGGTTGCCCGGAGACGTTTCGGCCTCGAAGCGGTATTGGAAAGAAGACATCATCGAACCGGAGGTAGAAGTCAGCAAGGAGGGGATGATTACTGTGCGCGACGCACCTGGCACCGGTTATCGCGTGCGCGAGGATGTGGTCCAGAAAATTACGGTACGGGAAGAAACGCTGCGGACGGGGGAGACTTAACGGGCACCGTAGTCAGACACCGCGCTCGACGAGAAATTTTCGGCGAAGACAGTTTCTTCTTTCTCAAGCAAATCGACGGCTTGAGCGAACGTGATGTCTTTGGGAACAGGTTTAAAGTCGCTGAAGGTTTCCGTCATGCTGAATACGATGGATTTGACGAATAAGACTTTGCCTGTGATATCCAGTTTCATGGATGAGATCGTCCAGTCTTTGTCGTTGATCGCCTGCTGCTGAACCAGAAAGTGGCCGCCCTTATCCAAGTGTCCCAGAATCCCCCAGCCAAAGCCCACCTCCTTGAACAGCTTTCCATCGATCAGAGCCAATCTGTGGCAGCGGGCGTCGAGCATTACCACGCCCTCCATACCAGTGAGAACCAACTCCACGCGCGAGGGTGGCTCGTATTTCGGGTTGGGGCGGAATTTCAAGACCACCAGAGGATCGCCAGTTTTTCCCCGGGTAGCTGATCCCGTTTCCTGGCCGGCGTATTCGTAGAGAAAGGCGTCCGGCAGCGCCTTCACAATTCGTAACGTGCGCTCGGCATCCTGCTGCTCTTGCCGATGTTTCTTTTCCAGTTCCTCCGGATTCTTCAGGAAGCGTTGAATACGGGCGAGCTCTGCCTTCCTCTCTTCCGCAGTTAATGGTTTGCCGTCGTGGGCGACAACCATACCCGCAGTTGCCTTTTTGGTTTCAATGTAGATCTTTGTGACGGACCCTTTGGCGGTCGTCTTGGTGCTGCGGAACATGAAGCGATCGCCGTCTTCCTTGGCGGCCTTGATTTCATTGGCGACAGTTTTTCGTACAAGTTCAACGGGTTCGGCCGGCGGGGAAGATATGGTGGGCTGCTGGGCGAGACCCGCGCCGACCAAAGAAATAAGTAATGGGGCGATTCGCCAAATAGAGTGAGAGCGGTCCACGGATAAGTGCCTCATCCTCATCGATCTTAGACGATGGTAGCAGACCAGGCGTTGCATTCCAGCCACGCCTGCCTCTTCGGGTATGGCCGTAACCCCATGGGGCAACAGGGGTTCGATGGGAAGGATTCCGACTCTTGGAGCGCGAGATGATTTACAATTTGAAACTCCTCGGCAGGATGCTCCGCGCTGAGATGGAGGCCTTCGAATGGACGCTCCGAAAACGGGCGAATTTGCCCATATCGGCAAGTCGGTAGTTGTAAAAGGCGAGCTTTCGGGCTCTGAAGACTTGTACGTGGATGGGAACGTGGAGGGCAGTATTGAACTGCGCAACCACAGCCTGATCGTGGGGCCGAATGGGACAATCAAGGCCACCGTAACCGCCAAGAGCGTGGTGGTTCAGGGAAAGGTCAATGGCGCGATCAGCGCGTCTGAGCGAGTTGAGTTGCGGAAGTCGGCGGTGGTCAATGGCGACGTTTCGACCCACCGCATCGCAATCGAAGACGGGGCTTCCTTCCAGGGGAAGATTGATATTCAGAGGGAACCCGGCAAGGCTGTGGCTTCATAGACGCCGCAAGACTGCTCGGGTTTTAGTTTTTGTATTCGGTTGCTGACAACGTGATGAGATTTTTTCGGGGCTCTTCCGAACAAACTTCGGCTCCTGCCGTTCCACAGAAACGGACTCGCCGCTCCAGCGGCATGGGGGAGGTTTCTCGGTTGCTGAATGCCGAGGAGCCTTTGTGCGTGCTCGATCTGGGCTCGACCTCCGCTAACAACATTCGTTTCCTTACTGAAAAGGGCCACAAGAATTACAGCGAAGACTTGCTCCAGGCTTCGCTGGATCCATCGCTTCGCGTGAAGGATGAAACCGGCAAGCTGGTTCCTGACGCCAAGAAGTTTCTCGACGAAAACCTCACATACGCGAACGGGTTGTTCGATGTCGTGCTCTGTTGGAACCTGCCTGACTACATGGAAGAGTCTCTGGTGAAGCCGACGATTGATCGTCTGTGGTCAGTGATGAAGCCAGGGGGGTTGCTGCTGGTTTTCTTTCACACCCGCGACGCCGGTCCGGACGCGCCCTGCTACCGCTTCCACATGACCGGCACGGACATGCTGGAAACGCAGGAAGTGCGCCTGGCCGGAAGTGGAGAGAAGCAGATTCCCCGTCTGCAGCGGGTCTTCAATAATCGGAATATCGAAAATCTGTTTCGCGACTTTGCATCGATCAAATTCTTCCTGGCGCGCGATGCCATCCGTGAAGTTCTGCTGGTGCGCTGACTCCTTTCGACACTTTTATTGGTGGAATTCCGGTTGCAATTCAATCGGCTTGGAACGAGTCACTTCCACAAGATAACTGGCAAGGCGTGGGCTGCTTTCACAGGCCGCTAAGACAGCTCCGCGCAGGGCGCGCGGCACTCCCATGAACTTTCGCAACAGGGATGAGGCCCGATATGCCGGGCTCAACACCTGCCGATAGGCCGATTCATACCCCTCAAGTGATTGTTTAAGTTCGGCAGTTGCATTCAGGAATGGATAGAGATTACGTGCTGCCAGGTTTCCCCCTCGAAGGGCGAGCGCGATGCCATCCCCGATGAATGGATCGACGAACCCCGCTGCGTCACCTGCATTCATGACATTCCCTGAAACCGGTACGGGTTGGCGAAGCACCACGGGAAAGGTCGCGACCGGCTCGAACGTTGTTGTCCACGCGCGGCTGCGACCGGCCAGCAATGGATGGCGGTCGAGGACCTCGGCGAGCGTCGATGCAACTCCCGGACTAACCAGGGCGCAGGCGTTGAGCAGCATGGATCCGTCTGACCCGCGAACCGGCTGCACGCCGCAGTATCCGCCGTCAAAGAAGTAGAGATCGACGCTCGCTTCCAGATCGCCGTTGCCATGAAAATGCGCCTTAAGGCCAAGCCATCGGGTGCCGAAGGGAAGGTTCTCGGCCAACTTAAGATTTGACCACCGGCCGGTGGCATTGATTACGGCGCGTCCGCCAAATTCGCCGGAGGGTGTCACGACGCGAAACGGATCCTCGCCTTCAATCGCCTGCACGGTCGTTTCCTGAAGGGCAGTGACGCCAGCCTGCTGAGCGGCATTCCAAAGCGCCAGATCAAGATCGTAACGAGCGATGCTTGCAGCAGGTGGATCGATGGGGACGTGAATAATGCGTCCATCGAGCAAGAGCCGGGATTCTGAAAGTGTGAGTGCTTTTTGAAGTAAATGTTGTTGCGATTCGCCGAGGAGCCATTTTAGTAAAGCAAGTGATTCGGTGGAAACAAACTCTCCGCAGACTTTTTGACGAGGGAATCGGCCCCGTTCCAGAAGGAGCACGCGCGAACCCTCGCGGGCTGCCGTGATGGCCGCCGACGAGCCGCCCGGGCCACCGCCGATCACGATCAGATCGTACTCGCGGCTCATGTGTGCTTCCAGGTGATAATCCCCATGCGGTAGAGATAGTGTCTGGAGATTTGAACTGGTCCGGCGGTCAAAGGTTGCAGAAAGTCGCGCAATTCATCGGGAGTGTAGGCCTGGCGGACGGAGGCCGGAGCATCGTTGCGAGTGATCCGGCTACGGTACAGAGGGAAGCCGGCGTAAGTCAGCGCCAAATGAATCGGGCTTCGGACGACGTCATTGATGAGGAACGCGATTCGACAGACGCGCAGCGCTTCGCGTGCGAATTGGCGGACTTCTTGCGGCCCAAGGTGATGGACAAAAAGATTGCAGCAAACCAGGTCGAAGGAGTTGTCCGCAAACGGAAGAGCAAGGGCATCGCCTGATACGGTTCGGTTAGTGCCGTTGAGATGGCTGCGAGCTCGGTCGAGGAGGGTAATGCTTAAATCCACATCTGACGAAAGATGCTGTTGGATTTTGGTAGGGACAAAGCCTGCTCCGGCGGCGACCTCAAGAAGGGAAGCGGTTGGACCGTGATGTTTCGCGAGGGCGCTGCGGACGAGTTTCTCGCTGGTCCGAATGCCGCCGAACCACTGGTTGAACATTTGCAAATCTCGTAGAGACCCGGCGATTTCGCGAGGGGTTCCTTCGTCGGTGTCAAGCAGTTCGAGGCTGGGCCGGCGTTTCATTCCACGGGAATCATTACACAGTTTGCGCGCGAGCGATTGGTGGAGACGCGTCATGCCATTTCACTAGCACGGCGGTAGGAAATGCATACAGCCTTCAGGATCACACGTTAATCCTTGCTAGAATGGAAAAGGTCAGGCATCGGTCCCGCGCGACGTTTTCCCGCCAACCCCGCCAGGTCCGGAAGGAAGCAACGGTAACGGGCTCTTTCGTGTGCAGTGGGTCGCCGGTGCCTGGCTTTTTTAACTTCGTCGAATCCCCATGACGACTCGGCTTTACTACCCAACTTCCGATCTCCACGAATTCGATTCGGTGGTGCAGGAAGTGGTGTCCCCATCGTCGGAAGAGCCGCGATCGGGCATTATTTTGCGCGAATCGGCCTTCTATCCCACCAGCGGCGGCCAGGTCTATGACACTGGATGGCTGATCACTGGCGCGAATGGCAGGGCGCGGGTGGCCGAGGTCGCCGAAACCGAAGAGGGCAGGATTGTCCACTATCTCGAAGCGCCCGCGAAATTAGCGGCGGGCGAAGCGGTTCGAGGAGTCATCGATGGCGAACGGCGCCGTGATCACATGCAGCAACATTCCGGGCAGCACATTCTTTCGGCCGCATTTATCGAGCTCTATCAGATACCCACGGTTTCTTTTCACATGGGCGATGATTACTGCTCGATTGACCTGACCACGCCCGCACTCACTGCCGAACAAGTTGTTGGGGCGGAAAGACGTGCCAATGAAATCATTTTCGAGAACCGCCCGGTGACCATTCGATTTGTTTCGCGGGCCGAGGCAGAAAAGCTGGGTCTTCGAAAGCTCCCTCCCACGGAACGCGATGAGCTGCGCCTGATCGAGGTTGCGGACTTCGATCTTTCCGCTTGCGGCGGCACGCATGTGAACGCCACCGGACAGATTGGTACCGTCCTGCTGCGCAAAACGGAATCGGTGCGACAGGGCACGCGTGTGGAATTCGTGTGCGGTGGACGCGCCGTGCGAACCGCCCGTCGTGATTACACGGCACTCAACGAATCCGCGAAGCTCTTTTCGACTCAACTATGGGATGTTCCGACCCAGATCCGCAAGAGTTTTGACGATGCCAAAGTCCTGCGCAAGCAACGGGACGAAGCCCTGGAACAATTGGCTGAAGCGATGGCCGTCGCGTCATTGAACGAACGGAGGCAGACTGGAGCCGCGACAGTGATCGTGCGATTGTTTGCCGACCGCGATATCGCTTTTGCCAAGCTGTTTGCACAGAAAATCACTCGCGCCGGAGTCCCCACTGTCGCGCTGGTTGGAAGCGCCGCGGATTCGCCGGGCCTCGTGTTCGCGCAGTCGCCAGGAGGCACGGTCGATGTGGGCGCGCTCCTGAAGCAGGTGCTGTCCACGGCCGGTGGACGTGGCGGAGGCAGCCGCGATTTTGCTCAGGGAGGCGTGCCTGCTGGCACCGACGTCGAGCAGCTTTTGCAACAGGCAGCACGTACAATCGGAAACTGATCGAAGTCTTGCCTGCTGATCGGAGCAAATGGTTCGATGGAACCGCGAATAATCCTCATCCATCTACTGATCAAGCTAGGCGTCGCTGCGGCGGTGTCAAGCGCACTGGTTCGCTCGAAGGAATTCAAGAAGCTGTTGTTTCAGGAGCATCGGGCAACCCGCCAGAAGATCTACCTGGCGCTGTGGATGGCAATCCCGATCGGGCTCGGGGTATGGATTCGTTGCAGTGTCTCCAGTTTTCTGGCTGGAGACCTCTCGCTGGAAACAACACTGCTGCTGGGAATCATGGGCGGCAGGCTCTCCGGAGGTCTAGGCGGCGGACTGATCGCTTTGCCGGCGGTGTTGCACGGTGAGTGGGCGGCCCTGCCATTCAATGTGGTGTGCGGCATATTGGCGGGCCAACTTCGGCGGGTAGCCCCGGAGCGGGAGGACATCTGGTCCTTCTCACCTTTCATTGACCTGAGCATCTACCGCTGGATCCGGCGCAATCTTCCAGTGCCGCGCCTGTTTGACTGGCAGATCACGTTTCTTTTGACGATCGTCGGACTACGCTTTCTTCAGACCGAAATCTGGCGATTTCGGCCTGCTTCAATCTTTTCTCTGGAAAGTTCCAATCTGTGGGTTGAAGGTGCGATTTATCTCTCAGCTGTGATGGTTGTCGGCACGGAGCTCAAGATCTTCAATACGGTCCGCATCCAGAACAAGCTGGAAGAACAGGAACGATTTCTATTGCAGGCACGGATGGTGGCGCTACAGAACCAGATCAATCCACACTTTTTATTTAACACGCTGAATTCGATTTCTTCCCTGGTACGCTTCGATCCGGACACGGCCCGCGAAATGATCATCAAGCTCGCGACAATTCTTCGCCGGCTGCTCCATAGCGCGGATTCCTTCGTCCCTCTTCGTGAGGAAGTGGAGTTTATCGACAACTACCTGGACATTGAAGTGGTGCGCTTTGGACGCGACAAGCTGAACGTCATCAAGGAGCTCGATCCAGCTTCGCTGGAAGTCATGGTGCCGGCGATGCTGCTCCAGCCGCTGGTAGAAAACTGTCTGAAGCACGGTCTCTCCCCGAAGATTGAGGGGGGAAGCATTACGCTCCGCAGCCGGCTCATCAAATCGCACCTGATTATTGAAGTCGAGGATGATGGGGTCGGCATGGCGTCGGCTCATCTGCTCGAACCTGACGGGCTTGGCGGCACCGGCATCGGGATGGCCAATGTCGCGGAACGCCTAAAAGTGTTGTACGGAGATTCCGCCAAGATGATGATCGAGAGCCAGGAGGGAGTCGGAACGCAGATCCGACTGCCGCTGCCAGTCTTACCCAATCCCGAGGAACTGATGACTGCTACGACGATTGCGACAGCACCCGCCGGTAAAAGTCTTCATAAAGCGGAATAATCTTACTAGTGCAGAAACGTGCGCGCGCGCCCTCTCGCGCTCGCTTGCCCATGGCTCGCAGGGCAGACTCGTCGCCGAGAAGATCAATAGCATATTTGGCCATTGTGTCCACGTCACCGACGTCTGCGAGGAAACCTGTCACTCCATGTTCAACCACTTCGGGTAATCCCCCCGCTTTGGTTGCGATCGGGACCACTTCGCAGGCCATGGCTTCAAGCGCGGCCAATCCGAACGATTCCAATTCGCTGGGCAGGAGCATCACGTCGGCAATCGCTAGCTTTTCCTGCACACGATCCTGTTTGCCAAGGAAGAGAACGTGATCGTGAATTCCTTTTTGCACCGCCAGCCATTCGGCCTGGGAGCGGTCAGGGCCATCGCCAATCAGGATCAGCTTCGAAGGGATTTGCTTGCGAACGCGTTCGAAGATCTCAATTACATCGGAGATCCGCTTCACCGGGCGGAAATTGGAAAGATGAACCAGGATGCGCTCGTTATCCGAAGCATACTCACGCCGTTGTTTCTGATCTCCCGCGGTCCGAACGTACTCATCGCAATTTACAAAGTTAGGAATGACTTCAATGTGATTCTTGATGTCGAAAACATTGAGGGTGCGGGTACGCAGATATTGCGAGATCGCAGTGACGCCATCGCTCTGTTCGATCGAAAAGCGCGTGATCGGGAGGTAGGAGCGGTCTAGCCCAACCAACGTAATGTCAGTGCCGTGAAGGGTGGTGACGAAGGGGAGATGCTTTCGTGGCGGAGTCGCCGCCAGCATCTGCTTGGCGAGCATGGCGCTCACCGAATGTGGAATTGCGTAGTGAACGTGTAACAGGTCGAGTTCGTAAAGTTGCGAGACTTCCGCCATGCGCGTCGCCAAAGCGAGGTCGTACGGCGGATATTCAAACAACGGATAGCGAGAAACTTCGACCTCGTGATAGTGGATATTGGGAGCGGTATCGATGAGACGAATCGGCTGGGAGTACGAAATGAAATGAATCTCATGGTCGCGGCGGGCCAGTTCAAGCCCCAGTTCGGTGGCGACGACGCCACTTCCGCCATACGTCGGATAACAGGTGATGCCAATCTTCATGAAGGCTCCCGCGACTCTTCCATTGGATTCGGGGATGATGTTCACGGATGCAGCAGGCCAGCGTCAAGGGACAGGGAAATCCAGTTGACATAACAAAAGGCCGAACCTTGCGGGGAAGTGCAAGATTCGGCCCGCTCGCGGCATAAGCTGACAAACGTGCTTAGTCGCCCGCCGTGGCCAGTTCGCCGTTCATTACTCCTTCCGTTTTCAAACCCAGACCCGTGGCCACACCACCTCCGTAGTTCGGATCGGCCTTGTAGAAGTGGCGGATTTGGCGCTCCTGAATTTCACGAGGAGCGTTGATCAGGCTGGACACGATGTTGCCGACCAGCCTCTCCCGCGCGTCCTTGGTCATCAGGCGAAATAAGTTGCCGGGCTGCGTGTAGTAGTCGCTGTCCAGACGATGGTTGTGGCGGTCGACAGAACCTGCAATCGCCCGCGGGCGCTCGCGATAGGCCGCATCTTCCTTCGGACCGTCAAAGCTGTTGGGTTCGTAATTCGGCGCGGAACCGAAGTTGCCATCGAAGCGCATTGCGCCATCCCGGCTGTAATTGTGCATTGGGCACTGGGGTTTGTTGACGGGAAGCGAATCGTAGTTCACGCCCAGTCGGTACCGGTGCGCATCGGGGTAAGAGATCAGCCGCGCTTGCAGCATCTTGTCGGGAGAATACCCCATGCCTTGCACAACGTTCTTCGGTTCGAAGGCGGCCTGTTCGACTTCGGCAAAATAATTTTCGGGATTGCGATCCAGAGTCAGCTCGCCGATCTCGATCAGTGGATAGTCTCCGTGAGGCCAGACTTTCGTGAGGTCGAACGGGTTGATGTGGTAGGTCTCCGCTTCTTTTTCAGGCATGATCTGGATGGAGACTTTCCACTTGGGGAAGTCTCCTTTGCCGATCGCGTCGAACAGATCCCGTTGCGCGTAGTCTGGATCTTTGCCCTTCATCACTTCGGCGCTATCGCGGTCGAAGTTTTTGATCCCCTGCCTGGTCTTGAAGTGATACTTCACGTAAAACAGTTCGTTCTTGCTGTTGATCAGGCTGAACGTATGGCTGCTGAAGCCGTCCATGTGACGATAGCCGTCGGGGGTGCCGCGGTCGGAGAATAGAATCGTAACCTGGTGCAGCGATTCCGGCGAGAGGGACCAGAAATCCCACATCATCGTGGGAGACTTCAAATTGGTTTCGGGATCGCGCTTTTGGGTGTGAATAAAGTCGCCGAATTTCAGCGGATCACGAATAAAGAAGACAGGCGTGTTATTGCCCACCATGTCCCAATTGCCCTCTTCGGTGTAAAACTTGAGAGCAAAGCCGCGCGGATCGCGTTCGGTATCGGCCGAGCCTTTCTCGCCGCCTACCGTGGAGAAACGCAGAAAAGCCGGCGTCTTCTTGCCGTTACTGCCGAAAAAAGCTTGGCGGTCGTGTACTTCGGGAGATCGGGGTTGGTGCAGACGAAATGCCCGTAGGCGCCCGATCCTTTTGCGTGAACGACACGTTCCGGGATGCGTTCGCGGTTGAAAACCGCCATTTTCTCGAACAATAGATAGTCTTCAAAAACCACGGGCCCGCGCGGTCCGACGGTTAGCGAGTTCTGGTTATCGCCCACTGGACGTCCGGCTGCCGTTGTCAGTTTCTTTTTGTCCATGATGCTCTCCTTCTAGCTTGTGCTGCTGCCTGTAAGTAGGACCCTAGATCGGAAAATTGTTTAGCACTGGATGTATGACCGGGAAACTTCCCGTATACACCGAATGCTCGATTCGTTTGCTGGCTGTGTAACCAACAGTCTAGAAGAAATCAATGCATAGGAGAAATAGCGCTATATCGATGTGTGAAATAGAATAAACCTATGGCATCGTCCGAGCATTCGATGCGAGGAGGATCGTAAGGATGGATATCCGGCAGCTGCGTTATTTTACGGCCATTGCCCGGACCGGCAGCTTTACACGCGCGGCTGAAGAACTGGGGATCGCGCAACCGTCGCTCTCTCAGCAGATTCGGACGCTCGAGAAGCAAATCGGGAATCCTCTCTTTGAACGGCTTGGGCGCTCGGTCCGCCTTACAGTTCATGGTGAAGCCCTTCGCCAGCCTGCCGCTGACATTCTGCAACAGGTAGCAGAGGCGAAGTCCTCTCTCGACCAACTGCAGGAAGGAGTGCGTGGCAGACTGCGGGTCGGAGTGATTCCGACCATTATGCCGTACCTGATTGCTCCCCGGGTAGGAGCGTTTTCAAGACGCTTTCCGGACGTTGATCTTCAATTTACCGAAGACACCACGCCGCATCTGATTGAGAAGTTGCAATCCGGCGATATCGATCTGGCGATTTCTGGCCTGCCCGTTCGGAATCCCGACATTGTATGTAGCGAACTGACGCGGGAGCCGCTTTTTCTCGCAGTGGCAGAGAAGCATCCGCTGGCGCGCGAAAAATCGATTGATCTGCAGGCGCTCCAGCACGAGAGATTTCTTCTTCTCAAAGAAGGCCACTGCCTTCGCGACGACGTTCTTCGGACGTGTGCCCGAGGACGAACAGAACTCCACCGCGTATTCGAGACAGACCAACTCGCCAGTATCTTCGAGTTTGTACGCTCCGGCTTCGGCTTGACGGTAGTACCAGCCATGACAGCATCTCATTCGTCAGGCTGCAAGCTGATTCCGCTACGCGGAAATGGCTTCCGCCGTATCGGATATTTGCGAGCGCGGAGACATTTCGTAAGCCGCCCCATGAAGGAATTTACATCGTGGTTGAGGACGCTTGTGGAACGCACTCCAGCCAAGGACCCAGCCGGGTCTTGTATGATTCGTTAAGCGAATCACCGCCCGGATGGCGAAACTGGCAGACGCACGGGACTTAAAATCCCGGGTCCTTAACAGGACGTGACGGTTCAATTCCGTCTCCGGGCACCACTCAGAACACTCTGTCGCGGCCGACGTTTGGACGGCGTTGAGTATCGGCCCTGGGCCAGAGGTAGAATTCTTCATGAAAATATGCCGGACCGGTGTCGATCCCGCAATTCCTCGTTCGTCGTCTAAATAGAGCGACGATTCAGACGGCTGAAACTATCGGTGATCCAGCTCTAAACCAATAAAAAGGAGGTATTACGATGCGATTCATGGTCATTGTCAAAGCTTCAAAGGAGTCTGAGACGGGAGCGCTTCCGGACGAGAAGATACTGGCCGAAATGGGCAAGTTCAACGAACAACTGGTTAAGGCCGGAATTATGCTCGCCGGCGAGGGGCTTCAACCGTCCTCAAAAGGAGCTCGCGTCCGGTTTTCCGGCAGCAAGCGGACAGTCATCGACGGGCCTTTCACTGAGACTAAGGAGTTAATTGCAGGGTTCTGGCTGTGGCAGGTGAAGTCGCTGGACGAGGCGATTGAGTGGGTGAAGCGGTGCCCGAATCCGCATCCCGGCGAATCGGAGATCGAGATTCGACAGGTATTCGAGGCAGCCGACTTTGGAGCGGAATTTACACCAGAGCTGCGGGAACAGGAAGAACGGTTGCGTGCTCAGATCGAAAAGCAAAAGGCGTCTTAAAGGCCCCGAAGGCAGTCGCTCCCGGCAGGACTCTTGCTAATAAAAAGTTATGAAAGAGGTCGATTTTGTTGTTTCTCATTCGTTGTGTAAATAGAGCCTGGATGAGCCGATCGAAGTTGATCGGGGCCAGGCCAAATCGAAATCAAAGGAGATAGAACGATGAAGTTCATGATGCTGGTCAAACACGGAGAGAATTCAGGACCTCCTCCCAAGGAACTCATGGATGCGATCGAAATCCTCAGTCAAGAAGCGGTCAAGAACGGCACGATGCTCGGGAGCGGAGGCCTTGCCCCGACGGCGCAAAGTACGCGCGTTCGGCTTTCCGGCGGAAAGTTGACGGTGGTCGACGGGCCCTTCGCTGAATCGAAGGAAGTGATTGGCGGCTACGCGCAGTTTGAGCTCAAATCGAAGCAGGAAGCCCTCGATGGCGCGGTGCGCTTCATGGAGCTGCACAGAAAACACTGGCCGGGGTGGGAAGGCGAGACCGAAATCCGCCAGATATTTGGGCCGGAGGATTTCGCTCAGCACATCAATGAACGGAAGCGTAGCGCGTAACTGATCGCTCTCGCAACGTTCTACGGCTTGCGCTGGGGAATTAAAAGATGGTGTGATGGGTATCGGTGGCTACCGATACTCATCGCGCAATCGACGCAGTCTGGCGGATTGAATCGCCACGGCTGATTGCCGGCCTGGCGCGGATCGTGCGCGATGTTGGTCTGGCCGAAGACCTCGCCCAGGACGCTCTCGTCACCGCCCTTGAGCACTGGCCGCGGTCGGGCGTACCGGACAACCCGGGCGCCTGGCTCATGGCCACCGCCAAAAATCGGGCAATTGATCGTCTGCGGCGCAAACAGTTGCTCGACCGCAAGCATGAAGAACTCGGCCGCGAGGTCGCGGTCCGGGAGATGACGGTGCCCGATTTCGACTCAGCTTTGGACGATGATGTCGGCGACGATCTGCTCCGGCTGGTTTTTATTTCGTGTCACCCCGTGCTCTCGACCGACGCCCGGGTTGCGCTGACGCTGCGTCTGCTTGGCGGACTTACGACCGACGCAATTGCCCGGGCTTTCCTGGTTCCTGAATCAACGATCGCACAGCG
>QIAJ01000163.1 GCA_003225495.1 Acidobacteriota bacterium
GAAGGCGCTGCGATCACCGCCGTCAAAATCACCGGCGCACAGCACGAGTTCGCCACTTTGCCGGGCGTCGTTGAAGACGTCACCGACATCGTGCTCAACCTCAAGAAGGTGAAATTCAAAGCCAGCAATGGTCACGAGCCAAAAAAACTTTCGCTGAGCGTGAACAAAGAGGGCGAAATCACCGCCGGCGAGATCCAGGAAGTTACCGGCTACGAAGTTTTGAACCCGAAGCAGATCATCTGCACACTCGACAAGAAACATAAATTTGATGCCGAGCTCGAAGTCCGCGTCGGCCGCGGTTTCGCCACCGGCGAGGAAAATAAGCGCAGCGACCAGCCGATCGGTTTGATCCCGATCGATTCGATCTTCTCGCCCGTCACGCGCGTGAAGTACGCGGTCGAGAACACGCGTGTTGGTCAACGCACCGATTACGACAAGCTCCTTCTCGAAGTCTGGACGGACGGCCGCCTCACTCCGGACGACGCGCTTCTGCAAGCGTCCGCGATTCTCCGTCATCACCTCGATGTCTTTGTAAACTTCAACGAGGAAGTGATCGAGTTCGACGAGACACCGGCCGGCGTCAGCGAAGAGAACATGAAGCTCAAGAAACTTCTCAACATGAGAGTCAACGAAATCGAGCTCAGCGTGCGCGCGGCGAATTGTTTGAACAACGCGAACATCACCAGCGTCGGTCAGCTCGCGCAGAAAACCGAAGGCGAGATGCTCAAGTATCGCAACTTTGGAAAAAAATCGCTGAACGAGATTAAGGACAAGCTGCAACAGCTCGGTCTCAGTTTGGGAATGAAATTCGAGACCGGTTTGGTAGAACCGGTTGCCGGCGGCGCTGTGCCAACGGACGTCGCTTCCGGAAATGGCGCGGCCGTTGCGACCGATCGCGTGTAATCCAAGCATTTCAAAGCCATGAGGCATCAAAAGAAAACCGTGCGGCTCGGCCGCAAAGCAGACCATCGCAAAGCCCTGCTCGCGAATCAGGTTTGCAGTTTAATTGAGCACCGCCGCATCAAGACCACGCTCGCCAAAGCGAAAGCCGTTCGGCCCATTGCCGAGAAAATGGTGACGCTCGGCAAGAATGGTTCGATCCATGCGCGCCGGATGGCGTTTGCCACCTTGCGCCATAAAGATGCGGTGAAAAAATTGTTCGACGAAATCGCGCCGGCTTCGACCGAGCGCAACGGCGGTTACACCCGCATCATTCGACTCGGTCCGCGTCAGAGCGATTCCGCTTCGATGGCATTGATCGAGTGGGTTGATGCGACCATCGTCGTCGAAGAAAAATCGACCGAAGAGAAGAAGTCGAAGAAGAAAGAGCCGAAGACCGAGTCGACAGCCGAAACCAAGCCGGAGCCCAAAGCGAAAGAACCCAAAACCGAAAAAGCTGAGGCGAAAGCGGAAGAGAAAACCTCGGAAGAGCCGAAGAAGAAACGGCGCTGGTTCGGACGAAAACAGGTCGACGAGAAATAATTGCTAGGGCGATTACGCTCCCGCTAGTTCAGCAAATTGTTCCGGCTTTTGGATGCCGCAGAGCGGCGGACTTGCCCTCAATCGTCCGCTCTTTGCAATTCGACCAGTTTCCAATTTAATTTTCCGCCGCTGATCTCGAGCCAGGCCACGCTCTTGGGCGAGCCGCGGTTCGGTCGCGTCACGCACCCTGGGTTCAAAAACAGAACGCCGCGGCGCTTTTCATTTCGCGGCACGTGCGTGTGACCGTGCAAAACAACATCCACATCGTCGGGCGGCGTTTCTGGCGGAATATGTACGAGCCGAAACTTCAAGCCTTCTCGTTTAAGATCGACAATCAGCGGCCAATCATTGTTCCAGTCGCAATTCCCGCGCACGACCGTGAGCGGCGGGCCGATCGCTTCCAAATCGTCCGCGATTGTCGGTTCGCACACATCGCCGAGATGCCAGATCTCATCCGCATCCCGCGCAAGTTCGACAACTTGCGGCGGCAATTTGTTATGCGTATCCGCGAGCACAAAAATCTTCATCAACACTAATTTCGAATCCAACACGCTCTGCGGTTCGTGTCTTTTTGTGCAACTTCGTGGTTAAAACTCCCCGCAATCCGCGGCATTCACCACAATCGGAAAGTTACTCGGTGGGGATCGCTAATTCCCGGATCGGTGGTATAGTCATCGATGTCTAAGACCACTGGTGCTTCTTTTAAGCGTCGTGCACCCGACAATCTCACCGAAGAGTTAGTCGCAGTCCTTTCGTCCAAGGCCTCGTTTGAATTCAAACCTTTGTTCGACATTCTCCTGGTCAATCTCCGGCAGCGCAATGCGGCCAGTGGCGGCGAAGAGATGCTGCGCCTGCGCGCTTATGAAAAACTCCAGGGCCTAGTCAGCCAGGGCGCGGTAAATCGCGTCGTCAACGGCGTCACGAAAAAATATAAAGGCGTCCGCCCGCGTCTTAATCTGCTGAACGCCGAGATGAAAATCCTGCGCGCTGAGTGGACTCGGAAGCTTGCGGCAAAATCTTCAGCGCGAAACTAATTCCCTGCGCGTTGCGCGGAGCGTGCGAGATCCAAGCTCCACGAGATCCGCGCAGAAAAAAAAGCGGGATCATTTCTGATCCCGTTTCAAAAGCTGACGGAAGGGAACGTCAAATTTAGTAGTTTTAAGTGACTCCCGAGCTTTGACCTCTCTTTAGCAATGGCTGTGCCATGACGGAACGTTAGACTTTTAGGTGAAACGCGCCTTAATCTCGCGCGCCAGCGGGTCCGCAGCTAACTTGTCACTTCTCACACGTCACTGGTCACTTCTTCAAATGCTCACGATCTCTCAAGTAACGAAAGCTTTTGCCGGGCGCACGCTCTTTGAAGATGCGTCGCTTCAGGTGAATCGCGGAGATCGCATCGGATTGGTGGGGCCGAATGGCTCCGGAAAATCGACTCTGTTTTCTTTGGTCCTGGGCGAGGCGTCGCCGGATGAAGGGAAAATATCGATCCAGAAATCGGCGACGGTTGGGTTTCTTCCGCAGGAGAATGCGCCGGCCGGCGACGAAACAGTTTTGGAGCTGGCGTGCGGAATAAAACACGGATCGAAACACGATCACGACGTCGATTGGGAGATCGAGCCGAAAGCAAAACGGATCCTGGCTGGCCTCGCTTTTCGCGAATCGGATTTCGATCGGCCGGCGAAAACGATGAGCGGCGGCTGGGTGATGCGCGCGCATCTCGCGCGGTTGCTGGTGCAGGAGCCGGATTTGTTGCTATTGGATGAGCCGACGAACCATCTCGATCTCGAGTCGCTCGTCTGGCTCCAGCAATATCTGACGAATTATCCCGGCGGGATCCTGCTCATCTCGCACGATCGCGAATTCTTGAACAACCTGGTCGGCGCGATCGTGGAGATCGCGCATCGGCGGTTGCATCGTTACCGCGGGAACTGGGACAGTTACGTGGAGCAGAAGGCGGCGCGGGAAGTGCAACAGCTCGCCGCTTACAAGAATCAACAGCGCGAGATCGCGTCGCTCCAACTTTTCGTGGACCGCTTTCGCGCAAAGGCGAGCAAAGCGTCACAGGCGCAGAGCAAATTGAAACAGATCGACCGGATGGAAAAGATCGCGGCGCCGACTGCGCGGGAAAAGACGGTGCACTTCCGTTTCCCGCAGCCGGTCCGGAGCGGCCAGCGCGTGATCACATTGAAAGACGTGGACCATGCTTATGGCGATCTGGTGGTATATCGGGGGCTAAATTTTCGGGCGGAACGCGAGCAGCGAACGGTGTTGGTCGGTCCGAACGGCGCAGGAAAATCGACGTTGCTGAAGTTACTCGGCGGCGTGCTTCCGATTACTCATGGAACACGCGAGCTGGGGCACAATGTGACGCGAGCTCGGACACAACGTGAAGGTCGGTTATTTTTCGCAGTATCGGGTCGAGATGTTGGACCCGAAACAGACGGTGCTGCAAACCGCGCTCGATATGCCGAACCCGGTTTCGGAGCAGACGGCGAGAAATATTCTGGGAGCGTTCCTTTTTCGCGGTGACGATGTGTTCAAGGTAACGAGCGTACTGAGCGGCGGAGAGAAGACGCGGTTGGCGCTGGTGAAGCTACTCCTTGATCCGCCGAACCTCTTGCTCGTGGACGAACCGACGACGCATCTCGATATCGGAAGCATCGATGCGCTGGTGAATGCGCTTTCGCAAT
>QIAJ01000165.1 GCA_003225495.1 Acidobacteriota bacterium
GGGCGAGCGTTAGGGCGACCATGGCTTCTCCGGCAACGCCGGCGGCCGGCACCACGCAGACGTCGGAGCGTTCGTAGGCGGCCTTTACAGGCTCGCGGGTAGAGAAGTCCACGGACTGCAAGGGGCGACGCAGAGTAGAGATCGGTTTCAGATAACCACGCACTCTTATTTCCTGGCCATTCGAGACGCCGCCTTCGACGCCTCCGGCATTGTTGCGAGTGCGGGTGAAGCCGCTCTGGCCGGAATCTTTTTGGTATCCGATTTCGTCGTGCACTGTGGAACCCGGGGAGTGGGCGGCATGAACGCCGATCCCAATCTCGACTGCCTTCACGGCTTGCAGGGACATCACGGCACCCGCCAGCATGGCGTCGAGACGCTCGTCCCATTGCGCGTAGGTGCCGAGTCCGGCAGGAACATTGTGAGCGACTACTTCGAAAACGCCACCGACAGAGTCGCCGGTTCGGAGAACTTTGTCCACTTCGGCTTTCATTTGTTGCTCGGCTTCGGGATCGGCGCAGCTTAGCAGGACCTCTTCTTTGCGCGAGACTTCTTCGATTTTCTCCCAGGCAATTTCGCGGTCAGCGATGGATGTTCCGCCGACGGCGATCACGTGGCTGAGAACTTCGATTCCGAGCTCGCGCAGAAATAATTTTGCCAGCGCACCAATGGCTACCCGGGCAGCGGATTCACGAGCGGACGCGCGCTCGAGAACGTAGCGCGCTTCCGGAAAATCGTATTTCAGAGCTCCAGCCAGATCGGCGTGGCCGGGACGCGGCGAAGCTACGCGCTTATGCTTTTCCGAATCGCCAGTCTCTACCGGCAGCGATTCTTTCCAGTTCTGCCAGTCTCGATTCTGGAGCATGACTGCGATCGGAGAGCCGATCGTCTTGCCATGCCGCACGCCGGAGAGGATGTGGGCGGTATCGCGCTCGATCTTCATGCGGCCGCCACGGCCGAAGCCTTGTTGTCGGCGCCAAAGTTCGCGATCTATGAATGCCTGATCGACCACCACCCCGGCGGGCAGTCCGGAAAGGAAGGCGACCAGCGCTTCGCCATGGGACTCTCCGGATGTGTAGTAGCGCAGCATGGGAACAGGGCATTGTAAATGAAAGGAGAAAACTTCAGTTTTTTGTAGATTTTAGGCTGATATTCACGGTTGAGCGGGTACAATAGAGGCTACATTTTAGAGTGGAAGTAGCAGAAAGTTCTGCTGCGACTCCAGCGTGCCGCTTCGTCTAACTGTCGCCGCGAGGAGTTTGTATTGTTTCCGACGAAGTCCGATCAGTTCCGCATAGAAGGTACCAAGCGTATCCGGTGTGTGATTGCCGACGATCACATACTGCTGCGCGATGGTGTGCGCCGATTGCTGGAAGATGCTCCGGATTTTGCCGTGGTGGGCGAAGCGGCGGACGCCAGCGAAGCACTCAAACTCGTCATTGAGCACCGTCCTGACCTGGTGCTGCTCGATATCTCGATGCCTGGGATGTCGTCGTTTGAAGCCGCCAAGCTAATCGAGGAACACTGCGCCGGGACGAGGATCGTCTATCTGACAATGCATGAGGATGAGGAATATCTCATGCAGGCGATGCGATCGGGAGCGAGTGGATACCTGTTGAAGGACACGCCGGCGTCGCACCTGTTGCATGCGCTCAGGAAGGTTCATCGCGGGGAGCGGTCGTTGAGTCCTCGTATCCTGCGTCAGCTCGAAAATGCGAGCGACGGACGACCGGCCGGCCGAATGCGCCCCAGCCGTACCACTCTCACTCCGCGGGAGCGCGAGGTGATGAAGTTTCTGGCGGAGGGCTATACCGTTCGTCAGACCGCGGGACAGTTGGGCGTCAGCGTCAAGACAGTCGAGGCGCACAAATTCAATCTCATGCGCAAACTCGACATCCATAACAAGGCACAGCTGGTGACGGTGGCAATCCGGAAGAAAATCGTCAGCTCGCCGATCCCGATGTAGTCAGGCCCTCACGGCTAGATCCGCGAGGCTTGCAACGTCGGGTACTTCGAGGTCGGGCTTGCCACTTGCGGCGCGCACTGCCCCTACGCCCGGACGTGCTGACGTCCGGTTGACCCAAACTGTTCTGATCCCGAGCGATTGGGCTGGAATGACATCGTGATAGATGCTTTGTCCGACGTGTAATAGTTGGGACCGCTCGATACCCAGCTTCTGCAAGGCCAATCGAAAATTGTTCAGCGAAGGTTTGTAGCTGCGGGCCTGCTGCGCGGTGACGACGACTGCAAAATCGACTCCGAGATGCTTGCGCGACTCGGCGAAAAGATCGTCGTCGATGTTCGAGATTACGGCCAGTCGGTAATGTTGCTGAAGTTTTTGAAGGGCCGCGACGGTGTCCGCGAATGGCGGCCAGGCCGGGATTGATTCATGTATCGACCGTAACTGGACGGGAGTGGGATGGAAGCTGCAATGTTCGCCGAATTGGCGGACCACGGATTCCAGGACATTGCGGTAGCTCTGGTAGAGGCCTTCCTCGGCAAGCTGTTCGAATTCGCCATACAGTTCGAGTAGGACGGCGTCGGATAGCATTTGCCCGTGAGCGGCTAAGACGTTACGAAGGGCAGGAAGGATGCCGGCCTCCCAGTTGATCAGGGTGCCGTAGCAATCGAATGTGATGGCGCTGAAAGGGGAGAAATCCATGGGTCGTTTTAGGGCGATGCAGATTGAACCGGGCGTGCAGATTGGAGTCGGTAGCACCCGATTATTGAAGAGGTAAGCAGAGACGCGGCAAGCCGCGTCTCTCCTCCACATTTATTTCAGGTCGAGTGGGGCTTCGAGTTTGAAGCTGATTGCGGACTCGGCCGGAAGAACGACGTCTTTGTTGCCCGTAAATGCGGACCCGGCGCCGCCTGCGCCTGCGCCAGCCAGCGCGCCGATAGCTGCGCCTTTACCGCCGCCCGCCAGTCCACCGATGAGAGCTCCGAGGCCAGCGCCGCCGCCGGTGATCACGGCCGTTCTCTTTCCTTTGCCTTTTTCCGCGCGGGTGAGCGCGGAGGTTTCTATGGTGCGTTCCACTCCATTGACTTTGATTGAGGTCAGCTTGACCTGCAGGACCGCGCCGCCTTTGAACCTACCCAGAGGCTTGGCATCGGTGACGACACCGCGTGCTTCGGCGCCGGCGGGAATCACAGTCTCGCCTTCCACGGTAACCGGAGCGGCCACGGATGCGACGAATGACTGGCCAGTGGTGCTGATCTTCGAGCCCAAGGCTTCTCCGAGGCGCACGGTCAGCGTTGTACCCGCGGGCACAACGACCACTTTCCTGGCAGCGGGGGCGCGACTGCCGCTGGGCGTGCTTCTCCCGCTATCGCTTGGCGCGGGTGCGTTTTGATCGGCGGTATTGGAGGTAGAGTCGGCTGGGGGGTTAGCGGTGTTGGCGGCCGAATCAGAAGGTTTTTTCGAGCAGCCCATCAGGGCGAACAGAAGAGCGCATGCAAAAACAAGAAGCACGGCGCGGGAACGCATGGGATACCTCCAGACTTCAAATTATGGACGCCAGAACTTTATCGGAAGTTATGGACGTGCGCAATCAGGGAGAGTACCAATCAGCCCTCAGAACTTCTCATTGCGCGAGGGCGCCCCGGCCACGGCGGGTTCTGTTCCGGGGTCGCTGAAACGGTCGGGGGAGGATCCTTCCGTCGAAACTTGTACGGGATCAGCTTCAGGTAAGGGCGCCGCCTCCTTTTTCAAGAGCTTCGCCGAATTCAGCAGCGGGCGACCCATGGACGGGTTGTAACTGGTCCATGCTCCATCCTGTTCGGCCTCGCGCTGGAATTGTGCTCGCATGGCCTCCATCTTCGAATCAAGGTCGTCGAGGTAGTGGAGCATCAGCGCCTCGGGGAACATAGGAAGCTTGGGCGATCCGAAATCATATTGGCCGTGATGACTAATGATGAGGTGCTCAAGCAGCGTCTTCAGATTCCGAGTGCTGTAGGAGAACGACCGGTTATAGGTGAGTTCGTGAATCTTGCCGATATCGTGCAGGAAAGCGCCTGTCAGAAGAAGATCGCGATTGACCTGCGGATAATTGCGGCAGAGCAGATCGCAGGAACGTAACAGAGACACTACGTGATCGAGCAGTCCGCCGATGTAGGCATGGTGGAGCGACTTGGCAGCGGGCGCGTTGCGGTACCGCTCGGCAATTTCGGAGTCGGACAAGAACAGTTCGACGAGCGCTTTCAGGTCCGGATTCTCAAAGGTCGCGACGAAGTCGGTCAGAGTGCGCCAGAGTTCGCCGATGTCCTTGGAGGTCTTGGGCAGGTAGTCGGAGAAATCGATTTCCGCATCCTGCATGCGGCGCAATTTGTGGATCGTGAGCTGGAAGCGATTCTTGTACTTATTGATCAGGCCCTTGATTTTGAGGAAGTCGTCCTGCTCGAAGAGGGCGATGAAGTCTTCGACGTTGTCCCACATCTTGGCTTCGATGTGGCCAGTGCGATCACCGAGAGTCAGCGCCAGGTAGGGCTCGCCCGTCTTTTTGGGCTTCACCTGCTTGGAGACGACCACAAAAGTGGACGTGATGACCTTGTTTTCCTGCTGGGAGCAGTCGCAGATGAAGAATTCTTTCATGAGCCTCGGATCTGGTGGAATGGGCGATTTAGCCGCGTCAGTCAAGAACGCTCTCAGTATCTCGACCGAACCTCAGCGGCTAAAGCCGGGAGTTCATCTGGACTTACGGCACGAGAAAACTCGTGCCCTCCCTAAAAATCAGGTCACCCAACTCAGCCTAACCTAGAATACGCCCAGCTTCTTCTTCTTTTTCAGGTTCTTGGCGGTTACATCTTTGGCGGTCGTTTCGACCGGTTTGGTCTGTTTCGGACTGGCACCAGTGTCAATGTAGCCCGGCTTGATATCGATGGCGGCATCCTCCCGCAGTTTGGTCAGGTAGGCTCGGAGGGCGGGCTGAAGTTTCTGCATGTAGAGCGCGTCTTGAATGCGCGGCTCTACTTCCTTGAGAGTTGGAACGCCTGCCATCTGATGCTCGGTAACTTTCAGAATGACAAAGCCCTGCTTTGTGCGGATCACGTCTGTCACTTCGCCAGTCTTTAATGCGAAGACCCGGTCTTCGAGTTCCTTAGCAAGGACTCCGCGCTTAAAGTAGCTGAGATCGCCGCCTTGGGCGGCGGATGGGCCGTTCGATTCCTTCTTTGCCAGTTCGTCAAAACTCGCACCCTTACGAATCTGGTCTAACAGCTCCTGGGCTTTGGCTTGGGCTGCGCTCAGCCCAGCATCGGTTTCCTCTTGCGAGGGCGCAGGCGGCGTTGCACCTGCTGGAGCTCCCGGCTGAGATGCTGGAGCAGGGGGTGTCTTCGGAGCAATCAGGATCTCACTCAAGCGAATCTGTTCGGGCTGCTGCATTTCCGCCTGGTGTTCGTCGTAGAACCTCTTGACTTCGTTCTTGTCGAGGGTCATGTGGGACCCGACTTCCTGTCCAATGACTCTCTGCGTGATGATCTGGTTGCGCGTGTTCTGCTTGAACTCTTCGTAGGAGATACCCTGCGCCTCGGCGGCTTTTTCGAGCTCCTCCATCGTTTGCAGGTTCATCTGCTTGCGCATTTCGTCCAGGCGCTTGATCAGTTCGGTATCGCCGGTGATGCCTAGATCCTTGCCTTTTTGCAGCAGAAGCTGCTGGTCGATCAGGTCGCGGAGGACGTCGCGCTGTTTTTCCGCGACAACCTGATCGGCGCCGCTCGGATTTTGCTGCTGAGCCTCCTGCTTGAGCTGATCGCGGCTGTGGGCGTATTCCGTGCGCGTTATGATTTCGTTATTGACGCGAGCGATAATCTCTTCGACTACTGTATCGGCCGGCAAGACAGCCGGGAAAAGTATGGTGAACAGGACCGCCAGCGGGAAACAAAGTCTCGTCTTCATCTTCATCTGGGACTCACTAGACATGGGGAAAGCTTGATTTCCGCTATTTTACGCCGGGAGGCCAGAGGAGGCCAAGGCACGTAGGGAATCTTACGGGGTTTAATCGCGCGCGTGCCGAGTATAAGGACGTTAGTTGGCACGCATCAGGGTTAGGGCAGTGACGTCGTTATGCTTGGGCAGGCCGCAAATGAAGCCTTGCAACTGCTCCAGAATGCCCCGGGATAAGTCGGTCGCGCACGAGGGCTTTGTGTTCATAACGTATTTGACGCCAGCGAGGCCGAATTCTTCATCGGAACATTGGGCTTCCACTACACCCCGTGAAACGACGGCGATGGAGCCTTCGGAGCCGAGTCCGACGATCCGGGCGTCCGTGGGGGACAACGAAAAAAGACCGAGAGGCAGGCCGGTGGCTGGGAGTTCCTCGATAGAAGATCGATCCCACAGGAGGCCGGGCGTATGGCCGGCGTTTACGTAACACACAGTTCCAAGCTCTTCGTTGTAGCAGCCTGCGAACGCAGGACAGCTTCGGACCCCATTAGCGGCGCGCATGATTTCCAGGTTCAAGCGGCGAGCCAGTTCCACCATGGCATCGGCTTCATTCAACTCGGGATCAGAAAACAGTTCGGCTCCGGCAGCCCGAAAACAGGACTGCGCGGCGGCCAGGATCGGACGGCCGCTATCACGCTTGCCGGCGAGATCCAGCAGTCCAAAAAGTAGCCGGTGCGGACTGACGCGGACGAATTCGTGGAAATCACCGCCCGCTTGTCCTGAAAAGTAGGCGACGGACAACTGGGCGCCATTGATATCCGGACCGCTTTCATGGACGAGTTGTGTGGGTTCGGCGACTGCCGATCCGAATCCGAGTCTGGACAACAGGCTCTTCATGACCGGGGAAAGTACCACAGTTTGGAAGGGTGGGCAATCGAAAGGTGGTGGTGCTATTCGCCGTACTTATCCTTCAGCCATTTCGCCAGTTCGTCGCGCAATTGGCGGTAGTCGGCGTGGATGGTGGAGCGCAGGGCAGCTTCCGTGGAACTGCCCTGGGAAAGACGTTCCAGGATGCGGGGGAGATCGCTCATGCCGTAAGTGTCTCGGATATATTCGGCGGCAGCCAGCGATTCCGCGTAGGCCAACGTCGCTTCAGGGCTCGAAAACTGCATGAAACTACCTTCCAGCACGTTGTAGGGAATCTCTCGCTCGGCGACGAAGACCTGGGCGAGCGGCCGGCCGTGGGTGGCGCTTGACCTGCCTTCTTCCAGTTGCGCGATGCCCTCGTGCAGCCAGGCCGGACAGCGTCCAGCTGACATTTGCGTCACGAATGAGTGCGCTAATTCGTGCTTCAGGACATGGGTCAATTCCGACGTCATGCTGGTGATGCCGCTAATCGGGATGCGAAGCTTGCCATCGTTGACGGCGCCGACCCAGGAAGGCGCGCGCGTCACGTCAAAAAAGGCCTGTTCGGTGTAGAGCGTGACGATGATGGTGTTATGCGGTGAGAAGCCGAGATCGCGCACCAGATCGTCGTAGTCGGACTCGAGCGTCGCCAGGAGATCGCGGCGGAAGCTCTCGGGCGTTTGCTTGCCTTCGAAGTGAAGGTTGAAGTGGCTGCTCTCATGTTGCGAGAACTCGGACTCGGCAGTTGTTTCACGTTCCGCGCGGGCAAGATATTGGCTGATGGTGGCGTCCGGGCGCAGCTTTAACGATTTCTTCCAGGCGCGAATCGCATCGGCGGTGTGATCGCTGGCGAATTGGACAAATCCCAACATGGCGTGCGCATCGGGTGAGTCGGGATCGGCGCGCACCGCGCGCTCGGCGTAGGAAACCGCTTCGGGGGCATGTCCGGTCCGGTAGAGACAGGCGGAGTAATAGGTCAAGAGAGTCGAATTGCCGGGCTGAAATCGGAGCGCGGTTTCGAGATAATGCTTCGCCTGGGGAAGGTTTCCATGATCTGCTTCGTGCTTGCCGGCGAGAAAGTATCCGGTCGCGGCGAGTTCGGGCTTGCCTTCGCGCTCAAGGGCGGAGAGAGCGTCGCTATCCACCTCGCCGTCGCGAATGACCTTCTCGGTGATATCCGCTTCGTGGCTGAAGGTGGGGGTGGGCGGGGTGAATTCCGGGACGTCACGGGAACCGGCGGTGCTGGTGTGCTGGGGCGCAACGCCTCCGGCGTCGATGCGGTCGACGGCTGATTTCGGGATGGCGTAGGTGTCTTCCCCCACGTCATACTCGACGCGGTCTTTCTTTTCACGAATCTGGTCCGCCCAGATGGTGCGTCCGTTTTTGAGGCGGATGACATCGCCGGGCGCCGAAAGAGCTGCTACTAGCACTAGAATCGTGATGGACCAGGCTCGCACTCGGCTGATTCTAGCAATCGTACGGAGGGCTTTCGTAGGTGACCAAGGTACTGGACTGGCGCAGGCCGATTGCGATGCTGGCTTTGTTCTCAGGCATCGCGGTGGCGCAGTCCAGCCCTGCGGTTACGAACTGTCCAGCCACCACGGCTGCATTGTATGCGCGGCTGCGATCGATCGGTCTGGATGAGCACCGCGTATATCGGGTACGGGGAGCTTCCATCGACCGGCCCAACCTGCACATCGTTCTGGACGATGGCATTCTTGCATTTACCGAAGACATCTGCGGACGGACCACGGGTGCTTACTTCGAGGGCGAAGGCGAAGTGCTGCTGCGTCCGCCGAACAAGGTGGAACGCGGGTCGATGGCTTTGTTTACCGGGATGGCAATCCTGGAAGAGGGGTTCTCCTCGGCTTACTTCCGGTTTAACGACGACACCGCTGCCAGTTGGCTGGCGAACCTGTCGCCTGTCAGCGAGGGGGCGGAAGTCGTAAAGCAATGGGACAGTGTGAGCCGCAGCCTGGCGGAGTCCGACGCGCTCCGTCTTCTGCTGGACTTCAGCCATTTTCTGCCGGCGCGAGATGAGGGGACGCAGGAATTTCCTCGCCTGCTGCATGCCCGGCTCCAAGGCAAGACGCTCGGCAGCTTCGAACTGTTCTGGGATGCCGCTGCCGCCGAGCCGCTCTGGGCCGGGCAGATCCGCTCTCGTGATGGGGTGCCCTTCTGGGACGTGTGGACGTCATTCAAGCCGGCCGCGCTGGAAAATCCCGGCCGCTCGAAGGAAGCGGCTACGAATGAAATCAGCATCGGCAGCTTCCGCATCCGGGCCACTGTGCAGCCCCCAACAACACTGCGGGCGGCGGCCGAATTGAATTTGTCCATTCAAAAAGGCGGGCGACGGACGCTGCTGTTCGAGTTGTCACGCTATTTGAAGATTGATTCGGTGCGCATGGACGGGCAGCCGCTGGACTTTGTTCAGAACGAATCGCTGGAAGGTACACAACTGCGGCGAAAAGGAAATGATCTGGTGGCGGTAGTGTTTCCTGCGCCGATTGAGTCGGGACAAAAACTGAAGCTGTCATTCAGCTATGCCGGCGAGGTGTTATCGGAGGCAGGAACCGGGTTGTTGTATGTGGGAGAGCGCGGGACTTGGTATCCGAATTTCGGATTGAACCCGGCGATGTTCGATCTGGAGTTTCAATATCCACCGAACTGGACACTGGTAGCGACCGGCAAACAGTCGGCGGCGACGGCCGAAACTCCGGGCATGCAGGCTTCACGTTGGACTTCTGAGGGGCCGATCGCGGTGGCGGGCTTCAATCTTGGCAAGTACGTTCGGGCGGAAGCGAAGGCAGGTAGCGTCGTGGTCGCCGCATTTGGCACTGTAGGTGTGGAACGCTCGTTTCCGAAAGCCCCCGCCGAAATGATTCACGAGCAACCTGCGTTTCCAGGGCCGGGATCCCACTCGGCCATGATAATAGCTCCGCCTCCGCCTCCCTCGCCCGCTCGCAATGCGCAGGCCGTCGCCGACAAAGGCGCACGCGCGATCGGAAGCTTTTCTCAATGGTTCGGTCCCTATCCGTTTGGGTCACTCTCGCTTACGCAGATGCCAGGCGACTTGAGTCAGGGATGGCCGGGACTGGTCTTCCTTTCTAGCTATGCGTTCCTCAGTCCGCAGGAGCAGGCTGATCTGCGATTGGATTCCACCCGCGCACTTCTCAGCAATCTAGTTCTGGTTCATGAGACGGCTCATCAATGGTGGGGAGATCTGGTGTTGTGGAACAGTTACCGGGATCAATGGCTGGTGGAAGGTCTGGCCAACTACTCCGCGCTGCTGACTCTTGAGCAGCAAAACCCGGCACAGTTCCGGCTTGTGCTGGACAGATACCGCACCGACCTCTTGAGCAAGAACAAAGAAGACGAACGGTTGCGCGACGCCGGCCCGGTCACGCTGGGTCAGCGGCTGATTTCTTCTCACTTTCCCGGAGCTTACGAGGCTATCTCGTATGAGCGAGGGACTTGGCTGTTCCACATGCTGCGTTGCATGCTGCGCGATGCTGAGGCAGGGCCGCGATCGCGGAAGGGCGCTGCCCATGCGGAAGAGCCTTTCTTCCGCGTTCTGCGGAAAGTTCGCGAGCGCTACGCGGGAAAGACTCTCACCACGCCGGCGCTGGTGCATGTGATTGAGGAAGAATTGCCGCGCCCTCTCTGGTTTGAGAATCGGCGGTCACTGGATTGGTTTCTTGACGGATGGATCAACGGGACGTCAATGCCTCGCCTGGAAGCGCGCGAAGTGAAAATCACGCCCAAACCTGCCGGAGTCTCAATTACGGGGGTGATCGCCCAACAGGATGCTACCAATGATCTCGTGACCGCGATCCCTGTCTACGGTGTGACGGCCAGCAATTCCACCGTGTTTTTGGGGCAGGTATTGGCAGATGGCCCGGAGACCTCATTTCATCTCAATGCGCCGGCCGGAGTCCGAAGGATCGTGCTCGATCCGCGGCAAACGGTACTCACCACGCTGAAATAGACTGCAAGTCTCCGACCCTTCGTGCCTTGCCAGACAGGGTGGCGGGGTCCACTCTGCAAGCAAGGTTGCTTACCTCACACCAAACGAATTCCGTTTTGAGTCTCCATGACTGTTCCACGTCATCCACCGGCCAGCGAGCGGAGTGCACGGCGTGTCGTGCTGCTGGTGGAAGATGAGCCTTTCGTGCGGGAAGCAACGTGTCACATCTTGAAGAGCGCGGGGTTTGACGTCTTGCCGGCAGCCGACGCGCAGGAAGCCATGGAGGTTTACGAGCACAACAAACGCAGGATCGACCTGCTGATGACCGACCTGGCGCTGCCGGGACGGAATGGGCGTCAATTAGCGCACGACCTGCGCGCTGCGTCTGCCGAAATCCCAATCCTTCTGACATCCGGGTATGTGGAAGTGGACTGGGAAGATGACTCGCACGAACCTGGAACCTACTTCCTGCCCAAGCCCTATTGCCGGGCCGAACTGGTCGCAATGATGGAAAAGATTCTCAGCAAAGCGTTGCGCCGGCGCAGCGCTTCTAACGCCAGCTAGATCCCACCCCTAACTCTCTGGAAGAGACGCGGCTTGCCGCGTCTCCGCGTTGCCGAGGCATTGCCGATCGCAGCGGGAGACGGGCAAACCCCGTCTCTGCTCATGGGTGATTACGCTGCAAAATTCGATGCGCGTTTATAATTCGCCTTTCCGAGGAGCATTCATGAATCTTGAGGGGCGAGTTGCGCTGGTCACGGGGGCGTCGCAGGGGATCGGACATGCGTGCGCGCTGGCGCTGGCCCGCCATGGGGCGAGCGTGGCCGTGGCGGCGCGTAGCCGCGAGAAGTTAGACGAATTGGTGGGACAAATCACGTCCGCGGGAGGCAAAGCCGCGGCCTTCGTCATGGATGTCGCCAATGAAGAACAGATCAAGTCGGGTATCAAGTCAGCGCTCGGACAGTTCAGCAAGATCGACATCCTCGTGAACAATGCCGGCATCACGCGCGACCAACTGGTCATGCGCATGAAGCGCGCCGACTGGGACGCGGTCCTCAACACCAACCTGACTTCGGCCTACTTATGTATTCAGCAAGTCATTGGTTCCATGCTGAAACAACGCTGGGGACGGATCATCAACATCGCCAGTATCTTTGGCCAGATGGGGCAGGCGGGCCAGGCGAATTATGCGGCGTCGAAGGCTGGACTCATCGGGTTGACGATGGCAATGGCGCGCGAAGTCGCGTCGCGAAACATCACGTGCAATGCAGTGGCTCCGGGGTTCATCGAGACCAGCATGACAGCAGTGCTAAGCGAAGAACTCAAAGAGACGGCAGTGAAAATGATCCCACTGGGAAGAGTGGGGACGACGGAGGACGTTGCGAGTGCGGTCAGCTTCCTTGCGTCTGACGAGGCTTCGTATATAACCGGGCACGTACTGAATGTGAATGGCGGGATGCTGATGGGGTAGTGAGGTGGAGCTATCAAATCGAAGTAGTTGATGATTACGTGCTCTACGTCAATAAAGACTCTTCCGCGTTGCGTCGGCTCACTTCGGCTGTTCGGAAGGTGCTATCTGGACCTGAATGGCGTGAACGTTGTCGGACTTTGTGGTGTCGACGGAAACTACACCAAAACTTCCGTTCGCGTCGCGCATTTGAATGATTCGCATGGCCTGCGCTCCGGAAGGGCCTGGGCGCACGTTATCGCTCGTTAGTATGGTCACTTGCAGACCGGAGCCCGGGTCGCCAGGGTTAGGCTGCTCCACTTGCTGTTCGGTGGATTGCTGACCAGTTGAGCTAACGCGCCCGGTCGTGGTTGCGCGCTCCACGAGATGCAGGCGACCGTCCGGAACTGATCCTGGCACATCGATGGAATAGGTTTCCACGGTGGCGCGCTTGTCTCCTGAAGCGCTCTCGGATTCCTTGCTCACCGCACGAGAGACTTCGCCCAGCCTGCCTTCAGAGTCCGCGCGGGAGATCCGCTCCTCGGTGCTGCGGTTCTTACCTTCTTGTCTGGCAGTAGCTTGCCGTATTTCGTCTACTTGCCAGTTTCCCGCGCCATCGGGACGCAGCGTGGTCGTTTGAGATTCAACCGTATCCTCCGACGCTCGTGTGCGCCGCTCCTGGATCTTCATAGCTGGAGTCAGACCACCGTTGGGACTTGGGAACATGACCGTGGTGTTCGTCTCCTCCACATCCTTATTGATCTTTTTCGTCTCCTCGGTTTGTCGCCGAATCAGTTGAAGATTGCCGTTAGCATCGGCATTCGATGTGGAACTGGCTACATTCGCGTCCCCTCCCGGCAACCTGTGCCTTTCTTCTTCCATTACCTGCAGCAGGGTTTTCACTCCGTTCCCATCGCGACCAAACCTGCGCGTGATGATTCGCGTGGTGCTAGCGTTGATTTGCAGCGTTTCCTTTTCGATGCCCTGGTCGAACTCGAACTCTCCGTCAGATCCGCGCCGCTGGACCGTTTGCTTGTCTAGCGTGCGATTGCCGCTCTGGGTGTGGCTTTCGATAGTGCGGGTGGGATTTACGTTGTCGCCTTGCGAGTCGGTTGTGGCCGTCCAGGACGCATTCGCGTCGCCCGTTTGGGAATCGGACGTTTGCGCCCAAATCGCGGGATTAGAGCAGAAGCATGCAATCGCGAGTAGCGTAAGCTGGCTCAAGCGCGTGGCACGGGACAAGCGAGCACGGCGTGCAGATCGCCCATGCTCATCCCGCTCGGAAATACTTGCGATTGACACGCCTATTATTTTCTCCCGGGGTAGGTTGGGTGTCCAGCGTTTGCCTGCACCCCGAGTTGTAGGAGACATGTCGCACGGCCAGTTGATGAAAAGCGCCTGTTAACACAATCATCGCCACCAACCGCCAAACTGGAGACTCTTCATCCGGCGTAAGATAGTGCAGTCATGCCAAGAAAGGCCAAGCACAACGTAACTCTCGAACAAAGAGTTCGCCGCGACCTTGATTTTCTGTTTGCGCAGTACGGAGCGAGTGTCGTCGCTAATACAGTGGAAGCATTCGGTATTTCCGAGCTTATCGTTGAAACTGATGGCGTAGAACTGAAATTCACCAACAACGAACGCGATGGCGACTATCGGATACTGGTGGCTCCGCGTAGCGTAGATGGGGTGTGGGAGTTACTGCACGTGGCTTTGGCGGCTTCTACGGGCGACGACGCCAAGTCTCTCGTGGTTCCAATCTATTACAGTGATGAGCCAACCGAGCTTTCTTATGTCGGCCTGACGAGGCTAGCTGAGATCATGAAGCCTCGATTCGCGCAGTTGGAGCGTGCTTTTGCGCCGGAGAATTATTCGGCGACTCACTCCCGGATGGTCGAAATTGAGCGACTTGTGCATCCCCGATAGGTACCTGTTGCAAAATCGCCATTGCACCAACAACCTCTAATTTCGCTCGTTTGTGAACGGGTAGGACGTCTAGTGCGCGTCGCGGACAACCAGAATCATTCCCGGCCGGAGAGTGGCCGTATTGCGGTTATAGCGTTGCAGAGCAGCGACCGTGGTCTTGTAGGAACTCGCAATCGAGTAGAGCGTTTCGCCCTGTTTCACCTGATGCTGAACTACGCCGGCGTGCACTGAGGCTGCGGTCGCAGTCTTCGCCTGAAGCTTCTGCGTCTTTTTCGGCGACGCCTTTGACTTTGACGCCACCTCGTACCCGGGCGCTCCCGGCGTCACGGGGAGATGTAGGTAGAGAACTCTTCGTCCCGAGAGACTGTTGCCTTTCAAATGATTCCAGCCGCGGACCATTCGGACCGGGACTGCAAAATTCTCGGCGACGGTTTCTACCGTGTCCCCGCGGTGCACTTTATAACGAGTGATGCGACGCGCGTAGGTTCCGGTATCGCTGTATTTGCCCGGAGCAATCGGGATCACTACCCGGCTCTCGGGTTCGAGCGAAGCGTCTTCCAGTTTGTTCACCTCTGAGATCGCCTTGACGGTTGTGTGATACGTCTTTGCCAGCGAAGCCAGCGTCTCGCCATTTTGGACTTTGTGATAACGCCACCACAAACGCTGGTCGGCCGGTATCGCCGCCACGGTTGACACGAACTTGTCTTTCGTTCCAGACGGAAGGTGCAATTCGTACTCGCGATCTTTTGGTGTCGTCAGACGCAGCAGGCTGGGATTCAGATCCTGCAAGTCGGCGGCGGTTGCGTCCACGCACTCGGCAGCGAGGCGCAGGTCAATCGAATAATTGATTTTGACGATGTCATAGGGAATCGGCTTGTCGCGATTCACGTCGTCGAGCCCGTACTGCTCCGGATTCTTGGCCATGATTGTCACGGCCACAATGATCGGAACGTAATTACGGGTTTCCTTCGGCAGCACGTTGCGACGATAGAGTTCCCAGAAATCGGCGTAGCCGGTGCGCTTGACCGCGCTCTGCACCCTGCCTGGACCGGAGTTGTACGCGGCCATGGCGAGGTACCAGTCGCCGAACTGTGTGTAGAGATCTTTCAGATGGCGCGCGGCAGCGCGAGTTGACTTTTCGGGATCCTGACGGTCATCCACCCAGAAGTTGCGTTGTAGTCCGTAACCCTTGGCGCGGCTGCCCATGAACTGCCACATGCCGCGGGCTCCGACACGGGACACCGCCAGAGGATGGAATCCGGATTCCGCCTGTGCCAGGTAAATCAGATCCTGCGGGACGCCTTCTTCCTTCAGAACGCGCCGGATCATATCTTCGTAGCGGCCGGAGCGGGCCAGAGCGCGCTCGAGCGTGCCGCGTCCGCGATTGGAATAGAAGTTGATGTACCCGGCCACCTGGTCGGTCATCATCAACGGCAGATCAGAGTTCGTCGACTTAATCTCGGCCTCGGCCTTGGCTTTGACATTAGCGTCCACTGCAGGCGTGGCATCATTCGCTTCGTCGATGGGCGCGGGTTCGGATTTTTGCTGGTCCGAGCTGCCAGACTGCTGTTGGGCCACCGACTCCAGGCTGTTGCTGCCTTCGAGAACTCGTTCCAGTTCTTTCTCAAGACGCTCATCGGAGCGGAGGTCGAACCCGCTATTCAGGAGCAAGTTGGCGGCGGTGTCGAAATTCTGTTTGGCGGCGTCCAGATGGCCAGCCTGGTGGTTTGCCTCGCCCGCCAGATATTCCTTTTCGACCTTGGCGATCAGGTCGGCTATTGGATCGGCCTGTGCGGGCTGCACGTTCGGCGTGCTGGGTGCGGCCTTGGCCTGTGGTTCGGGGGCAGGCTTAACGTTCTTGACCGGCTGCGGCTCCGGAGCCTTTGTGGCTGCCGTGATCGCGGGCGCCTGAGCTTGGGGCGGCGGAGTAAACGTTTGTTTCTGAGCAGACTGGCAGGAAACCGTCGAAGCCGCCAACAGGGCTGCAAAGACGATTGTCAGAGTCCGATGTGATAGAAGCTTCATATTTTCACAAAATTATGTAAGCACCTAGGGCACATCCGGGGCCCACTGACTGTTCAGATGGTACTATCGCGAATTTCGTTGGGTCAACGCTACGAGAGAACCCTCAAGTGTGGTTACTTTGGGCACCAGGCCGGGGATGTTACTCCGGCTGCACCTGACGTGGCAAGCCGTATTTCCACGATCGGATTGACCCTAAAAATGACTCCAAAATGAATGGCCGGTACTGTGCGTCGTTCCACTTTCTGAGATCATCGAAGATCCCATGAAAGCCATCCAGATAAAGCAGCCAGGCGGCCCCGAGGCCATGGAGTTCACAGACCTCCCTGTGCCACAACCAAAACCAAATGAAGCGGTCGTGAAGATTGCGGCGGCGGGCGTGAACTTCATCGATGTGTACAACCGAGAGGGCCGCTACAAGGTTCCGCTGCCGTTTGTGCTGGGACAGGAAGGCGCTGGGGTGGTTTCGGCGGTGGGTACCGAGGCCCGCGAGATTGCTGTGGGAGATCGTGTCGCCTACACAAATGTTTTAGGTAGTTATGCGGAGTATGCGGCCGTGCCGGCAGAGCGGCTGGTAAAGATTCCGGCGGAGGTCAGCGAGAGCGCGGCAGCCGCAACCATGCTGCAAGGGATGACAGCGCACTACCTGGCGCACGATACCTATCCACTAAAGAAAAGCGAGACGGCGCTCATTCACGCTGCTGCCGGCGGGGTGGGGTTGTTGCTTGTCCAGATGGCGCACAACATCGGCGCCCGCGTCATCGCCACGGTCTCGACCGAAGAAAAGGCCAAGCTGGCACGTGAAGCCGGAGCTGACGAGATCATTCTCTACACGCACTCTGACTTTGAGGCGGAGACGAAGCGATTGACGGGTGGCAAGGGCGTCGATGTTGTGTATGACTCCGTCGGCAAGACCACATTTGAGAAAGGTCTAAACGTAATACGGCCCCGCGGCATGATGGCACTCTTTGGTGGCTCAAGTGGAGCGGTGCCGCCGTTCGACCCGATGCTGCTGACGCAAAAAGGGTCGCTGTATGTGACGCGCCCGTCGCTGGGACATTACGTGATTACTCGCGAGGAGTTGCAAGGGCGCGCTGCAGCGGTATTTGGAATGATTCGCAGCGGGAAACTTAAACTGCGAATCGAACACGTTTATCCACTGGCCGACGCAGCACAGGCGCACCGCGACCTGGAAAGCCGGAAGACGACCGGGAAGTTGCTGCTAAATACCGAGTTGAGCGTTGCCGAAACGAACCAATGGTAGAGACGGGGCTTTGACGCGTCTCTACACATAGCTTTTCATCGGCAGGAGCGCTACACGAATTCTCCGCCGCACCACTGGGTGATGATGTAGGCCAGAACTTTCGCGGCGGAGAAGACTTCCCGCAGGTCGACCCATTCGTCCACTGTATGGGCCTGCGCGATGTTGCCTGGTCCATACAAAATCGCGGGCACCTGCCCGTGATTGGTGAACAAGCGCAGGTCGGATCCATACGTTACGCCCTGAAGAACCGTTGCTCTTCCGAGTACTTCTGCATGGCATTGCTGGACGGACGTCACAATCGGTTCGGTCACCGGCGTCTGGCCGGATTCGAACTGACCCTCGAACCATTCGATCTTTGGTGGATGTCCTTTCAGAAAAGGGTCGACCGCGACGGCACGAGCTACGGCCGCGCTCATGGCCCGCCTCGCATCGTCCATCTTCTCCCCTGGCAGGACGCCAAGGCGGCCTTCAACAATAACTTCGTCAGGAACCGTTGAGGGCCAGTCTCCGCCGTGAATGGTTCCTATACTGATGGGCGCAATGTTATGCGCGTCTTCGTACAAATGGTTCTTGTATTGCACGTGACGGCGGCGGTCCAGCTCCTGAATGGCTTGCTGAACGAGATAGAACTTTTCGATTGCACTCACGCCCTGCGGCTTCATGCAGGCATGGATGGCGCGTCCCGGAACTTTAATACGGAAGGTCAGCGCTCCTGACTGCACCGGGCAGGCATGCAGGCAGGTCGGCTCGGTGATAATGGCGGCATCGGCCTTGAAGCCTTTGACAATCGTCGTCAGGGTGCCGACTCCCCCGCTCTCTTCTCCGATCACGCTTTCCAGAAGCACGTCGGCTGAGGGACGGAATCCCAGTGCCTGCAGGGCCTGCACCGCGAAGACGTTGGCGGTGAGCCCGGCTTTCATATCACAAGAGCCGCGTCCGTAGAGCTTGCCTTCTTTGACTTCACCGCTCCATGGCGATGCCGACCACAAGTCTTCTCTGCCGGTCGGAACAACATCCATGTGGCCGTTGAGGATCAGCGTGCGCGGCGCATCTCTCTTTCCGCTTTTATTGCCGGTCGCAGTCCATCGTCCGACGACGTTAAGCCGATTGTCGAAGGGAACCAGGTCGTCACAGAAGGCGGGATGCGCTTCCAGTTCTTCGCGATTTGAGGTGAGGATCTCCGGCGCGCAACCGAGAGCTTTGAGCTTTTCCGCGTAAAAGTGCTGCGCCGCCTGTTCTTTACCCGGAAGGCTGGAGTGCTGCACCAGGTGGGCGAGAAATGCCACCATCTCGTGGCGCAAGGAATCGACCTGCTCCGAGATTTTTTGGATGGTCGGATTCATCGGCGTTTCGCCGTCTTAGTTACGCTTGCGGGAATAGTTTCGCAGATATTCGGGTAGTTCGCGCTCGCAGCGCTCATCCCGAATGGGCGTGCCGACAGTAGTCTCGAGCGGAATCACGCCGGCCCAGGTTGGGAAAGTGTAGTCGGGTTCATCATCGATGGGGGGGCCGATGCGAACTTTGGCGGAGAATTCGTCGATCGGGATTCGCAAAACAGATGTTGCTTTCAGTTCTCTCTCGTTGGGCTGGCGCGAGTCGGCCCAGCGGCCGGGCAAGATGTGCTCGCTCAGGATGAGAAGCGCAGCCAGCTTCTCTTCGGGATTAGTGATCAGCGTCGCAGTTCCGAGGATCACGACCGAACGGTAGTTCATCGAGTGATTAAAGACGGAGCGGGCGAGTACCAATCCATCGAGCAGCGTGACCGTGACGCAGACCGGAATGCCTTTATCGAGATTGCGTAACATACGGCTGGCGGCGGAGCCATGGATGTAGAGCGTATCGCCGTCGCGTCCGTAGGACGTGGGGATCACAAAGGGCTGGCCATCGACGACGAAGCCGACGTGACAGAGAAAGCCTTCGTCGAGAATGCGGTTCAGGGCCTCGCGGTCATAGACTCCGCGATCGGATTCGCGCACGACCCGCGTGCGCGGAGTTGGCATTGAATTGCTGGACATGGAGCGGACTTCCTGGGCAGGCGCCAAGAGTAGTGAAAAGGAATCTTAGCAGGATAGTGAGAGGATAAGGCTCAAAGAGTAAAAGGGGCGGTGGACCGCCCCTGAATGCGAGTTTATGGGTGTGGTGGTGGTGCTGCCTGTGGGGGAGCGCTCTGTTGCTGCTGCTCCCTGGCCTTTTGTTGCAAGTCCGCTAACTTCTGCAACTGCTCCGGCGTAAGAATCGCGCGGATCTTCGGCGAAGCATTCTGTCGAACCTCATTCGCCTTGGCAACCTTCTGTTCCTGCGTCATCGATGTATTGTTCCGCAGGGCCTCCATTTGTTGATTTTGGTCCTGAAGGATCGGTCGCAGCTTGGCTTTCTGCTCATCCGTCAGGTTCAAGGGATTCTCTTCCGCCGTTTGCGCCTGAGGTTGTGCGTGCGCAGGGGCGGTTTCTGAGGTGGCGCCCGCTGGGCCCGGCGCAGCCTGCGTCGGAGTGGATTGTGTCGGGGCGCTCTGGGATGGAGTCTGCGAGGGCATTTGTCCGGGTGAATTCGTCCGCGGGTTTTGGGCAGCTGCCGGCAAGCTTATTGCCAGCGCCAGCGACAAGAATCCTGTCGCGAGATAGGAATTTCGCATTTCGCTCCTTTACCGACGAAGGGTGAGTTGGGATAAGTGCAATAGAGCGGCGAACCCACTGCACAGGCACGTGAGATGAGGTTGATGACGCCCCGGTTGGCCCAGTCTCCGACTGCCTGCACAAAAATGGCGAGGATGATCCGGCATGCTGCCGGATTCCCCGCCTCGTTGGCCACTAACTGCTCTAGCGTCCGTAAATCAGGACTCGTGCCGTTCCCTTGACGGCGTTGCGCTTTCCCTTCGGGTCCGCTGGACCAAAGTCTGATGTGACCAGGTAGAGATTGTGCGTCTTGGGATCCAACCCCATTGTCTTGGCGCCATACTCAGTTTTGACTTCTTCGATTTGGCTGAGTTTGTCGGGCGAGTCCTCGTGGAAGATGTGGAGTGTCCCCGCGCGGGTGGAGGTGAACACGAACCCTGTTCCAGGATCATAGGCGTTCGCGTCCGCTCCGGCGCCGATGGGGAACGACTGGAGCACCTTTCCATTGTCTGCATCCATCATCACCAGCATCGCAGGGCCGCGTCCGCCCGAGAAAATCCGCCGGTGTTCCCTGTCCATCGAAATAGCAACGGGCTCTCCGGCTGGCTTGACTGGCCATCGCGCTTTGACCGTTAGCGCGTGCGTATCGACAGCCACCACTTCGTTGGTTTCCTCGTTATTGTCGTACAGCATGCCCTTGCCGTCCGCGACCGGCTGCTCGACAGCGCCGCCCATGTCAATGGTTTTGACCACAGTCTCTTTCACCCGATCGATGACGGACGAGTTTTTGCTGTCGCCGTTGAACGTGAATATGAGCTTGGAAGCCGGATCATAAGTAATCGAATCTGTGTCCGGTTGAGTCTTGATCTGGTTTGTAACCTTCAAGGTCTTAATGTCGAATACCGCCACTTGGGCAGCGTCGCCGTCAGTGATAAATCCTTTGCCAAGGTCGGGGACCAGAGCGACTCCGTGGCATCGCTTGAAACCGGTGATCGAACCCACGACGGAGAAATTGTCGGCATCGAGCACCTTGACCTCCGAGCCGTGGGCAACGTAGACGCGCCGCGCTGCGGGATCGACGGTGACGTAATCGAAGTACTCGCCACTACCAGGGGCCGCCCCGATGGGAACTGTCTTGATGAGGTGGTAACCGCTACCAGGCGGACTGGCCAAGGCGGCAACGGCGAGCAGTACACAAGCAACCGTGAGACAAGTCCCAAACGAAATTTTCATGGGTCGACTCTCCTTTACATTCAGCGGCAGACTCGGCTGCGCAAAAACCCAGCAAGGCCCCGTTGAGCCAAGGACTACATCCTACGTGCTGCAGATTAAAATACGCGGAATCTAACGTGAAGATTTCTTAAGGCGACGGGCGGATGGCCGTTGCGGGCAACGACGCGCGATGCGCGGGGTTGGCAAGTTGTCGCTTTCAGTGAAGAAATGCTATCAATCAGCCTGTTTTGGCAGGGCAGATGTTGTGTTGCAATTGCGCTCGAAACAACTCTGCTTCGGCCGGGACGAACGCACGCTTGGGAAACACTAGAAACATCCATTCTGCGATAAAAACCATAAAGATTTGATCCGATTCCAAGAAACGAACGAAAGTGGCCCACTTCATGCTAGAGTCGGAAAAAGGTGTCGCGATCTGGATTCCCCCGTCGGAAATCTCAGCGTTGAATTCGTGCTGAAATCTTTTGTCCTTTTGGAATAATCGTCGAAAGTGGCGGCGAATGGCGAAACCGCAATATAAGAGGTAACAGCCAACTAGGAGTCCAGGTATCACAAGTACCATCTCCGAGCGAGGCACTATGGCTAAGACTGCTATATGGGTTACCAGGACGAACGCCCCAACCCATGGCATAGCGCGACGAGAATATCTTCGGTACAGGGGCGTTTCATTGGCGAGGAAGAGTTTGCAGGCTTCCACGTAGTCTTGCTCCGTAACTCGGTAGGTTACTTTCACAAAATTAAAGAGTGGCTGTGTATGTCAAAGGACTGACTGTAACGTTTGTAACTGGCAGATGCAACCTAGAACCTACCGAATGCTGTATCGCCTTCCGCACGGAATCACGATCGCTTCTGTCTTCGCTTGAATGATTTGTCCAGCTTCTCTTCCAGCACGGCAAACTGAAGCTTCTTCTCCACCGGATCGATCCGGTCCAACAGCACTCTTACCCGATCTCCCAGCTTGTAAGTTTTGCCGTTGCGTTGGCCGATAATCTCTCTCGTGTTTTCGTGGAAGGTGTAGCGGTCGTCAGTAAGGGTCGCGAGCGGCACCAGGCCTTCGACGAAGAGATCGGTTAGTTCGACGAAGAAACCGAACTTAGTCACGCTGATGATGAGTCCGTCGAAGTCTTCGCCGATACGCGACTCCATGAACTTCACTTTCTTCCATTCCATGAGCTCACGTTCGGCATCGTCAGCGCGGCGCTCGGACTGGCTCGACTCCTGTGCGATTTCGTGGAGTTCCTGAAGCGAGATCGGCCCGCCCACTGGCTCGAGCGTCTCCTGATGCGCCTCGCGGTCACGGCGCTTCGACCACGGAGAGGGAGAGTCCGTTTCCGCGCCCGCGGTCGTGTGGTGCGGGCGCCCCGAACGCGAAGAGTCGAGGGCTGAAGCCCCACCTTCTTTTGATCGTCCGTCGGCACGACTGAAGTCGTGCCCTCCCGGGCCGACCCCATCGGGTCGCACTCCCGACACCATTCCCGGAAACACACCAACCGGAACCTCTCCATCGTGACGCTCGGCAGATTCCGCCAGAACTTGCTTCAAAATCCGGTGCACGATCAGGTCCGGATAACGCCGGATCGGCGAAGTGAAGTGGGTATAACTCGGCGAAGCCAGAGCGAAGTGCCCGAGATTCTCTTCGGAGTACCGGGCCTGTTTCAGAGATCGCAGCATGAGAAAACTGAGTATGCGCTCTTCGGGCTTACCGGCAATTTTCGCCGCGAGTTTCTGATACATCCGCGGAGTGATGTGAACATCTTTTGGAACTTCGATCTCGCGGGCTCGCTTGCCGGTGCCGTGCGCGGCGCGACGGTCGGTCTTCATCTGTACGCGGTGAATCGGGAGCGCGCCGACTCCCAGTGAATATCCAAAAGTCGAAGCAATCACTTCGAAGTCGTACACGCGCTTTGCGTCCGGCTTCTCATGGACGCGGTAGAGTGAAGCGATGCGTTTGTTTTCCAGATACTGCGCGACACTCTCATTCGCCGCCAGCATGAATTCTTCAATCAGGCGATGAGCAATGTTGCGTTCCGAGCGCGTGATGCTCTTCATCAGTCCGAATTCATCGAATTCGATGACCGGCTCGGGCAGGTCGAAGTCAATCGAGCCACGACGCTGGCGTTTGCGGTTCAGGATCATCGCCAGATCGCGCATGCGCTCGAAGTTCTCGACCAGAGGCGCATAACGTTGGCGCGTCGCCAGATCGCCTTCGATAACGGCATTCACAGCGGTATAGGTCATGCGCTCGGCAGATCGGATCACGCCTTCATTGATCTCGTAGCCCACGACTTCTCCCTGATGATCGATCTCCATCGTGCACGACAGCACCAGCCGGTCCACCTTTGGCCGAAGACTGCAAATGTCCGTTGACAGTTCGAGTGGCAACATAGGCACAGCACGATCTGGGAAATAAACACTCGTACCACGCAGTCGCCCTTCGGTATCGAGAGCAGAATTTGGAGTCACGTACTGCGCGACATCGGCGATGTGCACCTGCAGTTCGTAATTGCCGTTCGCCAGTTGCCGGACATGGACTGCGTCGTCGAAGTCGCGTGCGGTTTCGCCGTCGATAGTCACAATCGGCAATGAACGATAGTCGCGGCGACGTTTCAGTTCTGACGCTGGAATCACTGCGCCGATCGCCTGCGCCTCGTCGATGACTTCAGGTGGGAAGCGGTGTGGCAGATGAAATTTGCGAATCATGATTTCGACGTCCACGCCGAAATCGTCTTCCTTGCCCAGAATCTCGATCACGCGTCCGCGCGGATTTTGCGTGGCCGAAGGCCAATCGGTGATCTCGACGTCCACTACCATGCCATCCAGATCTTGCCAATTGGTGTGCTGGGCGGCCTCTTCGCCGACGACACGATGCTTCGCGGTCTTTCCTTTCTTGGTTTCCCCCGTGTCTCCTGTGGTTAAGTTTTTGGGGTTCTCCATCCCCGGCGGAATGATGATCTCCTGCCCAACTTTTCCGTCCAGAGGCGTGACATAGTTGTTTCGATGACCGTAGTGCAGGATGCCGACGATGGTTGGGTGTGCACGCGAGACAGAGCGAATGATGCGGCCTTCGGCGCGGCCGTCCGGCCGAAAAGCCGTGATCTCGACCAGCACGTGGTCTCCATGCATCGACGATCCCACCGCCGGCGGAGGAATGAATACATCGCCGGCAAGACGCGACTTGAGACTGGGATCAAGAGTCGCAGCGTCGGGAATCACGAAGCCGAAGCCGTCGCGATGCATGGTCAGACGCCCGACGAGCATGTTGCGGTTAGTTGCCGTTTTAGGAATCGAGTACCGCCCAGAATCAGTTTCCAACAATTCACCCTTCTTAACCAGGACGCGCAAACGGTTGGCGAGTTCGCGCCGGTCATCGCCCTTCAGTCCCAGTTCGCGGAGCAGTTGTTTGTAGGTCGCAACTTTCTTCGGCTGCCGGCTAACGTGGCGAAGGATAGAGGAGTCGGAAAGCATAAGAGCAGTGGCACCGGTCTCAGGACTGGGCGCTGGGAATTATTCTATGAAGGAGGTCGCGGCGCTTTCCTGAGACCCGCCACCTGAGACCCTTCTTACTACAGGTACTTCGCCTTCAAGCTGCGCCGGTGATGTAACTCATGCCCGGCGATGATGTAGGCGAGTGCTCGCGCGCTGACTTCATTCTTGTTGGCTATCCCGCGGCGCAATCCGGCCTCTGCATCAAGATTTCGAAAGAGAGCCAGCGTGGCAGTGCGGACATCGGCGAATTCTTCGATCAGGTCCGCGAGAGTCCGCTGTCCGAAGTTGCCGTCGCGCACATAGTCATCTTGCTCGAAGCCCTCGATCGGCGTCTTGTCTCCGCGGGCGATTCGCAAAGCGCGATACGTCATGATGCGTTCAGTGTCGTTGAGATGCCCCAACATTTCTTTCACGGTCCACTTGCCGGGCGCATAACGGAACTCGGCCTTGTCGCTCGCCGATTTGAAGAGAGTCGCGGTCTCGGGCGCCTGGCGTTCCAGCAACCCGATGACGTCCTCGGAGCCGACGAGTGAGATGTAGCGTTCGTAGTAGGGACTGTATTCGTCGGACTGAGGGCGTCCAAAAGAAGTGATGAGTGTGCTCATGAAAGCTCCCGACGGATAGCACGAAAGTGTTAAGCCTTCCGCCTTAAACAATATTATCGCGATAGAAGAATTACCGCAGAACATGGAGTGATTACACGCTGATGAGAGTCTGAAGCCTGAAAAACGTTGGGTGGCGCGAAGACGAACCACCAAAATGCTAGGAAAATGCTCGATTTCCACAGCCACGGCTCGCGACTCCGGAGTACAATCCGTTTTGGCAAGTGAAGTGCGGCGACGATCTTGAAATTCCTAACAAGGAAAGGACTCTGAGCACAATGTGGAAGCCTACCAATCAACCTGGAACGCCTGGCCGGCCGGCTGAGCCGGAACGTCCAACGATGTCTACACCGACTGCGCCCGCGGCCAGCGAGACTGCTGCTGCCCCGCGTCCGGTGACTACCACTACTTCCGACCAGGCCACCATCGGCAAATCACTTGTGATCAAAGGCGAAGTCACAGGGTCCGAATCGCTTTACATTGACGGCCGGGTCGAAGGCTCGATCAACCTTTCGGGCAATCGCGTGACGGTCGGCCGCAACGGAGTAGTCGCTGCCAACATTAACGCGCGCGAAATCGTCGTGCTCGGCAAGGTGCGCGGTAACCTGACTGCCAGCGACCGGGTGGATATCCGCAGCGATGGTTCGCTCACCGGCGACGTTGTGGCGGCCCGCATCTCGATCGAAGATGGCGCCTTCTTTAAGGGCGGCATCGACATCCGCAAGGCCGGCGGCAAGCCCGAAGAAGTGAAGGGCAACTCGTCCGTTTCGGCTGTGCCGGAAGCGGTTGCTGCAGCTCGAGCCTAGGCTGCGCTACAAATTTTGGCGAAACACAAGGAAGGCATCTCCGTATTGGAGATGCCTTTCTCTTTGACGTTCGCTTCCCTCCGAATTCCTCGGACTAAGGACACGGAGGAAGCCGACTCAATGTCGTTTCCGCAAATCTCCTGGTAACTGTGAGCGGAGCAGCCACAATCCGGCTGCGACGGCCGCCGCCCACGTCAATGTAGCCAGTCCTAGAGCTAGCAGATCAGCGCGCCGGCTGCCATTGAGCGGGACGATCTTAGTCACTTCATAACTGAGCCCGCCCGATACTGCTCCGATGAGCGCGGCCTTGCCGAGTTCCTTCCACTTCATGCCGGCGAATGAGACCATGCCGCGAGCATGCAGGAGCAGAGCGATCGCCAATGCATTCGCTGTGATTCCGATATCGGACGCGATTGCCAGGCCGGTGACAGACAGCGTCCGGAACAGGACTGAGTACACCGGGATCGAAGCGAGTGTGATCAGCGTGGTCGCGACCATCGGCGTGAGCGTGTTGCCGGAGGCGTAGAAGGCCCGCGCGTAGAGGGCCTGTGCTGCCCACATCGCGAGCGACAGGGAGAACCAGAAAAAATAACTTGCGGTCGATTCCGAATCCCCGAAAGTAAATCTTCCGCGCCGATAAACCAGATCGACCAGAGGGACTGCAATTGCCATCATCCACCCCGTGATCAGCAGCGAAGCAGCAGTGATGCGATACACCGAAGCATTCACGGTGTCGGCGAACTCCTCGAATTTCTTTTCTCCGAACAGGCGCGAAAAAAATGGCAGAGATGCCTGCCCAGTCGCCTGCCCCAGGATGGCGATGGGGACAGCGAACAGCCGCTTGGCATAGTTCAGACGCGCAATATCGCCGATTCCGCTAGACGCGAAATAGCGCAGGATCCAGTCGTCGGCAGTCACTAGCGATACACCCAGCATGAGCGGGATCGAAAGTTGTACCCATTCGCGAAATGCGGGGTTGCCAATTTCGAAGCTCGGCCTGTATCCGGTACCGATTTTGGCGGCGCCGATAGCGTTGATGAGAAATGGCCCGGCGATGCTGCCTATTACCGCGCCGTAGGCCAGCGAGGCGATTCCCATTTGGTGCCCCGCGATCACGCCGCCGGCGATGATCGCGACGTTGTAGATCAGAGGGCCGAGCGCCGGGAAAAGAAACAGGCGATGCGAGAGCAGTACCGCGGAAACTACTCCTCCGACGTAGAAGAAAATCTGCGCGGGTAGAAGGATGCGGGTCAGGTGAACGCAGAGTTGCATTTGCTCGGGTGTGAAACCGTGAAACATCCAACCTGCAAACTGCGGAGTGAAAATTTCGGCGATGATCGTGCCGACGATCAACACCGTCGTCATTACTGTGATGATGATCGAGAACGTCTTCTGCGCGTCCTGCTCGCGTTTCTCTGCTACAAAGCGCGTGTAGATGGATATGAAAGTGATGGAAGCCGTGCCGCCCGCGACGATGTAATTGAGCCAGTCCGGCAAGGTGAAGGCCGCGACGTAGGCGTCAGTTTGCTGGCCCGCCCCGAAGGCATAAGCGATGTAGGCTTCGCGAATGTAGCCGATCACGCGCGAAAGCGTGATGGTCGTCATCAGCAGCAAGGTGGCGGAAAGCGCGCTGTGCTGGTGTGATGGCCGGAAGATTCGCGGAATCCACATCTTTCGCAGAGTAACGCATCCGGAGAGTGTCAGGAGAGTTATCGGGCAGTGGCGAATCGGGAATGACACGATGTCTCCCCGTGCTTCAAAGGAACTGTCATCCGGAGCGAAGCGAGGGATCTGCATTCCGCGGCAAACTACAGATCCCTCGCTGCGCTCGGGATGACAGCTCTCTTAGGGAGCACCGCGGAACTGCTTTTGACAGGCACTACCTCCAATCAGATAATTCCTTCGTGATGCAATCGACTTTTACTCATCAGGGTCTTCGTTCGCCGTTGTTGCGGCGTTCGCTTCGCAAGCCCTATCCTGTCGCCGTGCGCGGCGAAGGTGTCTATCTCTGGGACGCCGACGGCAAACGTTATCTCGACTTTTCTGCATCGGCGGCCGTGAATTTCATCGGCCATGGTGTACGCGAGATCGCCGACGTGATGGTGGAACAGTCCCGCCAGGTTGAGTTCGTCCACAGCAGCCAATTCACAACGCCGGTTGCTGAGGAGTTCGCGGCCGAACTTCTCGACTTTGCCAGTGGGCACTTTCGTGGCGGGGCAGTGTTTTTTACAAGTGGAGGATCGGAGGCGATCGAGGCTGCGTTGAAACTTGCCCGGCAGTATCAGGTGGAAATCGGCCAGGCCAAGCGGCATCAGGTTCTGAGCCGCAACCAGAGTTATCACGGATCTACACTGGGTGCGCTCGCGGTTTCGGGCAATAGAAAGCGGCGTGAGATTTATCTGCCGATGGTGCGCGAATTCGCCCACATCGGCATGCCCTACTGCTATCGTTGCGACTTTGACTGCGCCGATGGATGCCGCAATTGCGGGCAGCAGTATGCCGTCGAACTCGATCACGCGATCGAAGCAACGAACGGCGAAGCCGCCGCGTTCATTCTTGAGCCTGTAAGCGGAGCCACGCTGGGCGCCGTTACACCTCCGCCGGGATATCTGCAAAGCATTGCCGAAATTTGCCGTCGACATGGCGTCTTGCTGATCGCCGACGAAGTGATGACCGGCATGGGCCGAACTGGACGCAACTTCGCTTGCGAACATTGGGATATCGCGCCCGACATCCTGGTGACAGCGAAGGGCCTCTCGTCTGGCTATGCCCCTCTCGGTGCGGTAATTGCCACCAGGAAAGTAGTCGACGCGATTGCCGACGGTTCGGGCGCGCTCCTGCACGGCTATACCTACAACGCGCATCCTGTATCGCTGGCGGTTGGGCGGGCAGTACTGCGGCGAATCCAGTCGCAGAACCTCGTGCATGCCGCGGACTCCGGCGCCGCGGTCACAGTGGGTGGAGCCTTGAAGACCGCCCTCGAAAGCCTACGCGATCTGAACATCGTAGGCGACGTTCGAGGAATAGGGTTGCTGTGGGGAGTTGAATTTGTTCAGGACAAAAAGACCAAGCAGCCATTCCCACCTGAAAGAAATCTCGCAGGTCAGATCGGAGAAGCGTGCCGAAAGCGCGGCCTTCTCGTTTATCCGATGCAGGGATGCGCGGACGGAGTCTCCGGAGATCATATCCTCATTGCGCCGCCGGCTGTGATCACGGCCGAACAGATTGCCTGGGCGGTAGAGCAGTTGCGGAAGGGTATCGCGGACACTGAGCGGTGAGACAGAGGATGAGAGAAAGCTGTCGCTCCTCTCAAACGTGCGGTCGCGAGTTGGATGGGCAAGACGTGCAGAATCTCACCAATATGGATCACAGGCCCTAAGCGTAAGATGAATCGGTACTTACGGCTTTACATTCGTTTTACCCTCCGTGCATTGTCACCTTAATCGCCAATCGCTATAGTGCTCACAACGGGGACACTCATGGCGAGGCCGCCGGTCGATTTTGCCGAACAATCCAATCCGAACGTGGCCGCCGAAGTCCGCCGCGCTGGCTTTCAACAGGCGACCCGGGTTCATACCAGCTTTCTGGCCGCCACTGAAAAGCGCGCTCTCGTCTGGATGGCCGAGCGCTTGCCAGCCTGGGTCAAGCCCGATCACCTGACAATTCTCGGTTTTGCCGCCCAGATCGTGACCGGCATCTGTTATGCGCTCGCGGCCTTCGACCGACGTTGGATGTTGGCAGCGATCGTCGGCATCGCGGTGAACTGGTTCGGCGATAGCCTGGATGGCACTCTCGCTCGCGTCCGCCAGCAACCAAGACCGCGATATGGCTTCTACGTCGATCACATGATTGATTCGATCGGCGCGGTCGTCATGATGGGCGGGCTGGCTCTCTCCGGCGACATGCATCCAGTCATCGCCATCGGCTTGCTGATCGTGTTCCTGCTGCTTTCGATTCAGTCGTACCTCGCGACCTACACAATGGGCGAATTTCATCTCTCGTTCTGGCGCTTCGGCCCGACAGAATTGCGCATTCTCCTGGCCACCGGCAACCTCGCGGCGTTTCACTGGGCCTGGATATCGCTTGAGCGCGGTCGTTACCGATTGTTCGATGTTGGCGGCGCCGCCGGTCTGGTCGTCATGGCCGCCATGCTGATCGTTACCACGTTGACAAACACTGCCCGGCTCTATCGCGAAGAGAGAATTGGATGAAACTGCCGGTGTGGGGAAAACTCGTGCGGGGAGCGGCCTCTGACCCGTCCAAGCCGGGCATGGCTCGGCAGGCTCTAATCCACTGGCTGAAATTCAATGTTGTTGGCCGGATCGGCATCGGCGGGCAATTGGCCGCCCTGGCAATGCTCCGGTCGCTTGTACATCTCGACTATTTGCTGGCTACGGTTCTCGCCGTTGAAACCGCCGTGCTTCACAACTTCATATGGCATGCACGCTTCACATGGGCCGATCGTCCGGCATCGGGCTTAACTGATTCCCTGATCCGGTTCATGCGGTTCAATGCCACCAATGGTCTGGTCTCGATCCTGGGAAACCTTCTGCTGATGCCGGTTGCTGGTTGGCACACTGCAAATGAACTACTTCGCTGCCAATGTCGTCGCGATTGCGGTCTGCTCGCTGGTCAACTTCCTTCTGAGCGATTGTTTTGTGTTTCAGCCCGCACGCAGAACATGACCACGAGTAACCAAAGTTAGTGGTTAGCAAAGGCGTTTAAACGCCAGTTGGGGGTTACGCTGTGTCGGAATCCAAGCTATAATCAATCAGTAATCATGCACTCGAATGGCTCCATTTCGCGGATGTGCTGGGTCGAGGGAGGCGCCTGTCCCCGCCGGTATCTCTCCGTTTTGCCTTCGAACGTGCGCGCCAACCTCTTCGGCAGCGACTAGTCACAGCCCCTCCGTTTGTCGTCGGTGGCCTTCCAGTTATTAGCCCTTAGCTTCTAGCTTGAACCGTGCAGCGATTATCGAATCGTCCTGCGACTTCAGACCACTGAGAACTGAGAACTAGAACTAGATCCGGAGGATCCCATGACCACCAAGACTCTGACTGCCGGTCCCAAGCTCACGACCAAAATTCCGGGCCCCAATGCTGCGCGCATCGTCGCAGGCGACGACAAGATTATTTCACCGTCCTACACGCGTTCGTACCCGCTGGTTGCTAAGCGCGGCCGCGGCATCGTCATAGAAGACGTCGACGGCAACGAGTTCTTCGATTTCTCCGCCGGCATTGCCGTTACTTCGACTGGCCATTGCCATCCGGAAGTTGTCGCCGCCATCCAAAAGCAGGCGGGCGAACTGATTCACATGTCGGGTACAGATTTTTATTACGAGAGTATGGTGACGCTCGCCGCCCGTCTCTCGAAGATCGCCCCCATGCCCGGGCCGCACAGGATTTACTACGGCAATTCCGGGACGGAAGCGATCGAGTGCGCCCTGAAGCTGGCGCGCTACCACACCAAGCGTCAGCAGGTAATTGCATTCTTCGGTGCCTTCCACGGACGCACCATGGGCGCGCTTTCGCTCACCGCCTCGAAGCCGCAACAGAAGCGCCGTTTCGCGCCACTGGTTCCAGGCGTGACGCACGTGCGCTATCCCGATGTGTATCGCGGTTGCGAGGGCGGTCCACAAGACGCAGAAGCCTTTGCTCTCGGCTGCGCGTGCTTCATCGAAGACAAGCTCTTCAAAACGACTGTCGCTCCGGAAGAGGTCGCAGCAATTTTCGTCGAGCCTATCCAAGGCGAGGGCGGGTACGTGGTTGCGCCTACGGTCTTCATGCAGGAGTTGCGTCGAATCTGCGACAAGCACGGCATCCTGCTGGTGGTGGACGAAGTTCAGTCCGGCATCGGTCGTACCGGCAAATGGTGGGCGGTCGAGCACACTGGTGTGCATCCTGACATCGTGTGCAGCGCCAAGGGCATCGCGTCCGGAATGCCGCTGGGCGTGGTCATCAGCAAGGCTGAAGTGATGGACTGGATTCCCGGTTCTCACGCATCGACCTTCGGCGGCAACCCGGTCTGCATCGCGGCGGCTCTCGCCACTCTCGACGTAATTGAAAAAGAAGGTCTGCTAAAGAATTCGCAGGAAGTCGGCGACTACATGCGCAAGAAGATGGCGGACTGGCCGAAGAAGCACAAGATCGTCGGCGATGTTCGCGGACGCGGCCTGATGATTGGCGTCGAGATCGTGAAAGATCAGAAAACCCGCGAATACGCTGCCGAGATGCGCGATCGGATCGTCGAATTGGCCTTCGAGCGCGGCATCCTGTTCCTTGGCTGCGGGCCGAGCACAGTTCGAATCTCGCCGCCGCTGGTCGTCACTCAGGACGAAGCTGACGTCGCCATCGACGCGCTTGAAGAGTCGATCGCTATCGTCGAGAAAAGCGCCTAAGCATTATTAAATGGGAGGTGTGCGATGTGGAACGGAAAAGTAGAGTCCATCCACGTCGCCTCCGCCGCCATAGGGCCGATTCAGGCTCTGGATCATGCGATTCTGATTCCCGGCGTCGGGCTTGAAGGAGATCGTTATGCCCTTAAGCAAGGCACTTTCTTCAAGCCCGAGCCGGATTTCGAACTTACGCTGATCGAGGCGGAGGCGATCGAGGCGCTGCAGCGCGAATATAACGTCGAACTTGCCGCCGGCGAAGCTCGCCGAAACATTGTCACTCGCGATGTGCCGCTGAATCACCTGGTGGGTCGTGAATTCACGATCGGAGGAGTCCGCATTCGCGGCATTCGCCTGTGCGAGCCCTGCGATCATCTGCAACGAACGACTGGTAAGCAGCTGATTAAAGGTCTGCGTCACCGCGGTGGATTGCGGGCGCAAATTCTGACGCAAGGGACGATCCGCGTCGGCGACACAATAAATCCTACCGCGTAGAGACGGTGCTTGCCCGTCTTCCTTGACGACTCGTTACAAGTCTAGGTCGTGACTGCGGTAGTCGTGTCCACCTAATTCTTAACCCGTTGCCGCCCGACGCTTGAGGCCTCCGATGCCACGCTTCACAACTCGAACTCTCGTTGCCCTCGTGGTCGCCCTGGTCTTATGGGCGTCGGCGTTCGCAGGGATTCGCGCCGGACTGCGTGCCTATTCGCCTTCCCATCTTGCGATCTTTCGGTTCCTGATCGCATCGCTGGTGCTCGCGATCTATGCCGCGTTCGCGCATTTTCGCCGGCCTGAACTGCGCGATCTTCCCGGACTCGCCCTGAGCGGCGCCATCGGTATCACCTTCTACAACATCGCAATCAACTATGGAGAGACGCGAGTCACCGCAGGCGCCGCCAGCCTCCTGATCGCATCCGTGCCTATCTGGACGGCGCTCCTGGCCAGGTTCATGCTGCACGAAAAGCTTACGACGCTCGGATGGTTCGGCGTGTGGCTGAGCTTCGCCGGAGTCGCGCTCATTTCGACCGGAGAAAGCGACGGCTTCCATTTTTCGCCGCAAGCACTGTTTTTGCTGGCGGCTGCCATCACCTCTGCGGCGTACATGATCATGCAGAAGAATTATCTGCAGAGGTACAGCGCGCTCGAATTTACGGCCTACTCCATCTGGTTCGGAACGGTGATGATGTTGCCTTTCGGCCGCGGCTTTGTGGAATCCGTCCGGTCGGCTCCCGCTGCGGCAACCTGGTCGGTCATTTACCTGGGCATTTTCCCGGGAGCCTTGGCGTACGTCGCGTGGGCCTACGTGCTTTCGCATGGAACGGCTGGACGAACCGCTACTTTGCTCTATTTGATTCCGGTGATGGCCATCGGCATTGCATGGATCTGGCTGGGAGAAGTGCCGCGATGGATGTCGCTGGTTGGAGGCGCGGTCGCGCTGGCGGGAGTGGTACTCGTGAATGCTCGCGGTCGGGAGTTAGCGCAAACTGTCAGCCAAAATGTACCGGATGCCGCGTGACCGCCGTCACATCGTGCCAATCTCCCGCATTCTACAGTGAGGTCGGTTTTTCCGACCTATGTCCGGCGGCCGTATTACCCAAACCACACTGCGCGCACTTGACTGGTTGACCAGGCATACTCTGCGGGCCGAGAACGTGCCCCCTCACCAACTCACCGGCCGTCGCGGCGAGGAAGATGCCTATTTTTTCCTGCGGCGCAAGGGCTACGTCATCATCGCCCGGAACTACCGGTCACCGCACCATCGCGGAGAGATCGATCTCGTCGGATGGGACAAGGACATCCTGTGTTTTATCGAGGTCAAGACCCGCACCACACGCGATGTGAAGCCCGCCGAGGCCGCCGTCGATCGTGACAAGGAAAGAGAGTTGCGCCTCGTTGCGCGTGACTTCCTCCGTCAAATGCCCCCCTCGTGCCAGTGCCGATTCGATGTGCTGGCGATATACTACGAGGCGCGCCGCCAGTCGTCGTTCGAGCTGTTTCAAAACGCCTTTTCCGTGTCGTACAATCACTGACTTGCGGAGCCAGGCCGCGAAAAGACCCTACTGAAAGGATTTAGTTCGTGCCCGAGTTAAGAAAAGACCCGATCGTTGGACGGTGGGTGATTATTTCTACTGATCGCGCCAAGCGTCCAAGCGATTTCCTCCGGGAACCCGTAAAAATCAAGACTGGGGGCTTCTGTCCGTTCGACTATGGCAATGAAAGCAAGACTCCGCCGGAAATTCTGGCATACCGCCCGAGTGTGAATGGTTCGACTCCACCGAAGGATAGTCCCGGTTGGACGGTGCGCGTCGTGCCGAACAAGTTTCCGGCTCTCGGAATCGAAGGCGATCTCAGCAAGCAGGCCGAGGGAATGTTCGACAAGATGAACGGCATCGGCGCCCACGAGGTCATCATCGAAACGCCGGACCACAACGCCACGCTGGCGACCTTGCCTCCACGGCGAATCGAGGACGTTCTATGGGCTTTCCGCGACCGGATCCTCGATCTCAAAAAAGACCGCCGCTTCAAGTACATCCTGATCTTCAAGAATCAAGGGGAAGCCGCTGGATTCTTCCGATCTACGTGGTCGAGGAACTCCAGGGAGCGAAGCAGTATTACATCTATAAAGAGCGGTGCGTCTTCTGCGACATCATCCGCCAGGAAGCCGACAGCGGGATCCGCGTGGTGGCGGAGAATGAAGACTTCATGACACTTGCCCCCTACGCGCCGCGATTCCCTTTCGAAACGTGGATCCTTCCCAAGCGGCATGAATCGGCGTTCGAGAATTCGTCGTCACATATGTTCGAGAATCTTGCCAAGGCGCTGAAACTGCTGCTCATGAAGGCGGATCGCGTCCTCGACAACCCGCCGTACAATCTGGTCATTCATTCCTCACCTGTGCAGGATCCCAACAATGAGCACTATCACTGGCATATCGAATTCATGCCGAAGCTCACCAAGACTGCCGGATTCGAATGGGGAACGGGGTTCTACATCAATCCCACGCCGCCGGAAGAAGCAGCGAAGTTCTTGCGTGAAGCGGGCGTGGAAGAGCCTGTGCCGGCGGGCGTCCGCTGAAGGTCGCCCGTTTTTTGGGTTAACAAGCGCGAACTACCACCGTCAGAAATCAACACCGACCCCAACTTCGGCGGGGCGACGTCGCCTGCCACTCACGACTCTTCTTACCAGACTCGACAGGCTGTTTCCCGCACCATAGGCTGGCCTGCTTTGCAGTGGAAGGCCTCGCGGAACTCGGGCATGTTCGAGACCACGCCATTCGCGCGGTATTTTTCCGGTGAATGCGGATCGACAGTCGCTCGCAGGCGCTTATTTTCTTCGCGTTCGTTTGTGCACCAGCTCTGGCCGTAGCCGATGAAGAAGCGCTGGGGCGGCGTCAGATCGTCAACCGGATCGAGCTTCTGATCTTTGGTATCTTCCTTCCACGCCAGATAAGCGAGCAGCGTGCCGCCGAGGTCGGCAAGGTCTTCGCCGTTGGTGAGTTTACCGTTGATCTTGATGTCGTCGACGATGGTGTATCCGGAATATTGATCGACCACGCATTTTGCGCGCTCCTCGAAAGCTTTGCGGTCCGCTTCAGTCCACCAGTTGCGCAGGTTACCTTTTTCGTCGAACTGGCTGCCTTCGTCGTCAAAGGCGTGCGTGAGTTCGTGTCCCATGGTTCCGCCAGTGTTGCCATAGTTGGGCGCGGCGTCGGACTTTGCGCTGAAGAGCGGCGGCTGCAGGATGCCGGCGGGAAAGTTGATGTCGTTCTTCTGTGGATCGTAGTAAGCATTGACCGTCGGCGGCGTCATCGTCCATTCCGCGTGATCGACGGGCTTGCCGATCTTCGCAAGCTGGCGGCGGAACTCAAACCATGCCGCGCGCTGAGTGTTCCCCATCTCATCACCGCGAGAGATTTCCAGCGCGCTATAGTCGCGCCACTGGTCGGGATAGCCGACCTTGTTCGCAATCCCATGAAGTTTGGCAAGCGCCTGCTGCTTGGTGGCGGCGCCCATCCAGGGCAGAGCCTGGATCTCGTTTTGCATCGATGCTTCTATTTCCTTCACCATTTTCAGAGCAGCCTGCTTGGCTTCGGGGCTGAAGTAACGCGCGACGTAAGCTTGTCCCAGCGCTTCGCCGAGATCACTGTCCACATCGTTGCTGCAGCGTTTCCAGCGAGGCGGCAGCTGCTCCTGGCCGCGAAGGGTCTTGCCGTAGAAATTGAAGGTTTCTTTGTCGAATGCGGAGGAAAGATTTGTGGCTGCATTATGCGCGGCGTGCCAGCGGAGATAAGTTTTCCAGTCGGGCAAACTCTCTTTGTCGAGCGTGGCATTCATGACACGAACGTAGTCGGGCGTCACTACGTTGAGCGAACTGACCGAAGCGAGTCCACTTTTGTCCAGATACACCTTCCAGCTGAAGAGCGGCGAAAGTTTGTTCAGCTCCGCCACAGTCATCTTGTGATACAGCTTTTTCGGATCGCGGCGATCGACACGCGTCATCTGGCCTTTGGCCAATTCCGTTTCGATGCGCAGCACGGTCGCAGCCTCGGCGGACGCCTGCTCCGGCTTATCGCCGAGAAGTTCGAAGATTTTCTGAACGTGAGCGACATATGCTTTACGTAGTTCCTCCGACTTGGCGTCATCTTTGGTGTAGTAATCGCGGTCTGGAAGGCCGAGTCCACCCTGATCTGTTTCAGCAATTTCTTGCGTGGAATCCTTGAAGTCCTGCGTCGACCGAAAAGTGAACAAAGAGCCGCCGCCGAAAATTGCCGTCGGATACTGGCTGGTGGCCAGATATTCCGCGATCGCGCTCTTCGATGGCAGATCCGCAATCCGCTTCAGCTCAGGCGAAAGTGGACTCGCGCCAAGCTTATCGATGGCGGCTTCATCCATGCAGGAGGCGTAATAGTCGCCAATCTTCTGCGTAACCGTTCCCTTCCCAGAGTTGGAATTCGCGGCTTCTTCGAGGATGGTGCGCAATTGCGCCAGGTTTTCGTCTTGCAACTTGCCATAAGTGCCCCAGTTCGACTGGTCGGGCGGGACTGGATTGTTCTTCATCCAGCCGCCGCACGAATAGGTATAGAAATCCACACAGGGATCGACGGTCTTATCCAGCGCGGAAAGATCAAGCACTGTCTGAGACGGTGGCAGCGCGTTCTGCGCCGCGAGTGGAACAACGAAGGTAAAGGTCAGGGTTGCTGCCAGAAGCGCGACGTTTTTCAGAAACATGCGTACCTCAAGAGAATTCGGCGAACTTCAGACCCTAACATCCCGGCCTAAGATTTATCCACCGTGATGGAACCGTCGCCGGTATGGACGACCAGGCGGTTTCCTCCGCCATTTAATTTGCCATGAACGTCCTGATTACTGAATTTGCCTGAAACCGTGAGTGGAAGGTTCAGGCTGATGTGGCCATCGCCAGTGTGCAGGTCGACATCGGCAGCCAAGTCCGCAGGCAGCTCAAGGCTCACGCTGCCGTCAGAGGTGCGAATATCCCAGGATCTCGCGACCCGTGAGCCGGGACGCGCCATCAGAGAGACCCTACCGTCACCGGACGTGACATCGAGTGCATCGAACCGGCCAGCCACTCGGATGGAGCCATCGCCGGTGCGCGCCCGCAGCTCGCCGTCAACATCGTCAACTTCGAGGCGGCCATCGCCACTGTAGAGGTCGAGATCGCCCTTTAGGTGACTTACGGAAATCCGCCCGTCGCCGGTGCGGAGATTCACTTTTCCGGCACGCGGCATGTGAATCTCAATCATGACGCGGCGGCGGCCGGTATCAAACACGAAGTTGTGATGAGGAAAACGCACTTCGAGCTCGACGGCGTCTCCGGACTGCCGCTCCAGGATCTTGATCCCGCCTTCGCCCCCAATTTTCCAGCGCTCGGTGGTCACGTGAGCTTCGATCTTGTTCTGGTCCCAGGTATCGAGGCGAATGTCGGCGTCGGAGGTGTCCACGCGCAACTGAGGAACGCGCTCGATGGTGTAGGTCTTCGACCAGTCATCGGCGTGGGCGGCGGTCAGCATCAACGCGACCGTGAGCGCAGCAAAATTGAGATGGCGCATAGTTTGTCTCTCCCGGACCTGGAGACAGACGAATACCCCAGGTACTCAGACGTATGTACGCGGAGATAGTGAGACGAGTTCCGGGAAAAATCAAGTTTGCGCAGTTTCAGGGATGATTCACGCCGCTGAGAAAGCCTCCAAGGTGGCCCGTGACCATAACCAGCGCGACGGCAACAGCCTGGAACGGCCAGCGGAATGCGGGAAATGGCTGGTCAGGCCGGCGGCGAGCTGCGAGGTGCACGCGCCAGACTGCCAGCATCAGCACCAGGGCAGCGCCACCGGAGAGCAGATGAAAGAGAAGAATTCCCTTCAGCCGCCGGCCTTCGAGATCCCACTGCCAGGCCAGCAGTCCGGTGGCGGCAGCTGGCAAAGCACAGAGCGCTGCGAAGGCGAGATTGTAGTAGGCCGCGACCGCAAGATCCTTGCGCCGGGTCCAGGTGGCTGCGAGGTCCAGCGCGACGCCGGCGAGGAAGAGCGCGATCGGAAAATGAATCAGCACTACGTGCTGCGCGTGTCTGGCGAAAAGAGCGGCGCGAATATCCCAGGGATTCAAGGTCATTTCCTTTCGTTTGGCAGTCCCACAGCCGTCATTGCACGATTACCTTTGCCGTCATATGGGGATGGATTGAGCAAAAGTATTCGTAGATTCCGGGCTTGGTGAACGTGAAGCTGAACTTTTCGGCGGTGTCGAGCGCACGCGACTTGAAAGTTGTTTTGTCGTCACTGACGACGGTATGGGGAATGTCGTCCTGATTGGCCCATGTCACCTGGGTTCCGGGCGGGATGGTTATGGTCGGTGGGTTAAAACTGAAGTTGTCGATCTTGATGGCTACGGCAGCAGCCGTGGCATCTGCCGCAGATACGGGCTGCGAAATGAAGAGCGCCAAGGTGAACAGTGATAAAGCTGTGATTCTCATGTAATGCGAATGTGATTTCACTTTTTTCTCCGATGATGTGACTACACAGCCCGAGGCGAAAGAAAGCTCCACTTTATGTGCTGCGGACTAAGCAGGTCCTTCACTTCGCTCAGGATGACGGTTAGTGCTTCCAGGGAGTTCCAGTTACCAAAAGACTGCTAGGCCAATGTTGAATCAGTGATCGCCAATGCGTGCTGACCTTTCTTGTAGTGCACGTCAGTCACTCCGAGCACACTGCGTAACTGATCCGCTGGAACCTTCACTGGTCCGGGAGACTGGGCCTCGCCGGGCTTCGGCTGGGGAAACGCGGTCGAGCATGCGGTGTGGAAAGTGACGTTGCCTTCCACTTTCTGCATGGTCTGGTGGATATGGCCGTTCAACACTGTGACTGAACCGAAGCGCTTTAGATAGCCGAGGGCTTGCGCGCTATCCTCCGTGCCCCATCCCCAGTCGGGATAGACCGTCCAGAGCGGGATGTGGGCGAAGACGACAACAGGCGTGCTCGTCTTGAGATGTTTGACATCGTCTTCCAGCCATTTGAGTTGGTCGGCGCCTAGAGAACCTAGTCCGCCGGCTTTCAGGTTAGCCACGTTGACGAGTCCGATGAAGTGCACGCCTTTTTTGTCGAAGCTGTACCAACCGGAGCCTTTGCTGCCCTTGCCGAATCGTTCGAGATACTGCTTGCCTTCATCGCCGACGAAATCGTGTTCGCCCGGGACATAGAAGATTTCCGAGGTCTTGGCTGACTTCAGAATCTGCTCGACGTTATCGAATTCGCCGGGCTTGGCGAGATGGCTGATGTCTCCGGTGTGCAGGATGAACTCGGGAGCGATCGGCAGCGCATTAATCTTGTCGATGGCAGCCTTGAAGGTGCCGATGACATCCGTGTTGGCAGGCTTGTCGAATCCCATGTGACTGTCGCTGATCTGCACAAATGCAAGTTCTCCTTTGTGCACCTTGGTCGTGTTGCCGCCGTGGCCGAGGGCATAGCTGTTGAGCACTCCGCCTTCGAGTACGCAGAGAGCGCCAGCGCCCGCCCATGCCATGCAGCGGAGAAATCCGCGGCGGTCGATGCCATCGTTATGATGGTCGTAGAGAATTTCATCTTTCGAGAGAGTCATTGATTCCTCCGGATGCAGTGGATAGTGGTTAGTCTCTTTGTTTGTGCCGCGGCGCTGGATTGCTAATCACCAGTCACTAATCACTAACCACTGCCCTCCGCATTTATTCCCGATGTTTTGAAAAGAAAAGTTTTGCTCCAGCGGGAATAAAAGCTTCGCTCGCTGGTTTACTCTTGTATGCGTGTCGGAAGAGCATTCAGCGGAAGTGTTTGAGCAGTTGGCGATGCCGCTTTTCGACCGTTTGTATAACTTCGCGCACTGGCTCACCCGGAATCGCGAAGAAGCCGAAGACCTTGTGCAGGAAACATATGCGAAGGCGCTCAAAGGGTTTTCTTCCTTTGAGAGTGGGACAAATTTCAAGGCATGGATCTTTCGCATCCTGCGCAACACCTTTCTGAATTCGCGGACGGGGTTGAAAGCGGCGACGGTCCCATTGGAGTTGGAGGATGACGATCCCGCACTTCCCGTAGAAAAGGAAACACCGGAGACGATCCTGATCGACCGGGCGAGTGAAAAGACAATGCAGGAGGCGATCGAGGAATTGGCAGTTCCGTACCGCGAGGTGCTTCTGCTTTGTGAAGTGGAAGAGATGTCGTACCAGGAAATTGCCACGACCTTGGGGATTCCGATGGGAACTGTGATGTCCCGGCTGTCCCGGGCTCGTGGAGCCCTACGCGCGGCGGTGAAGTTGAAAATAAGGGGAAGTTCGTCATGACTCACGAGTCATGGATCGCACAACTCGATGCCTATCTCGATGGAGAACTCGAGGGCGGCAAGATGCAGGAACTCGACGGACATCTGCGGGGATGTCCTTCGTGCGCGGCGGAGAGTTTGCGCAGACTGCAATGGAAGCGCACGGTACATTCGGCGGGGCAGCGATACAAACCGGACTCGGCATTGCGCGAACGGATGCAGAGGAGCCTTTCACGGGGAGGCTCGAAGCGTATGGCCTGGCGGCGGCAGGCGTTCGGCGCGTTGGCGGCGGCTCTATTGGTAATGGCGGGCCTGGGAATTGTTTGGCGGGATAACCGGCAGGTCCGGGAGAATCAGATTGTCAGCGAACTCGCGGACTTGCACGTCTCTGCTCTGGCGAGCGCAACGCCGGTGGATGTGATTTCGTCAGACCGGCATACCGTCAAGCCGTGGTTTGAGGGCAAGATCCCATTCACGTTCAATTTACCGGAGTTGCAGGGAACCTCGTTTGAACTGTTGGGCGGCCGGGTGAGTTATCTGGAACAGTCGCCAGGGGCAGAGTTGATCTTCAAGACTCGTAAGCATCAGATTTCAGTGTTCATATTTCAGTATCGAGCCGTACCGGGCGGGATCTCCGCGAATGCAGATGCGCGTTCCTTCCATATAGAAAACTGGAAACAGGGCGAACTTCGCTACTTCGCAATCGGGGATGTTGGGACCGATGACTTGCGCGGGCTAAGAGATTTGCTCGAGAACGCGAAGTAAGCCATTGAAGGTCATAGTTCGTAGAGCAAACTATCCGACGTTCCTGGCCCTCTAGGTTTCAATCCCGACATGACAAACGCGGCCGACGATGTAGTCGCCGGGCTTCGTACCTTCCTCGATCAGCATGACTTCCACGGGATAGGCGGGATTGTGCGGACGCAGAACCAAGTGGCGGTTGGCGACTTCCACGTACTTGATCGTGCAGGTCTCGTCTTTGCGCACGGCATACATGTTTTGTTCGCCTTTTCGGTAGGGCGCGAGCGAGTTGTAATGTCGATCGAGTAGGAGAGTAGCTCCAGGCAGCATACGGGGATACATACTCATACCTTCGCGGGCGTCAACCTTGATGACGACAAAGCGTTCCCATCCGTCGCGGTCGCCTTCGATGTCTTCGCGGAGACGGCGAAGGAAGGTTTTCTTGAATTTTAGAATCTCCTTGACGTGCATGCTCATGATAAGTGGTTCCGTGGCAGCAATTTGGCCATCGGCGACGACCACGCTATCGAATTCATCGGCGCTGGGCGCGACGATCGAGGCGCGCTTGTTGACCTCGGAGGGATCGAGCAGGTCGAGCACGGAAATATGCTGCACTGACAGAACCTTATCCATGCCCTCGAGGCTGAGTCCGCGCTTGCGATTGAGGAAGTTAGAGATGTGAGCTTGTTTGAATCCGGTCTGCGCCGCGAGGTGCAGGCCGGTCAAGTCGCCTTCGTCAATTCGCTGCCAAAGAGCCTTGCGGAGATTGTCCTGGAGAGTCCGGAATTTCATAGAAGGAGTATAGCCCAGCCGACTATAGCCAATTGCTATTAATATCACAAGTGTAACATCCATAAGGAAATAGAATTCTTGACAGAAAATCGATACAGCTATAGGATCGCGCAATCATATAACTCATACCTGCAAGAAAGGTTTTGGCCATGATTGCAGTACAGTCTTTTGAAAACGAAGAGAAGAACTTCGGGGAGTTTCGCCGGAAAGTGCGCTCCGCCGAGGTGCTGTCAGCCGCGATCGAGCGGCTGCTGCGAACCCTCCATTTCAGCGGGAAGTTAAGCGTGGTGGTTCAGAACGGCACAGTGCTCAAGTCGGGGTACGAAGAAGGCTACTTCCGGCAGCAAGAGCCGGGGATCGGCGCCAGCCCGGAATGAGACGAGTGCATCCCCGTTCCACCTAACTACATAAAACTGCAGGTCATCGTAAGAGAAACGAGCCCTGGGCCGAGCAATCGGCGCCAGGGCTTTTTTGCTTTCTGCGAAATGCGATCGAGAGGTTCTCGAATCTCGCAGCTCGCGCAAACTTAATTTCATACGAGGAGACGCACTCATGAATTTCATAGGCATGATCAGGCAGGAAGAAAATTCGGTGGAGTTGAAGTACTGCGAACGCTGCGGTGGATTGTGGTTACGGCGTCCGAGACATGACGAAGTGCAATGCGGGCGCTGCCGGGCGCAGCGAGCAGCCCTGCTGCGCAGCGGACGGGGACGCGGAGCGAAGCCGCTCATGGGACAGAACCCGTTGCAGATCAGCCGGTTGCTGGGAGTAGCAGAGATGGAAGTGCAGCCATGACGGCGGCCTGGGGATGGATCATGGCAGAGGGCCGCGCTCCTGAAGAAAGGCCATGGCTCGGCCAGACTGAATTTGACATGTGGCCCTACCGCGACCGGACTGTGGCCCTTTTGCGGAAATATGCTCGCGCGTCGGTGGAGGTCGGGCGACTCCCATCACTGCTAGGACGAGAGTGTTTCCGAGCGAGAGTCAGTTCTTATCCAATGGTGAGTTTCGAGGACATTGTGATCTTCGTGCATGACATGGATACGGCGCTAGCGCGGCTAAATCCGTTTCATCAAAGACTGATTGCAATGAACATATTGGAGGACTACAGCTTGCCGGAAGTAGCGCGATTGTTAACGTGTCCATTGCGGACGGTCGAGAGAGAAGTGCCGGATGCTTTGGATGTTTTGTCTTTGGCATTTATTGAGAGCGGGCTGATCAAACAAGCGTGAACACATTGGGATGTCAAAAAAGAATTGCGAGTGAAGAAATCGGCGAAGCAAAAAAACGTCGCTGAGAACTTGTCAAGAGGGCAAGAATCACAAAATGAATGTAAGTGATTGGAACGACGGCAAAAATAATTTCCGGCAAGTTGGCGGGATTGCCCTGCTGGATTTGTTATTCTAAAAATAAGAGCAAAGAAAATCTGAAACAGTCTTGGGAGCGCGACCGGAAGCGTCAGGCATAAGTGCCGAGCGATTCGAGATCGCGCTCCTTCCTTTTGGGGGGGAGATGGCGAAGGCGAAAACAAAAAGCGCAGAACCCAAAAAGAACACGCCCACAGCGGATTCCAAGGCCAAGACGTCAGAAGAGATTCAGAAAGTGCGTAACCGGGTTACCAATGTCATCTTCAACAGTTCGGAGGAGATGGCGAAGCGGGTGGTGCAGTCGGTGACCGAGGGCGGACAGGTCGCGGCGCTCAAATATTTGTGGGAAATGTCAGGGATGTTTCCGTTTGAGGCAGGCGAAAATGGAGAACGGGAGTCCCTGGCGAAAATCCTTCTGGAGCGCATGGGGTTGCAGGGGAGAGTTCCGGTTATCGTAGGGGACGAAGATGGTGACGTAGAATCAGACGAGGACGTGGCGAAGTCCGATTGAATACCGCAGTACGGGGAGAAACGAACCGTTCATGGACATGACGTGGGTCACGGACCGGATCGCGCTGGGAGGCGGGATCTGGAACGCGAAGAATATGGCGGAAGTGGCGCAGTCCAGTGTTACCCATGTGATCGACATGCAGATCGAATTCGACGATACGCCACTAGGTGAAGCGGCCGGAGTGAAGGTGCTTTGGAATCCAACGGACGACGATTTTCTGCCGAAGCCGCCCGAGTTGCTGGAGCGGGGCGTAGAATTTGCGCAAGAAGCGTTGATCGACGCGAATGCCAAACTCTATATTCATTGCGCGGCAGGCGTGCACCGGGCGCCGATGATGACGCTAGCTGTAATGGGCGCGATGGGGTGGGATCTGGATGCGGCGATGGTGTTGATCGAAACGAGGCGTCCAGCGGTGGATTTCGCGGATGTGTACGTGGAGAGCGTACGTCGATATCTGGGATTGCAGAAGGCAGAGGTTAGAGCGCAGAGGTGAGCACCTCTGCATGCGGGGCGCGCTGAAGGGCATGGCCTTCAAGGCGCGGGGCGCCGCTCGCAGGAGCGGCATTTTTATTGGCCGTCACGGGCGCTGTTGGGCTTGCTTTTCATTGCAACGACGACACTTGCAGTGCGGGCGCAGGGGCCGGCGCTGACTACGATCAGCGACACGGTGTACCGGGCGGATGGAACGGCAGCTGCGGGTATCGCGCTGATTTCGTGGCCATCGTTCCAAACTGCGGAGGGCAACGCGGTCGCGGCCGGCACGAAAACCGTAACGATTGGAGCGGCCGGGGCATTCTCAACCGGACTGGTACCGAATGCGGGCGCTACTCCCGTAGGAACGTTCTACTTCGTAGTTTTCCAGTTGGATGACGGAACGGTCCGCCGCGAATTCTGGGCGGTGCCGACGACATCGCCAGCGACCCTTGCGGAAGTCCGGACGGCGCCAGGAACGGGGACCGCGAATGGACTGGTATCGAAGCAGTACGTTGACGCAGCAGTAGCGAATCGAGCGGTGGATTCGGTGGTCGTGCATCTGGCTGGAGCTGAGGTGATCCAGGGCGCAAAGCAGTTTGCGGCGGCGCCTGCGGTACCGACACCAACGGCGGCGAACAGCGCGGCGAATAAAGCCTACGTGGATAATGCGGTCTTCAACGTCGGCGCAGGGAATTTTGTGGCTAAGGCGGGCGACTCGATGACAGGACCGCTGACGCTGGCGGGGGATCCCACGGCCACGAACCACGCGGCGAACCGCCACTACATTGACACCGGGTTGACCGGGAAAGCGAACGTTGTAAATGGCCTGGTGCCAACGGGCCAGCTTGGTTCGGGGGCAGCGGATGGGACGCTTTGTCTTAAAGGCAATTCTTCGTGGGGAGCTTGCGGAACCAGCGCGGACGCGGTTTCGATTCGCGGAACGAACGTGGCATCTCTTACCCCGACCGACGGACAGGTAATTACGTACGAGGCTGCCTCGAATACATACAAGCCTAAACCGGGGCCCGGTGCCGGATCGGCATATCAATCGACTAAGTTTGCAGTGGATTTTCAGTTTTCTGCCGCGCCGACGGCGGACCTCCTGAATCCCGGAACGAAAACAATCACGCTCAACCCGTGTCCGGCGGGTGTGCGCGGGGATGACACGGATTACTGGGTATACGTCTCGGGCACGGGAACGGCGGAGGCGGTAAAGGTTACGGGCGGGACGTGCGTGGGAGATGGGAATTCGGGAACACTCCAGTTCACTACGGTGAACGGACACGCGACGGGATACACGATCACGTCGGCATCGGCGGGAATCGCGGAGGCGTCGATTGCATCACGCTACCGGCCAAAGGGAACGGGGTCTCTTACAGGCGGCTGGATCGTGGCGCCGACGGGGGACATTTCGATCTTCGGACAACTCACGCTGAAGAGCATCGGGCAGACGGTTCAGTTCAATGGCGGAACTCAAGCCTGCTTCTCGGCGACGACGCCCTGCGTATTCGTCGGGGACAAGAATAATTCCAACGTTGCTCTCGACATGACGCTGATAGGTTTCCGAGGCCGTCCCATGGTGGTAGGCGGCACGCAACCGATGATTGAAGTGAATGCGCAACATACGCGCATTCAGAATGTGCAGGGCTTCTTCGAATCCACCGGAGGGAAGTTCGGCTCCTGGTTGAAAGTGGATGACGATCAGGCGTTTCTTCTGGACGGATTGGACACGTCGGGAGGGCTGGGGACGATACGCTGCGATGCGACTTTCTGCGGCGCTTACATTCAAGCGAACGGAACGTTCAGTGGAAACCCGCAGGTTGCGCCCGTGGGTTGGCTTCAGCATTTGAATCTGAACATTCAGTGCGACGGGAATGGGGTGGACTGGCAGTCGGGCAACACACTGCGCATCTCCGACTCAGTAATTCAGGGTTATTCCCAGTTTGGTGTGCGGTATTCGACCGCGACCGGTGGTTTTGGGGGATTGAGCCTTGAAAATGTGTATGAAGAATACGGCTTAGGTTGTGGAGCAGGGCTTGGCCCGGGAACGATTACGAACGCGGCCGCCGGTGTCATCATGCAGGCGGGCAGCAGCTTCAGCAATCCGTCGCTGAGTGTCCGCGGGGGAGAGGGACCTGCGGGAAACACCCCGCAGTTCGCGACCGGAGGCACAACGTTCTTTCAGTATTACGTGGTGGCGCGGAAGGCAGACGGATCAGTTACGCTACCGCTCTTTTTTGGCAAAGCTCAGCCGATCAGCGGGGCGGTTTCGATCCCACTGCAATGGTATGACTTGGCACCCGCGACTTCATATGACATCCTGGTGGTGACCGGAAGTGGAACGCCAGTGCCGCCGTCTGGGACGGGCAACTATGCAGTAGCGGCAAATGTGCCGCAATCTTCGGTTTGCTCGAATGGCGTGTGTTCGTTCACCGACACGCAGGCAGCAAGAGGAAGTTACACGCTTCCAGCGTATTGGTTGGGCGCGACGACTTTCTGGAGTCCGAAGCTGAACCTGTGGCCAGGGGGAGTCGTGCTGTCTCCGCCGTCAAATTCTGATTTCAATGTCGCCAACCACCCCACGCTCTATACGGATCTGCTGAGTTCGACAGTTTCGTATGTATCGTCGGCCGGCGGCGTGTTCCCGCAAATTTTTGCTTTGCATTGCCAAGCGCCCTCTGGAAATAGCGGATACGTGTGGCCGGTATGCCTGGGGTCATATTCCGGGGGGAACCAGATGCGGCTGGCGGCGGGAGCACCGGTTGGCGGAAACCCGACGCTACAGAATGTGAAGGGCGTACTTAATATTGGCGCCAATAGTGCGGCGACGGGGCCGACGCACCTTATTACGCTGTTCGATTTCGAGCCGGATAAGTCGGCGGCTTATGGAAACAACCGAGCGCCTAATTCGAGTCATGACACATTTCTCGGCATTGACTCGATCAATACCAATACGAGCGTAGGTCTCAGCTTAGGGTCGTTTGGATCGATCAGCCAATACATTGCCAACAATGGCGACGGGACGAATTGGCTGGAGCGATTGACCGCCACACTTAAGGAGTTCAAGACCGCAGCGAAATTCGATAGCACAGTGAACATCTCCGGACTGGCAGCCGGCTGTCTGAATATCTCAAGCGCCGGGTTGCTGGGTTCGACGGGGGTGGCGTGCGGGTCTGGAGGCGGGGGCGGTGCTGTCTCTTCTGTTTTCGGACGGACGGGCGCGGTGGTGGCGTCGGCGGGAGATTATTCTGTGTCTCAAGTCACAGGGGCCGTGGCGGATTCCTCGGTGGTTCACAATACGGGGACGGAGACGATCGCGGGGGCGAAGACATTCTCGAATGATGTTTCACTGAGTGGAAATTTGAATATTGCCGGGAACATCGTGCAGACGGGATCTGGGCCGTGGAGCGTGGAAGGATCGTTCGGCACGATGACGACGGCGGGGGCTGGTAAGTCGAAGATCGGCTTCACGACGAGTGGGAAGCTGGCTGTGTCGGAGAATTCGGGGACAGTTACGGAAGTGGCGAAGAATTATCCGCAGCAGTTCACTTATACGTTTTTCGATCCCAACAATCTGCTGACGACAGCGTTGCAAGTGCCTTCAATTTATGTGAACAGGGCATCGGCGTTCCATATTGTCGAGGTGTATTGCGAGATCGACGCGGGGAGCATGACCGTGAATCTGCAAAATGCGGGAGCCAATCTGTTGAGCTCGGACCTGGCTTGCTCTACGGCGGGTGCCACTTCGTCTTCGTTCGTTTCGGGGAAAGATGCGGTGGCCTCAGGGGTTAAGCTTGGGCATCTTACGCAGTCTGCTTCGGGGAGCGTTCATCGCGTGAATGTGGTGGTGAAGTACACGGTGGACTAGAGAACAATTCCCGGTCTTCATTCTTAAAGCGCGCTGCGGCGCGCTTTTTTATTTGGTGGCGGACGAAAGCGTACGCGGCGAAATCGATGCAATGAAAAAGGTTAACGGCAATGAACCCGGGGGGCGGAGGAACGCTAGGCATCGTGAGGATGCCATGCTGCGGCGCACAGGCCTTGGGACAGAGCAAGGGTCCTTCGACTGCGGTTGCCGCTCATTACTCGAGCGGCGATTTCTCGCTCAGGATGACAAATGGAGAGATGGATGATGAAGGTGAGATTTCTTCTCGCCATAGCCGGCGTGTGTGCAATCGCGGGGTCGGCTTGGGCGGCTACGTTTTACGTGGATGCTACGGCTGGGAATGATACGAATGATGGACTTTCTCAGGCTACGGCCTGGAAGACGGTTGCGAAGGTGAATGGAGCGACGTTTGCGGCGGGCGATCAGATCCTGTTCAAGCGCGGGCAGGTTTGGAATGAGAGCCTGGTACCGCCTTCGAGTGGGGCGTCGGGGAATCCGATTGTGTTTGACGCTTATGGGACGGGAGAGTCTCCCACGTTGACCGGTTACGTGCCCCTGCCGGCCTCGACTTGGACGGCTGACATTGCGAATGTGTGGAAGACTTCGATCACTTCATCGTCGTTTAACTACGTACTGTTTGGGTATGTCGGCAGCAACGGGACGGTGGGCAGCGTTTGGGGAACGAAGTTTACTACGGGGAAATCGGCGCTAGTGGCGCCTTATCAGTTCTTTTTTTCCAGCAATGTTTTGTATGTATATTCGCCGACGGCGATCAATCCGGCGACATACTACGGCAGCATGGCGGCGATGCTGAGGACGAACGGGCAAATCATCTACATCAATGCGTCGAGCTGGGCGCGAACTAATAAGCAGTAGTCCGAAGGTTCGAAATAAACGAGGAGGTTGTTTGATGAAGTTACTGTTCACAATCATTGTGGCTGTCGCT
>QIAJ01000164.1 GCA_003225495.1 Acidobacteriota bacterium
GGCAAAATGTCTTCGACCGCCTTCTTCAAAATCGTTTTCCCCGCCAAACCTTTAAGCTGAACCTCGCGCGGTATGCGCGTAGCGAATTCCACCAGCACGTGATCGAGGAAGGGAACCCGGCTTTCAATCGACGCCGCCATGCTCATGTTGTCCTGCTTCATGAGCAGTTCGACCAGATATGTCTTGATGTCGGTATAAAGCAGCCGCTGCAGCATCTCGCCCGAAGAGTGCTCCCAGTATTCAAGAACGTTCTTGTAAGCCATGCTCGGTGCGAACTCGTTTGCAAATTCGCGAGTGAGCAATCCACCCTGCTCTGCTTCGCCAAATGCAGAGAAGAAATTATCGAAGTAGAAGGACGCCCAGGAAGCGCCGTCTTTCGCCAGAAAGGTGTGTTCCAGTTTGCGACGAACTGTAGCACTGAGCAGGGAAGAGGTTGCGACCGAATTACGCAGCCCGCGGCGCATAAAGCTCGGGACGACGCTGCGGTATGCGCGATCCAAAGCCGCATTCTTCAGCGTGAAGGCATAGCGCGTGTATCCGGCGAGTGTTTCGTCACTGCCTTCTCCCGTGAGAACGACGGTGACCCGCTCTCGCGCCAACTTCGCCACAAAATAGAGTGAGACGCTCGATGGCCACACAATGGGCTCATCCTCATGCCAGATCAGGTGCGGCAGCGCGTTGAAGAAGTCGTGCTCACTGACCATCACCTCGTGATGCAGCGATTTGATATGGTCTGAGACGATCCGCGCGAACGGCAACTCACTGTAGCTCTGCTCTCCGTAACCGACAGAGAATGTTTCAACCGGCTCGCGACGGATCTTCGTCATCAGCGCCGCCACCGCGCTCGAATCCAGTCCGCCACTGAGAAATACACCCAACGGCACATCGCTCATCAGGTGGCTCTCGACTGCGCCTTCCAGCAGTTCCCGGTAGCTGCGAACGTAATACGCCTCATCGCGTGACTCGTGCGGCGACGAAGCATCCAGGTCCCAGTACTGCCGGATGTCAGCCTTGCCATTCAGGCCAACTTCCATCGTGTGTCCCGGCGACAGTTTGTTAATTCCGGAGTAAAAAGTTTCTTCACCAGACAGATATCCAAACGCAAGAAATTCCGGCAGCGCAGCGCGATCGAACTCAGGGCGAATGCCACCGTGCGCCAGGACGACCTTTACCTCTGATCCGAAAATCAGTCGCTCTGACGTCAGGTGGTAATAGAGCGGCTTAATCCCAAGGCGGTCGCGCGCGATGAAAAGCGTCTTCTTGTTCCGATCCCAGATCGCGAACGCAAACATGCCGCGCAAATGCTGAACGCAATCGCGGCCAAACTCTTCATACAAGTGAACAATTGTTTCAGTATCGCTATGCGTGCGGTAGGAGTGTCCGCGCGCGATCAGTTGCTCGCGCAGGCTGGCGTGGTTGTAGATCTCGCCATTGAAGACGATCGTCAGCGAGCCATCTTCATTCGAAATTGGCTGATGACCGGTCGCGAGGTCCACGATCGCCAGCCGCCGCATACCAATGGCTGCTGGCCCGTCCGTATAGAAGCCGTCATCATCTGGCCCGCGGTGCGCCATGATCTGGCACATCGCGCGCAGAGCAGCCGGATCTGCGCGGTGGTCCCGTCCGAATTCCAGAATTCCAGCGATCCCGCACATTTCAGTGTTTCTCCGCGTATGAAGAGGAAGGGCTGGAACTGTCCGCCCGCAGAATAGGGCCACCCGTCAACTTCTGAAATAACGGCGACACTGAAAACTCGGCCGGATCAGAATTGAACACCGCATCCTGTTTGCGCCACTCAAAAAATGCCGATGGCCCCGGCGCCTTGATCAACTCCTGACTCTGCCATGCCACGTATGTCCCGCCCACCACAATCAGGTGTACCAGCTTTTCTGCTTCGATGCGACAGTACAAGAACTCGGCATCCGAAAACCATGGCCCAAAATTCCAAGGTCGCTTGTCGAGTGCGAAACAAAACCCATGATTAGTGTCAGCGTCCACCAATTCATATACTTGCACCGCAGCCTGCCGCATGCTGGCCAGACCGCCATTTCGCCGGATCGCAGCGGAGTGAGGCCATAGCACGGTCGCCAGTTCCGAAGCCAGTCGCACACGAGCGTGAGCGCGCACCAGCGGAGCGGACAAATACGTGCCGTACGCAGGAGAAATAAGGCCTCGTGTGATTTCCATCTCCCATCCCGTTTCATCGGGAATGATCATGCTCAGATGCGGCCCGTCGCCTGCCGGGTGCGATGCGACTATCGTTTTATTTCCAGTTTCGCGGATTTCCAGATCAGGACCAAAATGCCACAGCACTTCCAGTTCGTGTTCCTTTTCTCCAAACGCAACGTCCCGCACTAGCGCGGGACCGCCATTAATTTTGATGATGGAGCGCGAATGAGTCACAGGGTCATTCAGCCTGGAATAACCGTCGTGGCTTCCGGCAAAATAACTGAATGTCTTTCCGGCACTCCAGTTCTCCAGCCGCGTAGTTGGAATCGCAGTCCACGAAAATGGATCGCCGCACACCGCCTGATCCAATCCGTCGACGCGCATGGTATTGTGTGCGGCAGTCCCTCGCAATGTGTTGCGGTCCGCCGGATCCGCCGAAATATAAACTCCGCTGCCCGCGTCCACGAGCCAGCGTCCTCCGTCCATAGTGACACGCAGGCTGAGCGCATCCGCATGACCATGACCGCAGCGGCCCACGCCCTGCATGCCAGCGTCCACCGCGATCGTCTGTGCATAGGGCTCCGAGTCTGCAAGGATGTAAATCCCGCCCTCCGGGAAAGCATCTGAAACGGGCTCCCGACGCTCATTCTGATGCGGAAACGCTGAAACCGCCTGGTTCCCAATCAACCAGATCGATTCTTCCGTGAGGCGAGCAGCAGTAAGATCCTCGCGCCCATAAAGCAGCGCTCCAATCGCCAGCGGATCGGTCATATTCTCCGTTCGATTGCGTCGCGCATTGAAAACTCTGCCGCCATCGTCGTCACCGAAACCTTCCGGCGGGCCAGCCTGCGAAAGCGCCTGAACGACCGAAAGCATCTTGCCCAAGACAGCGTCGTATTCCGCCGGAATTTCTGATCCGTTCTTCGCCGCCAGCAACCTTGCATGCAAAAAGAAATCCAGTGCGTATACGTGATAGTGCAGTGACTGCTCGAAGTAAACGCCATCCGGACGCACCTGCCGCTCGGCAGCCTGTTGAACAACGTTCCATCCAATTGTTTGCCAGCGTGATGCCGCCTCGATTTGTGGATACAGCGTTCCCAGGAAGAACAATGCAACCGCTTCGCCCAACAGATGAGTATTCGGAGAGAAGTAGGTTGAAAGGTAGCGCTCGATGTAGCGCCCGTGGAACGCCAGTGAGGGTAACAATTCTGCACGAAACTCGTCGCAATTCGGCGCGTCTACGATCAGTTGGTCCACCCAGATCCACGACAGACTACGGAGGGCAACTTCCAGCGAGCTGCCCCAATTGATTCCGAGCGGGTAGGGATTCGCCTTCATCCAGCTGTGCCACTGCGCGATCAGCTCGCGAACATATTTTTCGTCATTGCTCAGCAGCCACGCCTTTGCGAGCGTAACCAGATGCTGGTGGCGGTTCAGTTCCCATGTAACTTTGTGGTCGCCCACCAGCGCGAACTCGAGAAAGGGAATTTTGAACCAGGGTTCCAGCGGCGCACGTTTTTCGTGGACGCGATCCAGATGCCAGTCGATCTCCGCGCCGTAGTCAAGATTTTCGTAGCCCAGCAACCGGAAATGATGGCGCCGAATATCATCGGCCTGGTGAAGAATTTCCAAAGCCTCGGCCGGCAAATGCGCGCGCAGCAGTTCAGCCCGTTCTCGCGCTCCACCGGAAGGGAAGAAGAATTTAGGTCGCCGTGCCGTTCCTTTGTGAAGTCGCACGGCTTCGGGTGGCAGGCCGATCCGGTGGCGAAGAAAGTCGCTCCTCTTGTGGACTTCCTGGCTCAGGCGCGTGTGAACCTCGTCCCAATTCATCTGGGACAATCGAGCGAGCTTGTTTTGCCATTCCAACGCCACTATGCCTCTATCTTACCGTTTGGCCGCAACGGAGCTTCCATCGTCTCGCCGGCGACGAAGAACTTTCCAGCCCGTAAGTTATTCTAGACATATACTCTGGTTGTACTTCGAGATGCGGAGCCGGCAGACAAGCCTCCAGGTTGTCCCTTCCTGGTTCCATGGGGTGGAAAAACTTGTCCACTATTTGCTAATCCGAGCCTTGGGTCGGAAGCGCCGCTTCAGAACTCCCTTTAAACGTCGTATAATCAATTGGTTGCGGACGGAGCAGCCAGTCAGGACGCCGTGGCGATGGTGAGCCGTTTGCTGGCTATTCAGGTGGCATTGATATAGTTCGAAAGCCTGCTTCGGGACATTTGCCTCGCCCTTGTCGGGCGCGATTAAAAGGAGACTTGCTTTGGGTCTGTCTGTCAGTATTTTCGGTTTGGGATACGTCGGGTCGGTGTCGGCCGCATGCTTCGCTTCCATGGGCCACAAAGTGATCGGCGTGGATGTAAGCCGCGCCAAAGTTGAAATGCTCGACTCCGGCCGCACGCCCATCGTTGAAGCCCGGATGTCGGAACTCGTTGCAGAAGCCAACAAAGCTTGCCGTCTGCATGCCACCACCGACGCGTTGCAGGCCGTGATGAATTCCGACGTGTCGTTCGTCTGCGTGGGCACGCCCAGCTTGAAGAACGGCAAGCTCGATCTCAGTCACATCGAAAACGTCGCTCGGGAAATCGGCGCGGCCATTAAGCAAAAGAAATCTCCGCACGTGTTCGTGCTGCGCAGCACCGTTCTGCCGGGTACGACTGAAAACGTGGTCCTTCCAATTCTGGAAAAAGAAAGCGGCAAGCAGTGCGGCCGTGACTTCACCGTCTGCTACAACCCAGAGTTCATGCGCGAGGGGAGCGCTGTCGCCGACTTCCTCAACCCGCCCTACACCATTCTCGGAGCCAGCGACACGAACCATCTTGCGCCCCTGCGTGAACTCTACAAGAACACTCCAGGCACACTCTACGAGACCACCATTCCCGTCGCAGAGATGGTCAAATATTTTTCCAACTGCTATCACGCTCTGAAAGTCGGCTTCGCCAATGAAATGGGAACGATGTGTAAACACCTGGGCGTGGATGCGCAGGCCGTCACCAAGATCTTCACTTCCGATACCAAGCTGAATATTTCGCCCGCGTATCTTTCGCCGGGATTCGCATTTGGGGGTTCGTGTCTGCCAAAGGACCTGCGAGCCATTACCTACAAAGCGAAGGAACTCGATCTCAAGCTCCCGTTGCTGGAATCACTGATGCCTAGCAATGCCGAGCATGTCGATCGCGCGGTGGAAATGGTTTTGGATACCGGCAAGAAAAAAATCGCGCAACTCGGCCTGAGCTTTAAAGCCGGCACCGACGATCTTCGCGAGAGCCCTCAGGTGCAACTGATCAAACGTCTCATGGGAGAAGGTCTCGAAGTTCGCATCTGGGACGAAGACGTTTCTCTCGGACGTATCGCTGGAGCCAACCGCCAGTACATCGAGGAAGTGATCCCGCACATCGGCTCCGTTCTCTCCGCCGATCTGGAAGGTGTGCTGCGTGGCGCTGAAGTTGTCATCCTGGGAAACAAGTCAGCGAGCAAAGAGCAGCTTGCCCAGCATCTTAAGCCCGAGCAAATCGTGATCGACCTCGTCCATCTTGACCCGTCGCGGCGTCCGCAAGGCGTCAAGACCTACGACGGCATGTGCTGGTAGCGGGAGCTCTCGGCAGAAAATGAAGTTCCACTCCATTAATTTCAAAGCAGCCGACTGGAAGCATCTCGACAGCTTTGAGGATCGGACCGTCTTTCAGACGCGGGAGTGGCTGCAATTTGTCAGTGAGTCTCAGAATGCAACGCCGCTGATCACCGAACTGCGTGATGGAAGCGAAGTTCTCGGCTATTTCACCGGGCTGACCTTCTCGAAGTTCGGCCTTAAAGTTCTAGGCAGTTCGTTTCCCGGATGGACCACTCCCTACATGGGATTCAATCTCAACCCGGGTGTCTCCCGGCACGACGCTCTCGCAGCGCTCGAGAAATTCGCCTGGGACCAACTCAAGTGTTTGCACCTCGAAGTCTCCGACCCGCATTTCAGTTTTGAAGATGCAGAAGGCCTTGGCTTTACGTCGGAGTTCTACGGTTCCTACCGCACCGATCTGACCAAATCCGAGGACGTCCTGTTTAATAGTATGGAAAGCGCCTGCCGCCGCTGCGTTCGCAAAGCGGAAAAGCTCGGCGTCAAAATTGAAGAATCGCACGATCTCGCCTTCGCCGACGACTACTACGAGCAGCTAAAAGATGTTTTCGCTAAACAAAACCTTGTGCCCACATATTCCGTCGAACGCGTTCGTTCGCTGGTCAGAAATATGGCTCCGACTGGAAACGTGCTTCTGATTCGCGCCCGCGATCCGGCAGGGAAGTGCATCGCCACCGGCATTTATCCGGGCTTCAACAAGATTGCCGAGTTCTGGGGCAATGCGAGTTTCCGCGCCTACCAGAACCTGCGCCCCAACGAGGCCTGCCATTGGTACGCTCTGCGTTACTGGAAGCAGCGCGGTGCGACCATCTTCGACTGGGGCGGCGAAGGGGCCTACAAAGAAAAATACGGTTGCACTCCGCATCGCGTACCCTGGTTTACGAAGTCGCGCTATCAGATCGTCGGAGCTCTCCGGAACGAAGCCCGCAACATGTTTGCGCGGAAACAGAAATTTCTGGGATGGCTGCAAGGGAGTCGTGCGAGCGCCGAGCGCCCGGCCGAAGACTAGAATTCTCAACCTATGTGCATTAAAGATGCGTGGATTGTCCCGCCACGACCCCTTCCCCCTCAAGCTCCAACACCGACATATCGGCCATTCGCCCCAGCGGCGTATTCAATTTCAACCACAACTTAGTATTCAGAAGGTTCGGATACATCGTACGCATCCACGCGGAACGAAGTCCTGCAGATCGTTTGCCGGTCGCATGAGATAAAGCGTAGCCAGTCTCCTCAAGACACGGACCCACCGCCGATTCAATCGCCGCAATCTCCTCCGGCGACAGCCGTTCCTTCCAGCGCCCCAGTGGATTGATCTCTTCCTTCTCACCCTCCTCCCGAAACGAAGAATTCGTTTCCGAGAGCCTTCCCAGGCCCGCGTTCCGGATCTTCTCGTAATCCAGATCGTGGTCAATAAAAGCGCCAAGCTTCTGCAAAGTCTCCTGGGGCTTCGTGATCAGATCTTCATAATGAATTTCGATGTAATTTGCCGGAACTCTGTGTCCATGCTCGCGCCCTTTGCGCACCATCCACTCCCAATACAGAGCTGTCGCTACCAGGCTCGGCGTCTTACCGCGATCCCAGGGCAGCGGAGTAAAGCCTCCCATTTTCTTGAGAGAGAGTGCAACGTCTCGCCCGTCGCGGATGATGTGCACAAAAAGCGCATTCGGGATGTCTGCCTTCAAACGCTCAAGATGCAACACGTTATCAGGATCGTAAACAGCCCATCGCGATACGCCCTGCTTTTGAGCGACACCATTCATCACCGTTTGGATGAAATCTCCGCCGGTACGGCAGTTGTTCAGAACATCTGCCGACAGCTTTTCCGCATCCAGTTCCGTGCGGCGAAAGCCCTTGCTCCGAAGCCAGGTCTCAAGAATTTTCTGACGGTTTTCTCGATTGTCCATTGACCCAAAGCGCGGAATGAGGAGCTTGTAAAAAGGTAAATACCCGCGGTAGATGGCAAATCCGCCCGAGGACAGCAGCATGTCATAAAGAAGATTGGTGCCAGAGCGGTGGCAGCCCATCACAAAAACCGGGCTATTGCCCCTGGCTTTGGATTGAATGTTCTGCAGACTAGGTCTCCGAATGTCCCGATTCGCAGTCAAGCTTGGCCGTCGCAGTCTCCGGTCCGGCTGCAATAAGTTTAGCATCGGCATCCGGAGCAAGTGGGGCACGGCCGTACCATCACTTTGGGCAGAACAAGTGGGCGAAGAATTAAATTCTTCGATGCCATGTTGGGTGTGCGGGAAGCTCGGAGGGGCGTTGGGACTCAGGGAGTGGTCACTACAAGCTTGCAATAAATTCGATGAAGAAGGCGGTTAAAGGGGGGGTAATAGGCAATCTGCTCCAGCGGAATGAAAATGCGGGGAAACCGGTACATCATTCGCCAAGCAATAGGAAACACAGCGCCATAAGTTTTTACGACGCGGCAGTTATCGCCGATGGCTTGGCGAATTTCCCACGGCAGAGAGCCGCGCTCGTCGCGGAACCACCTCTTGTACGGCCCCACGACCAAGCCATGCAATGCATTATCGAACTCCAGGACGACGATCCCTCCCGGCTTGGATACCCGCTTCATTTCAGCGATCATGTCGCCTTGCGTCTCGACCTTGAACAAATGAAGGAAATTAAGCGCAGTGACGATGTCGAAAGAGGCGTCAGGGAACGGAAGCTGCTGTGCGACCGAACGGACAAAACCGCAGTTCGCTTCGCTGCCAGTCTTCTGGACTGCGATCGAGAGCATATCGAATGAAAAATCGCTTCCCACCGCAAAGGCGGCACGCTCCGCGAAGCGGACGACTCCCCTGCCAGTGCCGCAGCCGACGTCCAGAATGCGTTTCCCCTCCAGAGGTCCGATGAGCTTCATAATGGCGTTCATCATGACCTTTTGTTTGTAATCGCTCGCTGGGCCTCCGAATCGCCGTTTGTCGTAAGCGGAAGCGTCCTGGAAACCTGGTTTGCCCGCTGAATATTCCACGACGTCGAAGTTGTCGGCCGGTTTGTTTTGCAGGTCGGTATTTGGCACTGAAGAGTATCCGTCGACTGAGATTACAAAACAAGATCCTGAGTTCGTGCGTATCCACGGCCAAGATGAATCAGTTGTTTTACGTAAAACCGGTCCAGCATCAGAGACTTTGGCGTTCGCCGCGCACCACGATGTGCAAATATTCGCAATGCCGCCTTGAGCGAGAACAATCCTACCAAAGAGCCTTCGACGGTCCCGTATCCTTCCAGAAAACTCGCTATCACGGAATCAACGGCGCGCTTGGAATATCCCGGCCGGCCCTTAAGTAAAGCTAGAAATGCCACAAATTTGCTGACGTCCTCGTAAATGGTGTCAACTGGAACAAAGTTTTCAAAGTCAACGACGCTGATGCGGTCGTCCGCGGCGAGTACGTTTCGTGGCGTGAAGTCCCCATGACGGCTCGCTGCCGGCAACAATTGGCCCTCAATCCGACGGCTTCCATCGAAAACAACTCGACGGATCTGTTCTGCCGCGGCATCGCTCAAGCCCCGCCGCACACAGCCTTCCAATTGCAGCGATACTTCTTGTTCAAACGCGCGCCGGTCATGGGTGAGGGCGGGTTGCTGCGTCGCCTGATGAAATCGATGTAGCCAAACCCCAATCTTCCGGGCAGTTTGAGACACGTCCTCAACGCGAAACGGAGCTGTCAGGTAATTTAGAGACCGCTGCAAGATCCGGCTCCAAGGCTCACCTGGCAACATTTCCGTCACCAGCAGCCCATACTCCGGTAGCACCAATAGGGGCTTCGGTAAACTGCCTTCAAGAGCCTTTCCGAGGAGATTCCATGTGGTCTCAAGCGCCGTGAACTCGCGCGTCACCGATTCCGCCGCTTTTTCCCGGGTAGATGCGTTGGTGTGCTTTACCACAATGGCTGTGTGGCTACCACCCCGCCGATCCTCGTACCGGGTTGTTTGAGAGTGGGTGCCCTGCGTGCGCCCAGCGCGCTCCAACCATTCGCCGCCGAATACCGTGTTATTGGCAATCAGTCGATCGATTTCATCGTCTGACAGGCAAATCGAAGCTTTGGGATTCTCCCCAATAGAGGCTTCGTCCCGTGCAAACTGCTCCCCCGGGTGGGGTATCGAATTCATGGGGCTCCAAGATACGAAGGGGTGCAATTTGTTTCACTTACAACTACTAAACGCAGCCGGGATCATAAGAAGCTTGCCCGAGTCTCGCGAACACAGTTTCGAGTTTATATTCGGCGAAAGGGGATTTCAAGCGGATACAGCGCTAACTTGGTTACAAGAGTACAAACCCGTTTGCAAGAGTCTCATCGCTGCCGAATCTGAAGCCGCTCAAATGTATCCTCCGCCAGATGAAACAGTGAGGGTTTAATCTACTCCCTCGATAGCGGCTTCGAGCGCGTCCACATCGGCACCTAAATCTTTGCCCCCTGTGGCGGCCCCCGCCCCCGGGGAAACCTTGCTGCAACCCGGCATCTTCTCCCGGCACAGACGCGGGTTCTTGCTTACACCCGCTTTCAAGTCGCGGATGCCGGCAGCGTCCGATGACGATGCCACCAGAGTTCCGGCTGGCCATTGGCTGCGCCCGCTAACAATGAGATTCTTTTCGAATTTGTAGTTGCTGAAACACTCCTTGAAAATAGCCTCGGGGCCCCCCTTTTGAACTCGGCCCACGCAATTCTCCTGGCGCCCGCCCGCCGAGGTAATCGCCTGTCTCCGATCCCCCACCTCAAAAACGCTGTTCGTCAGCGTGAAATTTTCGATTTTGCCGCTTTTAACAATAACGGTCATCAGAGGTCCAGGAACAAAAGCCGTTACATGGTCGAAATAGACGTCGTGCACCGGTGGTTCGTGCGACAACAATTGCAGAAAGACCCCCGGCCCGCGAAAGTCGCGATCATGGACCGAGTCGACGACAATGTCGTGAATGCTGTAGCGGCCACCTCCCGCCGAATGCTCCCCGGTCTTCGACAAAGAATTTGCGATCTGAAAGACGGCGCCTACGTTACGGATTTTGCAAAAGCGAATGGTGATATCCGTGACCTGGCACTTCGGGCACCGATTCCCGGGATTCTTCGGAGTCAAAAGGATCGCGAACCCTGTTTGCGTGAATCCACCCCACGAATTTTCCAGCAGGTTGGCTTCGAACAGCACGCGCTGGGCATTCTTCAATTCGAAGATGTTTTTCACGATGTACGGATTTCCCGAGGCGCTCGGAGTATATGTTGGGTCCCCCTGCTTCCACGACATCGGCCGGAAAAGGTGATTCCGGCGAATCTCGATATCCGTTGGATTTACGGTTGCCCCAGATCCGCCGAAGAAAACGTCTTGGCCGGAGGCCTCGAGAAAATTGTTATAAATCTTGAAAACGCCCGTTGGTTCGGTACCGTTGCCGCCGCCCGCCGCTGCCGCATCCGTACATTTTCCGGCGCGCGCTATGCAGGTCAGCCCGTTTACATAGGAGTTGATGACTGCAATCGTGCGGGCGCCCTGGATCATCCCGATACCTTTTCCCACTTCGCTACCCTCAGCCGGGTGAACCCAGTTTCGATCGATGACGATGTGATCCCCGCCTTCCGCGCTGATAAGGCGGCCAATGTTCATTTCCGGATCGGAGGTCCATTCGATGCCAATGAAGCGAGTATGGTCTCCGACCACTGCACCCGAAGGTCGCCTGACAACCAGGGTTGCCAGCAACTTCGCGGGACCACCTGCGGGTTCAGCATACGGGGGGCGTCCGGGAAGGCTCTTTATCCCCGCCCATGCCGGTGAAATGCGCGTGCCCTCCCGCGGCAGTTTGGAGTCGGGAGTGTCGGTCCGAATCGTGAGATAGTGGCGTTCATCGCAATTCTTGCGCTCCAGGATCTTGATATCGAACACCGCTCCCGCAGGAAGCAGCAATGTGTCCCCGCATTTCGCCTCTGCTACCGCGCTTGCCAGGTCGGCCTTTGCTGATACCCGTATTTGTTTGCCGGGAGATGGAGTGCCGTCCATTCCAGTGTAGTAACAGGCCTTCGGAAGTTCCGCAGGACCGTCCTTCTCGCCAAATTGGGCCACGTCCCCCTTACCGCAATATTCATTTTCGCCCGTGGCCGGCGTCGCGCCTGCCATCGCACCGCAACTCGCGAGAATGGAAAGAGCTACCGGAAAGAAAAAGTAGGGGAACTTCACACGGAGATGACGAACGAACACCCTGATTTGTAGCGTCAAGACGAGAATTCTCCTTCTGCACGCCACGCAGCATTGGGTAAACTGCGACGATGATAGCACGCGGTTACGGGGAAAGAATTCTGCGGCAAATGGCTAATGCTTTTGACGACAAAAAAGGTCCGCGGCAAAGAGCCACGGACCTTAACGTATTCTGAGCTTAGGATTTATTCGATTCCGGCGAGCGCAGCCTCCAGACCTGCAACATCCGCGCCCAGATCACGGTGGTCGGTACCAGCATTTTTGTACGGAGTGCCTGATTGCAACTCATAGTCGCTTCCGGCACCGCCGTCGTTGTATTGCGTAAATCCAACACCTTTCGGATCAGCAGGAAAGAAATTTCCCGTTGGCCACGAAGACGGCGGAAAAGCTTTGGGCGACGCGATCAGCCCATTGTTTACGAACGAAAAGGAGCTGAAACATGCCGAGATGCTGGTCACAGGGACGTCGGAGATGCTACAACTCGTCTTTCCGCCACCAGTACTCCATACTGGGTAAGCTCCCGTCGTGACCAGATTATTGGTAAACGTAAATCCGAACATAGTCGGATGCGTGATTTGATTGCCAATCGTCAACACGTGACTGCCGGCGTCCGGGAATCCGGTGACGTGATTGATCGTAACCGTGTTTAGCGAATTCGCCGGCCAGCCGTTGAGGAGTGAAAAAAGCGTGCCGCTCCCGGTGTAGTTCTTATTGATATCTTCCAGAACCACATCGTGAATGCTCCAGCGCGCTCCCGCCCGTGCAGCTCCGCCATTGCCATCGTGGCCTGAAATTGAGGTGGCGAGTTGAATGCCTGCCCCGGCATGGGCAATGTGAATGTAGCGAATCGTTATGTCGGTAACCTCGCACAGGGGACACACGAGGCGTCCGGATCGTGTGATCGGATTCTTCGGCGTCAGCAGAAGTGCATATCCAGATTGACTGAAGCCTCCCCAATTGTTTTCCATCAGGTTTGCCTCAATCAGGACGCGCGACGCATTCTTCAGTTCCAGATGGTTTTTGACAATGAACGGATGTCCATCAGCAGCCCCCACGAACCCCGGGCTCCCCTGCATCCATTGCCACGGTTTAAAGAAGTGGTTGCGGCGGACTTCGATATCGGTCGGAGTCATAGTCGCCGCGCCTCCACCGAAAAACACCGATTCCCCTGACGCCTCCAGATAGTTGTTCTCGATCTTGAAGGGACCGTCCTGATGATCGCCCTGGCCGCCTGCAATGGCGTGCGCGTCCGTGCACGTTCCCGTACCAGCGGTGCAGTGAAAATCGTTCAAATAGGAGTCCACAACCGCTGCATAGTTCATGCCGTTCAAGGAGATACCCAGTTGAGCCTCATCATGCGTCGTCCCATGCAGCCATGACCGATCCACGATGATGTGGTCGGCGATGCCTCCGGTTTCCATCGAGATGAACGTGGGAGCGCTCTTGAAACCCACGGTCTTCGTGATTTCCAGTCCGATGAGTCGGTAGTGGTTGGCGCCGTTCCGGATCGTGATGGGTCCGTCCGCGGCTTTGTTGTATTCGATGCGCGCCATTAACTTCTGGGGGTTGGCGCAAGTGAATGGCGGACGTCCCGGCAGTGAATCGAATCCCGCATAGCACGGAGTGGCGCGCTTTCCTTCGGCCGGCAACGAGCTGTCGGAAGCGCTCGTGCGGACAATGACCCAGTGACCGTCATCGCAGTTCTTCGCCGGGAAGATAAAGGTTCCCGTGAAGGTTGCGCCCGCTTGCAGTTCGATCGTGTCGCCGCAGTGAGCGCTGTTCAGAGCCGCTTGCAGATCGCCTCCAGCATTGACGGGAATCGTATTCCCTGGAGCCGGAGAGTCTGACATTGCACTGGAAACCGTAACCCGCGGAAGTTCGGCGGGTCCGTCGACATTGCCGCCCGACGTGATGTTCAACGAAAAATTCTTCTGAACACTCTGGGCTTTCGCGTCCGTGACGCGGACAGTGAAGGTAAATCCACCCGCCGACCCAGGCATGCCAGCAAGCTCACCGCTACTCTGGCTCAGACTAATTCCCTGTGGCGCAGTTCCCTGAGAAACCGTCCAGCTGTAAGGTTGGGTGCCGCCTGTGGCTGTAAAGACTGCATCGTAAGCATTGCCGGTGTGGCCATCGGGTAGATTGCTGTTCGTGATTGCCAACCCAGGCGCGTTCAGCGGCTCAACTACAACCGTCGCCACTCCCTGAGTCTTCGAGTCGGCGCTGCTGGTCGCCATCACGTACACATTCGTCACAGAGCTTACGCTAGGGGCGGTGAAGACTCCGGCACTGGAGATCGTCCCGCCCGACGCGGCCCAGTTCACCCCGCTGTTGTCCGTTCCTGTAACGGTCGCGGTGAAGGTCTGAGTCTGTCCGGAAACAATGTTCACGCTCGACGGTGATACCGTGACGCGAATGCCGCCGCCTCCACCCCCGCCCGAACTCACGGAAATCGCGAAATTCTGGTTCCCACGGTGTGCTTGCGGAATGTCCGTTACTTGAACCTGAAAAAAGTAGGATCCCGGAGTCGTCGGTGTTCCGGAAACGGATCCAGTCGAGGGACTTAGGGCAATGCCCGGAGGCAAGCTCCCTGACTGAACCGAGAATTGGTACGGGGTGGTTCCGCCGCTCACGGTCAATACCGAGTTATAGCTCTGATTCGTTGTCGCTCCAGGAAAGGTCCCAGTAAGCGTCAGCTTCTCGGCCTTGCTTGGCCCGGCTTCGCTTTGAGTAATGAAACCACAGGAAGCAGTGAGTAGAGAGCAAATCAACAACAAGATGCACGCCGCGATACGGGGCCCGTAGAAAAGTAACGCGCTGGCAAGAGGCTTTCCGCGAAACAGATTGCCGTTCAGTTTGGACATCACGAGCCCTCGATTTACAGAATTGGGGGACTAATTCGAGTCCTCAGCGTCGAATCTATCGAGATGGGGGAGTTGCGCCCAGATACCGGGAGGTCATAGGCAGGTACAACGCACTCGGACATTGCCATGATGGACACCGCGCGGGGCGCGGTTTTCGCGTCGAGTCATGGCCGGAAGGAAGACAAATAGTCACCAGTTCGATGTGGTTACTAAGAGTCGTACCCTGATGAGTATCCAGTTAGATCGATTTGCTCCGAGGAGGCAGATACCCGAAGTTGGAACAACGCAGTCGGAAACCAAAGTAACCTCGGTCGGACTAGCCCTGCCGGCCGCCCAAAAGCGTGTCGCGGAGCTTGTCGTACGCGCGGTTTCCAAGGATGTGCTGCACGCTTTGACGCGCGCGAACGCCGGCTCTCTTCTTCCATAATCCCCGTCCCCGGCAGATCGCGCCGAACTCCGGGATACTCAGATCGCGAAGCACTGCCACGCGCCCCAGTTCATAGGGATTGGTAGAGGTGGAATTTACGTGAAACTCGCTGTTGGCAACCGTCCGGAATCCCGCGCGGCGAGCTATTTCCAATGTGCGCCGGTCATAGCGTCCTCCCGGACACGAGAAGTGCTCGATATTATGTGCGAGTATGTCTTCAATCTGGATCTTGGCCTCCACAATCTCGCGGCCGAGTTCCTGATCGGAAAGGTCTGAAAGATAAGGATGCGTCATCGAGTGGCACCCGATCTCCAGTCCTAGCGCGTCCAGCTGCCGAACCTGCTCTGGACTGAGATAACCAGGAATGCCAAGAAATCCAGAAGTGAGATAGAAAGTCCCCCGGAATCCAAACTCCCGCAAGACCGGCGCAGCCGAAATCAGATCCGTTTCACAGCCATCATCGAAAGTAATGCAGACACTGCGTTCCTGCGGATAGCTGCTCGCCTCACTGACACTCAGCCCCTGATACCCGGACTCTTTCAGCCATTCCATCTGTCCGCGAAACGTTTCAAGCGGCAAAATGTAACGCACATAACCCGGTTCGGACTGGACCAAAGTCCGCCCCGGAAGCTCCAGTTCGTGGTACATCAAGAAAACGATGCGTGAAGGAGCCATGAAATCACATATGTCAGATGAATTTTCTCTGCGAACTTTGCGAACCTTTCGCGGCCTTAGCGGTTGAAAGCTCTTGATGTGAGTCTTCGCCAACACCGCGCCGCCTCGCGTTTTCGTCACCGCGCCTTGTCTTCGCCGGCAGTCTGCGCGTGCCGATCAAGCATAGCCAGAAGCGGCGCCCGCAGAAAGGGACCGCCGCCTAGCAGTCCCGTGAGCAAAGGATCTTTCTTATTGCACCGCAATGGCGAATTGTCGAGAGTGAGAATAAATCCACCGGCACTCTCAACCAATGCCGCTCCCGCAGCCACGT
>QIAJ01000166.1:0-3101 GCA_003225495.1 Acidobacteriota bacterium
GAGCGCACTGTCCGCTTTTTTCGTGGCACGGCCAGCAGAATATGCGTGCCCTTCGGGCCGTTGGGCAGGATTTCGAACCGGCCGCCCAACAAGCCGAGTCGTTCGCGCAAATGTTGCAAACCAAATCCGAAACTCCCGTTTTTCAGCCGGGCCGATCGCGAAAAACCAATACCGTAGTCACGCACATGCACCTCAATCCAATCATGCACGCACCGTAGGAAGACTTTCGCCCGTTCGCTGCGGGAATGCTTCAGCACATTGAAGAGCAGTTCGCGCACGCCTTGATACACCAGCCCAAGCACCTCTGGATCCAAGGGTTTTTGCTTGCAGTCGTCGCGCAAATCCACTTTCAGGCCATGCGTTCTCATTTCGTAGACCACCGCTTTGATCGCCCAGGCAAGGTGCTTGCGCCGTTGCACCGGCGGACTCAGCCGCGACATGAGCGAGCGCGTGTAATGAATGGCTTGCTCTACGCATTGCCGCACGTTCTCCAATACTTTCTCGGTCTTTTCTCGAGGTGACGATCGGTTGATGGACGCGAGCTTGATTTCGCACAGCGCCAGCAGTTGCGCCACGTTGCTGTGCAGGTCCGCGGCCAGCCGATCGCGTTCCTGCACTTCCGTGCGGCTAAGCTGCAGTGCCAGCAGCTTGAGTTCGCGTTGATAACTTTCAAGCGCCCCCGTCCGTTCCCGCACGCGGCGTTCGAGGCTCTCGTTCATCATGCGCAAAGCGTCCTCAGCCTCGCGGCGCTCGGTAAGATCGCGCGTGATGCGAGTGAACCCTACCACTCTGCCGATTTCGTCCCTGTTGGCGATGAGCACCTCTTTGGCCCAGAAACGGGAACCGCCCTTGCGCATGCGCCAACCTTCGTCCTCGCAGCGGCCGGTTTCCCGCGCCAAGCGTAATTCGGCCTTCGGTCTGCCGGCTTTCCGGTTCTGATGAAGAACATCATCGGCTGAATAGCCCAGCAGTCGTTCGGCACCAGGATTCCACTCCACCACCCGCCCTGAAGTGTCGAGCTGGAATAAGGCATAATCAGCCGCGTTCTCGACCAGGAGTCGAAAACGTTCCCACGAACTACGGCTGCTGTCCGGTTTCCCCATGGAACGCGAGTAGACAAAACTCATTGTGCCGGACATTTCAACCAAAAATATCGACAGCCCGGGACGGCCCGCGTTACGCTGACTGCCATGACTGCTGCGTTCCCGAAGGTTACCAAAGTTCGTTACGAAGGCCCGAAGAGCAAAAACCCTCTCGCGTTCAAGCATTATAATCCCGACGAAAGGGTGGAGGGGAAACGCATGGAAGATCATCTTCGATTCTCGGTTGTCTACTGGCACACCTTTCGCAATCGGCTGAGCGATCCGTTCGGCGTCGGCACCGCGATACGTCCATGGGACGATGGCACCGAATCCGTCAAAAACGCCCAAAAGCGCGTCTGCGTCGCGTTCGAGTTCATGGAAAAGCTGGGCGTCCCTTTCTATGCGTTCCACGACCGCGACGTCGCTCCCGAAGGCGCAAATCTCAAAGAATCCAATCGCAAACAGGAACGTACCGGCATCAAGCTCTTATGGGGTACCGCATGTCTGTTTGCGCATCCGCGTTATGTTCATGGCGCGGCGACCAGTTGCAATGCCGACGTGTTCGCCTACGCGGCGGCGCAAGTAAAGAAAGCCATGGACGTGACGCACGCGCTCCGTGGCGAAGGTTATGTCTTCTGGGGCGGGCGTGAAGGCTATTACACCCTTTTGAATACTGACATGAAACGCGAGTTGGACCACCTCGCACGCTTCCTGCACATGGCGGTGGACTACAAAAAGCGCATCGGCTTCAAAGGGCAATTCTACATCGAGCCCAAGCCCAAAGAGCCGACGAAGCATCAATACGATTCGGACGCCGCTGCGTGCCTGAACTTTTTGCGAGAGTACGATCTGCTCAAAGAGTTCAAACTGAACCTCGAAACCAATCACGCCACGCTGGCCGGCCACAGCATGCAACATGAACTGGAAGTGGCGATTGCGGCGGGCGCGCTCGGGTCGATTGACGCCAATATGGGCGATCTGTTTCTCGGCTGGGACACCGATCAGTTTCCGACGGACCTTTACCTCACCACGCAGGTGATGCTCTCGATTTTGAAAATGGGCGGCCTGACGACTGGCGGGACGAACTTCGACGCCAAGCCCCGTCGCGAAAGCTTCGAACCCATGGATCTGTTCTACGCCCATATCGCCGGCATGGACACGTTTGCTCGCGGCTTGAAGATCGCCGCCGCGATTCGTAAAGACGGCCGCCTCGAAGAGTTCCTGAAAGAGCGTTACAGTTCGTGGGACACCGGCATCGGAGCGAAGATTGAAAAGGGCAAAACGGATTTCGGTGAACTCGAGGCCTACATCACCAAGAAGGGCGAAGCCAACCCGAACGCCAGCGGCCGCCAGGAATTGCTCGAAGCGTTGATCAACGGCCCTGGTCTTATCGTGAAATGTCGCTCTGCCGGAGCACTGAAAACCCATGCCTTTTCAGGCATTGTTCCCCGATCTCGTTGTCCTCCATGCTGATGGCCAGCAAGGATTTGCCGCGGGGATGGGGAATAAAAGAATACAGGTAGTTGATATTGATTTCGGCTTCCAGCAGCCCCTGGATGACCTTGTGCAATTCAGTCGCTGCGTCGACCTCTACGACCAACACCTTGCTCTCCGTGAATGGAAAATCGTTCTCACGCATGAGGTCGCGCGCCTTGTCCGGATCGTCCACCACCAGGCGTATAATCGTGCTGTCGGTCGTGTCCAACACTGTCATGGCGAGAACATGCACCGCGTGAGAGCCCAACATGCTGATAAGATCGTGGAGGCGGCCGAGCTTATTGGCCGTAAATACTGAAAACTGCACCACCGGGTCGGCGCGCCTCGCCGGAATGGCCTTAGATACCATGCAGCCGCCAGTGAACCACAAGTCGCCGAACGAGGCAAACAAGATTCCAAAAATGTGGGGAATACACCCTATTCCGAAAAAATGCCTCCTGCACGAAACATCTGCCTAGAAGAGAAAGGAAATGTAAATATGGAAATGAAAATAAAACAGGGTCTGTGTGGGGTGTTGATGGC
>QIAJ01000166.1:3339-4461 GCA_003225495.1 Acidobacteriota bacterium
GCACAGTGGATCCGAAAACCGGCGTGCGCGGAACCGGCGCGAATCATCCGCCAGGCACTCAGCGAAGTACCACTAACACAACCACGAATCAGTAGCGGCGATCAACTCGCCCCACGGTCACGAAAGGGTGGAATGAGACGTTCGTATTGCGGGGGCATTCTCGCCCTCTGTCTATTGGCCGCTGCTTCTGCGCAGGCGCAGAAGGGCGGGTTTGGGGTCGGGGGAATGCTGGGTGAGCCCTTAGGCGCCAGCTTCAAGGCCTGGCTCTCTGACAGCACCGCGATTGATGGCGGCGTCGGTTGGGCCAGTTACGATGATGAGGGCTGGCAAGTCCATTCGGATTATCTATGGCACCAGTTTGACTGGTTGAGCGCCGGCTCTGGCCGTTTGCCGGTTTATTACGGAATCGGCGCACGGCTGAAGTTCGCCGACGACACCCATTTCGGCATTCGTGGGCCGGTCGGAGTGTCTTATATCCTCGTTAATGCTCCCGTGGACATCTTCGCTGAAGTGGCACCGATCCTTGACTTCACGCCAAACTGGCGCGTCGAGTGGAATGCGTTCGTCGGGGCCAGATATTGGTTTTAGGCGACATCCTGTTCTTCTCCCTCTCAGCGGGCAGGAGAACGCTCATTGTTCTTCTCCCTCTCCCCTCAATGGGGAGAGGGTTGGGTGGGGGGTTATATGACCGAAGTCGTCCGAAAGCGCCTACAGCGCCGTGCACTTCAGCACTTCTTCGACCGTCGTGATCCCGTTGCGAACCTTCATCCAGCCATCCTCGCGCAATAGCCGCAACCCGCTCTCGCGGCTCGCCGCAATAATGTCCGGGACCGACGCGCGCTGATTGATCAATTTGGACACTCCGTCGTTCATCACCAGCAATTCATAAAGGCCCGAGCGCCGGCGGTAACCGGTCTTGCGGCAATGTTCGCAGCCCTGGCCTCGGAAGATTTTTTCACCCGGCTTCAATCCGAAGTCCGGCGGCACTTCCGCGGCGGTCGGTTGATAGGGCGCGGCACATTTCGGACAGATTTTGCGGACCAGGCGTTGCGCCATCGAGCCGATCAACGTGCTCGCGACCAGATACGGTTCCACGCCCATATCCATCAGTCGCATGGGCGC
>QIAJ01000167.1 GCA_003225495.1 Acidobacteriota bacterium
TCGATGTTCGTCAGCGGCGGAGTCAGCGGCTTCTTCCTGGCCCAGCCATCGATTGACATCATGCTCCACGCGACCTACTTCGTGGTCGGGCATTTCCACATGGTGATGGGCGTCGCAGCCATGTTCGGAATTTTCGCGGCAACTTACTTCTGGTTCCCAAAGATGGCTGGACGAATGATGAATGAGACACTAGGGAAGGTTCACTTCTGGCTCAGTTTCGTGGGCGCGTATTGCATCTTTATGCCTTTCCACTATTTGGGCATAGCGGGAAATATCCGCCGCTATTCTTCCTTTCCCGATGACTTCCTGCAGCCGCTGATCCCGGTCCACCGCTGGATAACCGTTGCTGCTCTTATTACGGGGGCGGCACAGTTGGTTTTCCTCTACAACCTGATTCACAGCCGGTTCTGGGGCAAGCTTGCGACAGATAATCCGTGGGAAGGTACTTCGCTCGAGTGGAGCACCGCGACACCGCCTCCCTTCGATAATTTCGGGGGCAAGCACCCGGTGGTTTACCACGACCCATATCAATATGGCGTGCAGAGTTCGGTGGGCGACTACGTGATGCAGACTTCGCCGGAGCAAGTCAAGACGGAGCACGAAGAGAAGTAGGATAGGGGCACGGCTTCAGGACCCATCGCCGAAGCCGATGGTGGCGGGGATTTAGCTTCTGGAGGTTACGCAGTCCATGGCAACGACAATACCTGAACCGCCGCAGATTGATCCGCACCGTTTACCGAATCGCTCCGGCAACGGCGGATGGCGGAACTTGGGTCCGGCGGACGGTGAGCTGCGTGTAGCGCAGGAATACTCCCCGCCACCGTCTTCGACCGCTATCTGGGTGGTGCTTTTCGCCATTACCATGATGTTTGCCGCGTTCACCAGCGCCTTCATCGTCCGCAAGGCATCACTGGACTGGCATTCTTTCACACTGCCGTCGATCCTCTACTTCAATTCCCTCTTGCTCATTGCCAGCAGCATGACACTGGAAATCGCGCGTCGCCGCGTCGCCACTTTTATGGGCGGCTTGAAGAGCCAACTTGACAGCCCGGCTCGCTGGCTCTACATAACCCTGTTTCTCGGTCTGCTCTTTGTGGCCGGTCAATACGTCGCGTCGTCGCAGTTGAGAGCCGAGGGTCTCTATCTTGCCACGAATCCAAGCAGTTCTTTTTTCTATCTGTTAACCGCTACACATGCGCTGCACGTGCTGGGTGGGCTGGGTGGGTTGATTTACGTCATTCGCAAACTTGGGAAGTCCGTCCTTCGTCGAAACCAGCTCGATGGGGCATCGCGCTACTGGCATTTTATGGACATTCTTTGGCTGTATCTGCTTTTACTGCTTTGGGTGAAACTCTAACTGATCCAATTGTTAGGAGACGGCTGTGAGCGAAGCGGATTTCAGCATGGAAGTACACACGACAGGCCTGACGGTAGGCCCGGCGTTTTCGATTCCTACAAAAAAGCTGGCGATGTGGCTGTTCATCATCGCCGACACCATGACTTTCGCTGCGTGCCTGGTCGCCTATGGATTCGTGCGCAATGGCGCTTCGGACTGGCCCAGGCCGTTCCACAGCATCGTCAATGTCGCCCTGATGACTTTTATCCTTCTCACCAGCAGCCTGACTATGCTGTTCGCACTGCGGTCAGCGAAAGCTGGCGATAAACCCGGGGCCTTTCGTTGGATCATGATTACCGCCGCCGGGGGTATTCTTTTCGCCCTATTGCACGTCCGGGAATGGCTGGCACTCATTCACGAAGGCATGACGCTTTTTAAAAACCCATGGGGGACTGGATTGTTTGGGGCGTCGTTTTTCAGTATCACCGGCTTGCACCTCACCCACGTTACGTGTGGCGTGATCGCTCTAATCGTTGTCGGTGTGCGTTACAAAGGCGGGCGCTACAATACCGATGATATCGAGGTCTTGGGCCTCTATTGGCACTTTGTGGATCTGGTTTGGATGTTCGTTGTGCCGTTCGTCTACCTTTTGAATCTCGCGCACTAGAAACAAAACGGGGAAGCAGAGTGCTATGACAATCAACCAGTACAAAAGTGATGGGGTCAGGAACGACTTGATCGTCTATCTTTGCCTGCTGGCTTTGGCGGGTTTGCAGTTCGTCATTGCCTATCAGCATATTGACGCGTCGCAAATGCTGGTGCGAATGCTGGCGGTCGCAGTGGTCGAGGCTGGACTGGCAGTGATGTTCTTCATGCATCTTTTGACGGAGAAACGCAGCTTTGTACTGTGTGTTCTGATCCTTACGACTTTTGTTCTGGTGAGCATGCAATTTGGCTGGACGGACAGCTCCCGGATGGTGACCGGCGCGCCGTTATCAAAATGACGCATGCCTAAGCCGGCAGGAGGCGTGAAGAGGAGAACAGTGAGAATCGAGAGACGACATCTGACTCTTGCTATTGCTTTGGCTGGACTCGCCGTGCTGGCGGCGCCTCTGCCGGCTTTCTCCCAGAGTTGTTCGCTTTGCTACACGCAAGCGGCCTCCGCTGGTGCTCGAATGATTCAGGCCTTGCGCAGCGGGATTCTGATTCTTGTCATTCCTCCAACCCTTATGTCAGTCGGCATGATTTTCATCGTTTATCGGAAACGCAATCAAGTCAGGGGGGATTACGAGGCCCCTGATTCTGACCACAGCTGGTAACATCGCAGTGGTTGTAGCCTCCATATTCCATCCGGTTGCGCTCTCACTTTCCAAAAACACTGAAATGAGGCAAGCGGCTCATTTTCAGATCAATCGCAATTGTCGATAAACCAACTGCCACTGCGGCATTCTGCACCTCCGGGACCTCTGAGACTCTTCCTTTGATTTACGCTTATTCAGTCACGAGAAGCCGACTTGTCGTTCCCGATCCTTTCGATATACGCTCCCTGGGACGCGGACGAGCAGCTTCGCGTAAGTGGCGCATGAAGGAAATGACCGCCAATGACGACTTCGAACGGTTCCGGACCGGTGCAGCGAAGTACGCCGCCTACCTCGAGACGCCCGAGGGCCGATTGCGTCTCGATCTCGCCTTTGCCAATTTGCAGGAGTCTCTCCCGCAGGCCACACGGCCTTTGCACGCTCTAGATGTTGGGGGCGGTACCGGCGCGATCGCGGTACGCCTGGCGCGACTTGGTCTTCACGTGACATTGCTGGATCCATCCCCAACAATGCTGGATCTCGCAAAGAGTGCCGCGCTGGACGCAGGAGTTACGGAGAGGATTACGCTGCAGCCCGGCGATGCCGCCCACTTGGCAGACTTGTTTCACGCCGAGTCGTTTGATGTAATTCTTTGCCACAATGTCCTGGAATTTGTCGACGACCCGTGTGCTGTATTGCGCAGTGCGGCTCGTGTCTTGCGAGACCCGTCCAGCATAATCTCTATATTGGTGCGTAACCAGGCAGGTGAGGTGTTAAAGGCCGCAATACAAGAGGGCGACTTGGCCGCGGCCGAGAATAACCTCACCGCTGAGTGGGGAGATGAGTTCCTGTACGGAGGAAGGGTGCGACTGTATACGCCTGAGAGCCTGCAAGGTGTGCTGCTCGAAACGTCACTCGCGGTAATTGCGGAGCGTGGCGTACGGGTCATGTCGGATTACTTGCCACCGAGAGTTTCCCGAAATGATGAGTACGAAAGAATTTTTTCGCTAGAGCGTAAGCTGGGCAGGCGACCGGAGTTTGCCGCAGTCGCCCGCTACACACATTGCCTGGCACATCGCGCAGGTCCAATCACAATACGCCCAGTCACGAAGTACGGTGCATGAACAACGCCATAGCCGAGTCGTCATCGTCCGGATCTCGCATGACACCTGATGCCGGTATTTCGCTCGGGCTCGGCCTTACCAACGAATGTAATCTTGCCTGCGCCTTTTGCTACCGCGATCCGGCTCGCACTGATCGCCTCTCCCTGGATCAAGTGAAGGCAGTAATGGAACGTTTGCCCGTACGGTCGGTGAATCTCGGCACCGGTGAGAACGGCATGCATCCCGAATTCAAGGCAATACTTGCGTACCTGCGAACGAAACCGGTCAAGCTCACCATCACTTCCAATGGTCATAGCATTGCTGTGCTGGAAGATGATGAGCTCGGTGCCTTCCATGACATCGAGTTCTCTCTCGATTACGCCACACAAGCCGAACAGGATGCACAGCGCGGGGATGGGAATTGGGCGCTGATCCACCAGCAGGCAGAACGGTGTCTCAGGCTGCATATTCCTGTAACCATCATCGCCGTCATGATGAAGTCGAATTATTTGCGTTTAGCGGAGGTGGCGCGCGTAGCCAAACAGTTTGACGCTCCTTTGCGAGTGAATGTCTACCAAGCGGTGCGATCGGACATTTATGCCCTGAGCTACGAAGAGTATTGGGAAGGCTTCCGGCGCCTCTTTGAGAAGACCGACGTAATCGCAATTGGCGAGCCGCTGGTTCGTGCGATGGCAGGACTCCCACCGCTTCGAAGCGGCTGTGGCGTGAGTACGGTGCGAGTGACGCCCCGAGCGACGACACAACCTTGCGTCTACTGGCCAGGATCAGGGGAGCCGCTTTCAGATTTGATCTCTGAAGGGATGAACATTCTAAGCTCCGCGCCCTTCGAGCAAGCTCGCATTCTTCCCGACGCGTGCGAGCCGTGCGAGTTCCGCGAGTCGTGTCACGGGGGATGTGCTGGGCGGCGACGTTTGCAGGGCGCGCTGCCAGAGCCGGATTCTTATTGTCCGATCATTCGGGGCGAGCGCCCAACACTCGAGATCCGCATGGCCGCTAACCGCGACTTGCCGAAGTTGAGCAGTTCCTGCACCACGGTTGTGATCGCCAGGTAGGCAGAGGACAACTCGAACTCAAAGTCTTGCCAGTTCGCACAACAAGTTACAATCGAACTTGGGTCGATTAAGCGGCGTAGCTGGTTGTTTCATAATGTGTGATAACCCCTGGTAAAAATAGCTATCGCGACGCGAGCTTGCCAGCCGCGCATCGGAAACCTTCCCCGCTATCCGGAAGAGTGCACTTGCAGCCGCTTTGACTCGGATTGGTCATTTCGCAGTTTGCAGTAGCAAGAGCCTCATTTCCGAGGCGACTGTAAACATACGATAGCATTATCCGGTCTGTTCGAATCATCGCTTGGTATTGCCGAGGAGATTCCTGCTCCAGAAACTTTGCGTGGGTTTCTAGAGCCTCTGCACTTTTCTTGAACTCGCCACACAGGCCCGCGCTCCACCCCACCTCCCATAAGGTGCCATGGCTTGAAGAATCCAACGATAGCGCCTTTTCGAAGTAAGGAAGGGCTTCGCAGTTTCCTTTCGCGTTGAACGTTCGAGTGAGAGCGCGACCCATTAGAAGATGTCCAGTAGCGGACTTGTCCAATTGGAAATAAGCTCTGCACACCTTTATCGGAGTGTCTGCCTGACCTCTAGCATATTTGTGCGAATAGTTCTCGCAGAGGAGCCTCCATGCTTGCGAGTTGTGAGGGTCGATTGTAGTAGCGCGTTCCAGCAAACGGGTCTTGTTCGAGTAATCCGTGGAATCCGCCGTGAGAAGAATTGCATTCGCAATATTGACTCACAGCCCCATCGGAAGCCGCGTTGTGAAACCGTCGAAAACCGGAATTGCGGTTAGGATTGCACTTGAATAGAGCCCGACAACAGTCAGCAGAGAAAGCAAAAGCGCACTCGCCAGCAGCTTGGTTCGTACCTTCATACCCTCATTAGACACCGGAGTAGATGAATTGCTGGCGTTAAATTCGATTACACTCGTTGATGACCTCAGCTATGCGGCTACTGCGCAAAAAAATTTGGGTTCGAATAAACCTACCTTTCGTTTACTGCGCGGGCACCCACTTGTCCGAGCCCGTCAGCTTGACCACCACATCTGTAATCCAAAGGTGCAGCGGCTTGCCGTCGGCGGTGCCGCGATGCTCGGTTGAAAACAGAATTGGTCCTGCCTTCTCGTAGCCTGCCCACGTTGCGAAGACTCGGCTCGGCGGCTTGGCCCCGCCGCGGATGTAGACAAAGTACACGACGCGGTTGTCTTTACCGACGTAGAGATCCCAGGTGTCGCCGGGCGTGTAACCGCCCTCCGCGGGATACTTTATGGGCAGCAGCTCGGCCATGCCAGGGCCCAGTGGCAGGTTAAATTTGCCCTGATCGATCGCGCTGGCGCTCTTGTCCCAATAAGCATGGAAGGGGAACAGAGTCCAGTAATTGTCGTTGATGAAACTCGGGTCGACCTGGTTTTTCACGTCGTCGGATTGGGTGCTAAGGTCGGTGCGTACATAGCTAACCTTGACTGGCTTGCCGTCTTTATCCGTCCCTTCAAAAGAGACCTTGTTGGTCTTGGGCTCCCACTCCCACTTGTGAGCTGCTTTGAAAAGTCCGGTAATATCTGCGTTCCAGGTGTAACGGATGGCCTCAACTTTATCCCACGAATCAATACCGTAGGTCTTCGCAACCTGATCGAGAATTGGCGCCCGCTGGGGCGCCTGCGCCCACGAGGTTGGAGCAAAGGCCAGCGCTCCGCAAAGCAGAAAACCGATCATGGTCAAACGGCTATTTCTCATAGCGTTCACTCCTCGGTGAATTGAACGGATGTTGTGTTGGATGTGACCCCTGCATTTCCGGATACAGAAGTTGCGTGTTGGCCCAAATAGACTTTACTGAACTAATCCACTTGAGCGTCGGCTGCCGCCCACCGCGTGGGCCGGCGCAATGCAATCATGGCACCGGCAATTGCCAGGCATCCGTATTCCACCACCATGACCCAGCCAGGAAGCGATCCCCAAGGACGCCCAAGTGCGCGCAAGTGCCATTGGACGTATGTGGGGATAATGCTCACAGTCCAAACGATGATCAGCATCGTCGAGGCCGACGTCAGAAATGGCAGCAGCCAGAGAAGGTACCACGGGAATACGACGGGCGCACACAAAAGAGATGCCGCCATTGGCCATGCAAATTGGTCCAGAGACCACTCCGGCGCTGCGCTTCTTAGCGATGCTCTTCTGAACAAGATTGCAGTCACTAATCCGACGAGAACGGCCAACCCCGCCAGCAACTGCGGAGGCGCCACCTGATCGAGTGCCGCGAACACGGGACCATTAAAGCGGAAGCTGTGTACATACGTCCCAATCGAACCGAGCGGAATGCGGCAGTGATCAAGAAATGGCACGTACAGGAGTCCGACCACAACTGCCGCCAGCGCCGCGTCGCAAATGCGGACGCGCTTCCAGTAGAGAGGCAACAGCACGACAGGCAGGAATTTCACTGCTATAGCCAGCCCAAGCGCGACAGCCGCAGCCGCCCGCCATCGCCGCACCAGCGCAGCGGCAGACACCAACAGCAATAGCGCTCCAACGATGTCAATGTGACCGCTGCCCGCCACTTCAATAGCCAACAACGGATTCCAGGCGTAGGCCAGAACCAGGTGTGCTGCCTTCCCGGTAAAACGCAAGATATCGAGCAGCACGAAAACAATTGCGAACTCGCAAAGTTCAAACGCCACTTTCATCGCAAATGTAGATTCGTGAATCGCGGTGACTGCGCGAAAGAATATCTGCGCTCCTGCTGGATACGGGCTCGACAGATCCGGGTTGTTCAAGTTGCGGGTTTCGGCGGTATGAAACTCCTGAACGGCAGGATCGCTGGGAACGACAAGATAAGGGTTGTAGCCGAGCCTCTGGACCCGGCCATCCCAAACATATCGATGAATATCATCATCAGCACCCGAAGGCAGACGAAGAAATTCAATGTGCCACACAGCAGCCAGGACGAGCCCAATGACGACAACGCGCCTGGCAACGTGTCGTTCTAATCTTGGCGTAGCGAAAAACTCACGGACCGCTAAGAGGTATGCGATGCCCGCGACCGTCAAAGAGGCCATGAAGTACGGTCCGCCTCGATCGCCGAAGTTGCCTGAGCAGATCGTCAACGCCACGCACAACGTGGCGCCGAGTAGGTACACTCTCCGCTCGGGGGTCATCGCCACTATTACAGTTCTCCCGTGCCCGTCCGTAATTGTGCCGTCACAAAATCCCGTCCCGGCACCAGCCCCTACAAGCTCTGATTCCACACGCGTTCGTAACGCCTGTATTTATGCTAACCAGAAATCAAAACGTGCGAAGACGGGCGCGGATGTTATTTTTGCGCCATGCTCTATCGCATGGCATAGATGTCGTAGCTTACCCTCGATTGCGCGACATCAAACACGCCAACACCAACACATTGCAAGCGGTTGAGCCACAGATAGTCCGGATGGCCCGTGTAATACCTTGGAACGATTCGCAGGTCCGGGCGCTGCGGCAGGATTCCCTTCAAAAAGAGGTTGTAACCGTCCGGTCCCAAATCCACCACGCCGCCATATGTCGTATAAATCAGAGCCCCGCTGTCCAACTCCATAGTTGCGCGAACGTCAAGCAAGCCGACGCCGTCGGGACGAAGCAGTAGCCAGTCGCCGCCAACGGTCCTGAGCCGACCTCGCATCTTCGGCCCGGAGAGCTCGCCGGCTGTGACGTAGAAATTTACGCGAATTCCCTCGGCCATGGGTCCGATCACTTCTGGTGGAGCAAGCGTTGCCCAGTAGGAAAAAAGGTATTCAAGATCAACACTTGCGAGGCCGTTTGCTGTAGGTGCAGCGTTCATTTGATTAGTCCCCATTTCGGAATCGCGGAAAGAGTATCACGATGGTACGAATCCCAGAAATAACTGCCGAAAACAAGTCATAGCGCTCGTTGAGAATTGCCCGACCGAACCTCCGGTCAATGAGCGGTTGAATCCCACTCTTTAAGCCACGCGGCGGTCCGTGGCGCCCTTGCCGGAGCCAGCCGCAACTCCTCTGCCAAGCGAGTCAGGTCGTCAGCTACATCAATATCGTAAAAAGGAGCTGCGAAACCTACGGAAAGCTCAAGGGCTCGTCCGCGCGCCAGGAGTCTCTCCAGCGCGCTGCTGGTGCCCATTCCGTCGCTTGCGAAAAGCGTAGGATGAGAAGCTTTTGCCCCGACGAGATAGTAGCCTCCGTCGTGCGTTGGTCCAACGACTACGTCATGCGCGGCCAGCGTCTCGAACGCGTCTTCGAGAACAGAACGCGGCAGGTGTGGGCTATCGCTGTTGAAGGCAATGATGCGTCGTTGATGACCTTCCGCGAAATGTGCAAACACCGACGTGAGGCCCGCAGCAAGTCCTTCACCTTTCTGTGCAACTATGCTCACTTCGTCGCCTGCCAACTGCTCCAGTTCGTTTATGTCCGAGGCGGGGCACATGATGGCAACCTCCACATCGTCCAATGACCGCGCCAGCGCCAGCGTGTCGTCTAGAAGACAGCAATAAAAAGCGGTGACGGCCCTAGGAGAAATAGTGGGAGTTAGTCGGGTTTTGACCTCGCCTGAGCTTGGTGCTTTCGCCATGATTACCAGCACACGGTTACTGCCTGACGAACGCGATGCTGTCTCGCTTGCGGTTTTCATAGAATAATCGGCGACGCGGATCTACCTTTTAGTTGCGTTTTGTATCTGCCCTGCCGATCAGTCGTTCAAAATCACCAATTCCAAGAGCGGTCGCCTCGCGCACACCTTTCCAATTCGAGCAACTCACAAAGAAGAAATTGGATCCCGCCCCAATAGCACCCACAAAATCGGTTCCGTTGTAGAACAGCGCCGTTACTTGGGGCGCTGGCATCGTGCTCAGCGACGGCTGGGACACTTTTAAGCGCGCGTTGGCAAATGCAATCAGGTCGCGAACGCGCATTGGATCTGTAATAACGTTCCCCGGTTGAACCACCACACGCGTGGATCCGGTGATTGGAACACACGTCCCCGAATGCTCGGTCGAATGGCAGGCTCCCATCACAATCGTGAAACACGCGAGAGCAAAAAGATTGAGCTTGTACATTCGGGCATCATAACCCTAACGCTTGTGCACGGCATCAAGACCAGTGTTTATTGGACCGCTGTCCGTGGTCCAACCACACAGCAGGTCGGATGACCAGGACCTACGCGGACCGTGCCGTCTCGGTTCTTCGTCGCCGGAAATAATAGCGCACGATCAAGCTGAGAATGAACCACCCCGCGCCCAGCGTGCCCTTGAGCGTCCCGCTGATCTTCGATTTTCCGATACGCGGGTAGTAGCTCACCGGAACTTCAACCACACGATATCCAGCCAGCGCGCCTTTGAGGATCATCTCAACCGCCCAGCCATAGGTAGTCTCTTCGAGCGCAAGCTCGCGGAGTACATCTGCTCGGGCGGCGCGAAATGGGCCGAGATCGGTGATGTCGAGTCCATACAGAAGCCTGATCAGGCCGGCGGCGAGACGATTACCAAACACCTGATGCCAGGGCAACGCCGCGGCAGAATTCTGCGCGTGCAGGCGGCAACCGAGCGCGATGTCTGCACGGCCCTCAGTGATTGGCGCTAAGAGAATCGGCAGTTCGGCGGGCCGATCGCTGTAGTCGCCATCGAGGAACACAACTAGGTTCCTGAATGACGCGTGCTGCCATTCTCGCGGCGATCTCGGGCGTCCCGTCATTCGAGTTGCTGTCGACGACGATGACCTCCGTTGTGAGATGGGACGGGAGATCCGCTAAGACGCGCTCAATCGCCTGCGCTTCATTATGGGTTGGGATGATGACGGACACTCGCATATTCTCAATCGATTTTCACCATCGCGGAGAACACCTTCATTTAGGCTGGTTATCTTGGCCTGGCCGATCGCCATGCTGCCGCAATCAAACACACAGTAATTACCATTGAGAAAACGATTGGGAGGGTGAAGAGATATCTCCAGCTCACAACCGTGATTGCGGCAAAGCAAATAGCAAACGCCCAGGCGGTGCCGCGCATGAGCGCTAAAGTCTCTGGTGGAAGGCCACCGAGTTGCCAGGCTAATATCGCCGCGAAAAGATAA
>QIAJ01000169.1 GCA_003225495.1 Acidobacteriota bacterium
TCTGATCTGATTCGCCGAGACCCAGTATTCGCCGCGGAGATTCTCAGACTCGCCAACTCCCCGCTGGTCGCATCTTCCAAAGAAATAACCAGTGTGTTGCAGGCATCGATGCTACTCGGCTTCCGCCGCCTGCGAAGACTCATCATGACCGTCGGTTTACGGTCCTACATGGACACGTCGTTCACCCGGGCGCTCCATGCATGCTGGCGCCATAGTGTCGCGACGGCGATGGTAGCGGAGCGGATTGCGCGCTGGAACTCGATCGACCGCGACTTCGCTTATACAGCGGGAATCTTGCATGACATAGGAAGGGTGGCGCTGGCAAATATCAATTCCCGAATCTATGCCGATCTCATCGATCGGGTGGCAGCGTTCCCCCAGTCTGACATGCTCAAGTGCGAACGGGAGGCCTTCGGAATTGATCATTGCTGCGCCGGACGTCTGTTGGTAATGACCTGGAAACTTCCGGAAGAGTTCATCGACATCACCTCACGCCATCATGAACCATTAACTCACCAGGAGAATGCGACCGAAGTGGTCCGACATAGCTGCATTCTGGCGGATGCTCTTGGCTTCGCCGCCGCACCTCACAAATCAGTCCCGACATTCGAAGAGGTTCTGGCCGAATTCCCCGAGAGTGTACGAAAGCACTTTCCCGGAAACGAGGAGTTGGCTTCCGAGATCGCCAATGAGATCAGTGTGATTGAGGCGGCGTAAGGCAGCTTGTAACCCATTGGCAGTGAGACTCCCCTTCTGCGCGCCATCAAGGAAAGTTGTGGAATAGCGGAAATGGATGAGTTACCCTCCAGACGCGGAACTGGAGGCTAGTTATGAAGCGTCTTCTGATCACGGTCACTTTGTGTCTTGTTTTCGGCGCCTACGGGTTCACCCAAGGGACCGACGACACACCCGCCACCAAAGAAGACGTTCAAAGATATTTCGATGTGATGCATTCGCGCGATCTCATCAACAAGATGATGGAAGCGATGTTAAAGCCCATGCATCAGATGATGCACGATCAATACATGAAGGACAAAGACAAGCTTCCAGCGGATTTCGAAACGCGCATGAACCGCATAATCGATGATATGACCCGAGAAATGCCTTGGGAGGAGATAATTCAGGCCGAGATGCCAGCCTTCCAGAAACACCTCACCAAAGGTGATATTGATTCTATTGTCGCGTTCTATTCCTCGCCGTCGGGGCAAAAGCTCTTGAGGGAAATACCGGAAATCATGGCAGAGTCCATGCAGTCGGCGATGCCGATTATCCAGCGGTCTATCAAAAGAATGAACACCCGCGTTCAGGTCGAAACGGCTGAATTACTGAAGGAGTCCCAGAAAAAGGCGGGTCCGGTCCCAGCCACAAAGGACTAGAGGGAAATCTCACTCCTACAATAGCCTTAGCGCTCTTCGTCCTGATCGGTCTCGTCGATCATGAAACCACCGACATCGTCAGCGAGTTCTCGCAGGCGGAGATAATGGTCGTACCATTCCGTGCCCGATTCGTAGACGAACATGGTTCCCTGGTAGGCCCAACCTAATTGCACGAAGCCGGTTTTGCCGACGTACGTTTTCAGCCAACGGGCCTCTTCGAGGTCCTCTTCGTTGGTGTACTCGCCATCGCCCAAGCGCTTCGACAAGCGATCGAGTTCTTCTCGCTCCAACACCCAGGCGTGCATGGTCATGAACGCGGTTCCGGAGGATTTCGCGAGCTCAACGAAGTCTTTCCATTCATCGGGATTCTGCTCTGGTTTCCACAAAACGCATGGGATCTCTTCCGATTCCACGTACCCGAAGAAGCGGCGCATGCCATGACCCTCGATAAAGGCCGTCATGTCGTCTTTCAGACCAGTAAGGTCTTCTGGATGCGGAGACATATTCTCAGCGTCATTGTACGGCAGCGCAAGTCAGGTGTCAGGTGGTGGACAGCAGCGGCAGGTCGCAGATGGCAATTGGCAGGTAAAGGCACGGGGACTTCTGATGCGGGCGGCGTGGCATGACCTGAATGGTGCACCTGCTCGCTGGCAGCTGCGACCTTGCACCTGCATCAGTGTGCTAAACTTTTCTTTCACACCACAACATGCTCTTCTCCAAAGAATATGTGGGCTATCTGGCCCGCGAAGTCGCCAAGAAACTGATCGAGAGCGGTCTAATTGAGACCAAGGCTGTGCCGGCTCTTAACGAGAAGGTCCATGCGGCTCTGCTCGATGAGCTGGCGCTGGAAGACCGCATTAACGATGAAGTGCGCGTCATACTCGAGGCCTATTCGGACGAAATGCAAAGGTCGGGTGCCAACTACCAGGAAATGTTCCGCAAAGTGAAGACCGAGTTGACCAAAAAATACAAAGCTGTTCTCTGAGGATTGCGCTGCCGTGCGATTAAGCCGCGACAAAGTCAACAAACTGGCCCATGTGGTCACCGATGCCGTCGCCGATATGGACGACGTTGAGTTTATTGAAGACCGCAATACCATCCGCTTGGAAGTTCGCAAGATCCTCGAGCAACTCCTCATGCAGGAAGCGCGCATCGATCAAGCCGCCCGGATGAAGATCGAAAGCCAGCGTCGCACCATCATTGAGGGCTCCGAAGAGTGGAGCATCCTCTACCGCAAATACTACAATGAGGAAGTGAAGAAGCTCGGCATGTAAGAGCGGTCCTCGGTTCTAAGCAGCGCCCTTCGCTGGGAACCCGGAACTGAAAATTATTTTCCTGCTTGCATCTCCGGCATCCGTAATACGTCTTCCTGGTCTGTGCGATTCACTCCTGCTGCATCCAATTGTCGGGCGACGGGCTGGACACTCTCCAGGATTCGCGCCATTGCCTGTCCGACCGCTTCTTTCTCGCTATTATCCGGGCCTTGCCGTTGCAGCAATGTCTGGAAAAAAGTCTTCGGCCTCGGATAGACGATCAGTCGTACGTCCTCGCTGTCAGCAATGCCGGCGGCCTTCTTTGCTAGATTGAGGGCGGTGTCAAATCCGCCGAGTTCATCGACCAGGCCAAGATTTTTCGCGTCCTGTCCGGACCAGATGCGGCCTTTCGCGATCTCCAGCACTTTTTCTTTTGGCAGTCTGCGGCCATCAGCCACCTTGGACGTGAAGTCCACGTAGACGCGATCCAGCCAGGACTGTAAGCGCGCCCACTCGGCGGGAGAATAGTCATGCGTGCCAAGACCGACCTTGTCCCATAACCCCGAAGTTAATACCTTGCCGCCCAGAACTCCGATAGATGCCGTAATCGTTCCGGGCTGCGCGACGATCTTGTCGGCGGCCATGGCAACAAAATATCCGCCTGAGCCAGCTAGATCCCCCATGGAAACGACTACGGGCTTTCCCGCTTTGCGAGCATTGACGACTTCGCGCCAGATCGTATCGGATGCCACATATGAACCCCCCGGGCTGTCGACGCGGAACAGGATCGCCTTGATGTCCTTGTCTTCTGCAGCAGCCCGGACCGCGCCCGCCACCGTATCCGATCCCATATTCTGGTTGCCCTGCACGGGATCGTAATCACTCTTGCCGCGAGTCACTCCGCCCACACCATAGACCAGGGCGATCGCTTTACCGTGGTCATGGGGACGTCCCGCACGTTCAAGATATTTCGCGAGATAGAGAAATTGCGAGCGAGCACCAGCTTTGGTCTTAGCCTGGCCGTACACTTCATCGCGATACGCCACGCCATCGACTAACTTCGCGTCCACCGCTTCTTTCCCGAGGTAAGGGCCGGCGTCCACGATCGCCTGGAATTTTTCCGGCACGATCTGACGAGCTTGGCAAATACCGTCTTTCATCTGGTTGAACCAGGAAGTCATCAGCGCCGTCATCGCTTCCTTGTGCGGTGTCGTGTACTTGCTTTCGGTATAAAAGTTGAGCGCATTCTTATATTCGTAACGATGGTCGCCGTGAAACGTCATGCCCAGCTTGGATAGCGTGCCCTTGATGAACGGAGACTCCATTATGATTCCCGTGAGACCGACATCCCCGGAAGGCTGCAGATAAATCTGGTCAAAGGCCGTCGCAAGGTAATAGGAGCCATTGCCGGGGCCGAACTCTCCGAAGGTCTCGGCATATGCGATCGCAAACTTCTTGTGTGCGCGGAAGCGCTGCACCGCTTCGCGAATTTCCTGCACCTTGGCCATCCCCAGAGGCGGAGCACCGATCTTGGCCACCATGCCTGTCACACGATCGTCTTGGGCGCCGCGATCGATCGCGTCAACAACATCGCGCACCGTCAGTCGCTCGGTCATCAGAAACTTAGCGGTCGGACTGTCGGGGACGTTTTCCGGTAGCGCCTGCTCAAAGTTCGCCTCCAGAATCGTCTTGTCCGGCACTGTTCCCTTCGACCCGATCACGGCGACGATAACGATCACCATTGCGATCAGCCAAAGGGCTCCCAGAATGGCAAGAAACCGTACGATTACTTTCGACATAAGTTTCGTCTCCTTGCGAAAGGAAAGTCTAACCGATGTAGGGCGGACACTCTTGGCCCGAACTGTGCGTGCAAATCCTGATGAGGTTTTTGCGAAGTCGGCAGGCGGACGGGAGTGTCCTACTTGAGGTGTGCGGGTGTTGTGATGGCGCCTTCCGCCGCCGACTTTACCAGCGCGGCGTATTTGGCGAATACTCCAGACTGGTAGCGCGGGGCTGGAGGTTTCCACTGCATTAGCCGTCGAGAAATTTCAGCGTCGGAAATTTCGATTTCCAACTTTCGATTATTAGTGTCGATGCTGACACGATCACCCTCGTGAATGGCCGCAATCGGGCCACCCAGCGCCGCTTCTGGCGCAACGTGTCCAACCATCAGACCGCGAGTCGCGCCGCTGAAGCGGCCATCCGTGATGAGCGCGACCGTTTCTCCCAACCCTTCGCCCACAATTGCCGCCGTGACGCCCAACATCTCACGCATGCCGGGACCGCCCTTCGGTCCTTCATAGCGGATCACCACGACATCGTTCGGCTTGATCTGCTTGCTTGTGACGGCCTGCATAGCCGCTTCTTCTGAATCGAAGACACGGGCCGGTCCCGAGTGTGAAAGGCGCTCGTGGCCGCTCATCTTCACTACTCCACCTTCGGGGGAAAGATTACCTTTCACGATAACCAGACCACCTGTGCTCTTGAGCGGTGAACTTAATGGAGCGATCACCTGCTGGCCGGGAGTCTCTTGGGCTGCATTGGCCTCATCGGCAAAAGTTCTGCCGGTCACTGTGATCACGGATCCGTCGACGTACTTGCCGTCGAGCATCCGCTTTGCTATTACGGGAATGCCGCCCGCTTGATCTACGTCCGCCGCAACATACTTCCCGGCGGGTTTAAGGTTGGCCAGGAGCGGCGTGCGCTCGCTTACGCGTTGAAAATCGTCGATGTGGAGCGAGACGCCGATTTCGCGCGCAATCGCCAGCAGGTGCAGGACTGCATTTGTGGAGCCGCCGGTGGTTGCCACTCCGGCAATTGCATTCTCAAATGCCTTCCTTGTGAGAATATCGCTGGGACGGATGTCCTTTCTCAGACAATTCATTACCACTTCGCCGCAGCGGTAGCTGACTTCATCCTTGCGGGGATCCATTGCCGGAATTCCATTGAAGCCCATCGGGGAGAGCCCGATGAATTCCATCACCGTGCTCATGGTGTTGGCGGTGTACTGCCCGCCGCACGCTCCCGCACCGGGACAAGCAACGCCCTCCAGTTCGTGCAATTCTGCGTCGGTCATCTTGCCGGCCGCGTTCGCGCCCACCGCTTCAAAAACATCCTGAATCGTCACATCCTTGCCGCGGTATTTGCCGGGTGCGATGGTGCCGCCGTAGAGAACCAAGCCAGGAAGATTCATGCGCGCGAGGGCCATGGCCGCCGCCGGTATTGTCTTATCGCAACCGACCACGCACACTGCAGCATCGAACATCTGCCCCCGGCAGACCAGTTCGATCGAATCCGCAATCACCTCGCGACTGACGAGGGAAGCTCGCATTCCTTCGGTTCCCATGGTTTCGCCGTCGGAAATAGCTATTGTGTTGAACTCCATCGGAGTGCCGCCCGCCGCGCGGATGCCTTCCTTCACCTTGGCCGACAACCGGCGCAAGTGGAAGTTGCATGGCATGGTTTCGATCCAGGTGTTGGCGACGGCGATCAGCGGCTTTGCAAGATCGTCGTCCGTGAAGCCGATGGATTTGTACATGGCGCGAGCCGGAGCCCGGTCGCGTCCGTCGGTAATATTTCGGCTACGGTGTTTGAGGTCCATAGAATGTGATTCAAAAAAGGGTCGAAAAGCACGCTCTTAAAGCTGTGCGCTTGATCAAGCCAGTCCTTCAGAGACTGTAGGTTCCAGCTGCTCTACCGCCGGCACGATCGATGCTGGCTTAGTCCTTGGGGTCCCAAAGCGCTCCTTGAATCGCAAAATGGGAGACTCAAAATACTTCCACGAAAGGCTGGCCAGCAATACAGTCACCACCAAACTTCCAATCACTTGCACAATGCGGTTCAGCGCCCACTGCGAAAGAAGCAGGTGGGCAAAGATTCCTCTGAAACTCTTGATAACAAAAAGATGCAGGAGATAAAACATGTAACTGATGGTTCCCAGACGAACAAGGAGACGGGATCGCAACGCCTTGCATACCACTTGTGTGCTGCCGGCGTGATCCAACACGAACGCCAGAACCAGCGCCATGCTCAGCGCTATCACGCTGTAGCCAAATACAGCGAACCAGGCGTTTGTCTCCGGATCAGCAACCAGGAACAATATTGATGCTGATGAGATGAGTCCGATTGCGACGGGCCACGCCGGTAGCAAAATCGAAAGGCGATCGCGGATCAACGCCAGCAGCGCGCCGAACGCAAGAGTGTCCATTCTCGCCGGGAAGAAGAAATACTCGGTTCTTGCTCCAGGCGTATGCACGTACCAGCGAATCAGCGGGCCCATCGCGATGATGGACAGGACCAGAATCTCTAAATGACGTCTTTTCAAAAAGCGCACAGCCGGCGCCCACAGGACATAGAAGAGTTCCTCAATCGATAGCGACCAAGTCACTTCGATCGCCCGAGCGGGTCCCGGCAAATGCGACTCGGCTCCGAAATACCACGGCTGTATAGCAATCAGGCTGGTTGCATACAAGGCATACGCAGTCCAAAGTCGACCAGAGAAGTGGTAACTGCGGTCGAACATTGCGTACACCAGACAGAGGGCGAAGAGGGAATAGTAGGGAGGAAAAATCCGAAGACTACGGCGAACATAAAAATTTCTGAAGTAGTGCGGGTCGTCGCGCATCCCGATCAGAATGGTCGTAATCAAGTAGCCGGAAATCACGAAAAACAAGTCGACCCCAATCCACCCGGCCCCTGTAATTCTCACAAGGGATGGGTATCCAAAGACGTGATGCGCAAATACCGAAAGCGCGGCCAGGGCGCGAAGGCCGTCGATCTCTGGAATTCTCTCCATTTTTACGATCGGGCGAGCGGACTATGGTCAATGATTGTATCAACTGCGGAATGCGAGCCGGGGCGGGTCCTCGCTACCGGGAGCTGCGCCTTAAGTTTCTAGAAGATCTCCGGTGCCGGCGAGCCACTACGCATTAACGGCGCGCGGAGCGGCACCTTTTGCAGCCTCGCTGGTCTTCTTTTTCTCGGCAGGAAGCCAGGACATCATGGCGCGCAGCTGCTCGCCCACCTTCTCGATGGGATGCTGCTTTTCCTTCTCGCGCAGAGCGGCGAAGTTCTTGCCGCCTTTTTTGTTCTCTTCAATCCATTCTTTGGCAAAGCTGCCGTCCTGGATGCGGGCGAGAATTTTTTTCATTTCAGCCTTTGCCTTGTCGTCAACGACGACATCGCCGCGTGTCAGATCACCATACTCGGCGGTGTTCGAGATTGAGTAACGCATGCGGCTGAGCCCGCCTTCGTAGATGAGATCCACGATCAGCTTCATTTCATGGCAACACTCAAAGTAAGCAATCTCGGGAGCGTAACCAGCTTCCACCAACGTCTCAAAGCCCTTCTTGATCAGCGAAGTCAACCCGCCGCAGAGCACAGCCTGCTCGCCGAATAAATCACTCTCAGTCTCTTCCTTGAACGTTGTCTGAAGAACACCAGCCCGAGTGGATCCAATGCCGTGCCCATAGCAGAGCGCGTATTCGTGCGCACGCCCGCTCGCGTCCTGATGAATTGCGAGCAGCGCAGGCACACCGCCGCCTTGTGCATAGACGCGCCGCACGAGATGCCCGGGGCCTTTGGGAGCAATCATGACCACGTCGACATCCTTGGGAGGCTCGATCGCTTTGAAATGAATGCTGAAGCCATGCGAAAAGCCGAGAATCTTGCCCTTGGTGAGATGCGGCTTGATCGCAGATGCGTAGAAGTCAGCCTGCGTCTCGTCCGGTGTAAGAATCTGAATATAGTCAGCACGTTTGGCCGCTTCGGCTGGGGCCACGACTGTCATTCCGTCGGCGCGAGCCTGGGTCGCCGACCCGCGATCAGGATCAAGACCGATGATGACGTCGAGTCCGCTATCGCGCAGGTTCTGCGCCTGCGCGTGCCCTTGTGAGCCATATCCGAAGACTGCAATGGTTTTGCCTTTTAGGGCTGAGGGATTGGCATCGTTCTGGTAGAAAACTGTCGCCATGGTAAAACTCCTGGGTTCGAGCGCCTAACTTCTGGTAGGGGCTGAAATTAAGACGGAAAGTCAAAACCGACCGATCGGTCGGTTTGAACAATGCTATGGACTAAGCTTCAAAGTGTCAAGCCGATTCCCTGCGGCGATGAACATCTATTCTTCGACGGGTTGAGCGTTCATCTCTTGCACGGGTTCGCCACCCGCCAGCCCCTGGGCAACGATTAGCCTACGAGCCTCGATTCGCAAGGCCGGCAACTGGCGTCCAAACCAGACAGCGCCGAGGATGCAAGCCGCTCCTCCAATTGCAATGGTTGTGGGTGCACCGACACGATGGGCGAGCGATCCCCCGAGGAGAGCGCCAATCGGCGCCATCCCCATGAACATCATCGAATAAACGGCCATCACTCGGCCGCGGAGGTGGTCGGGCACCATGGTCTGGATCAGAGTGTTCGAACAGGCCATCTGCAGCATCATCGAAAACCCAGCAGGCAACAAAACGGCAACCGATAGCCAGAAATGCCGGGAAAACGAAAACAAGATGATGCTGACGCCAAATCCGGCGCAGGTAATCGCAACCCAACGGCCCAGTCCCTTTACCCCGGTCTTGGAGGCCAGAGTCAGCGCACCCAGCAGAGCGCCCACGCCGGTCGCTCCCATGAGAATGCCGAGTCCACGCGCCCCGCCGTGCAGGATCTGATCGGCGAAAACAGGCATGAGCACGGTGTAAGGCATGCCCACCAGGCTGACCAGTCCAATCAACAGGAGCAGCGACCGGATCACCTTCGTTTCATTAACCCATTGAAATCCTTCGACGATATCTACCAGCGGGGAACGATTGCTGACGCGCAATTTGCAGTGCACCTTCATCATCAGGAGGCCGACGATCACCGCGATGTAGCTAATGGCATTCACCGCGAAACACCAGCCTTCGCCAATCTTCGCCACCAGGATTCCTGCTATTGCCGGGCCGACAACCCGAGCGCCGTTGAAGATGGAAGAATTCAACGCGATGGCGTTCATCAGGTCTTCCTTCCCGACCATGTCGATCAGGAAAGACTGCCGGCCAGGGATGTCGAAGGCGTTCACTGCGCCCAGCAGGGCGGCCAGAATGAAAATATGCGGAACGAGAATCCGGTGACTGAGCGTTAGCCAGGCCAGAACCGCCGCCAGAAGCATGGACGCGGTTTGCGTCGCAATAATGAGGCGATGCCGGTTGACGCGGTCGGCTGCGGCGCCGCCAATCGGCGCCAGCAGGAAAACTGGGATCTGGCTGGCGAATCCGACTGCTCCCAGAAGAAACGACGACTTTGTAATGCTATAGACGAGCCACGCCTGCGCCACACTCTGCATCCAAGTGCCGGTCAGGGAAATAATTTGGCCGCCGAAGAAGAGTTGGAAGTTGCGGTGACGCAGGGCGCGTAGCGTGACCTCCCACCTGGAAGGGGATGGCTTTTTCGCTTCGGATTTTTTCGGGATAGAGTCCGCCGACCGAGTCACTCTCTGGAACCTTGGCACAAGTCACGGATGCGGGCAACCGGCATCCGGATGCGTGAACTTCCGGTCCGATTCTGGCGGGGCATAAGATTTGGATTCAGCCGGTCCGTTTGAGGTCACTAATTTGCATCTTCACGCCGCGGTCGAATCGGTATACAGTAGCTATCTTCGCGGCTCTCTCCTTGAACTCCGCTCTGGGAAGGATGAATAATGAGCACAGACCCTGTCCGAGTTGAGCGTCGCTGCGGCCAGCGCTTCCAGTTAAACCTTGCCTTGACGATTCACGTCGGTGAAAACACCGTGCCGGGTTTCACCCAGGACGTCAGTTCCCGCGGGCTCTTCATCTACACGGAGGCGAATTTGGCCGAAGGCGCAATGGTGGACCTGACCTTCACGATGCCTTCCGAAATCACGCTGGGAGAAAGCATGCGGGTCCGTGCCCACGGCCGGGTGTTGCGATCGGATTCTTCGCAAGCAGGTCCCCGCACCGGAGTTGCCGTCCAACTGGACTCTTATCAGTATCTGGCGCCGGTAGAGTCTGGGCCAACGCCAGAACTGGCGCGGGTTTCGGCTCCTGACACGGGTTTGGTACGACCCGCGACGATTCCGCGCTGAGACACCCTGCTTTTTGCAGGTACGGCTTTCCAAAGGCCGGAACCTGTCCTACAATAGCTCCAGTTTCCAAGGAATTTTGATTCGGTATGGCGTCCCCGCCAGCCAGCAAGTCCGCCTTGAGGTCTCCTTCGATTACGAAGGTCATTTGGCCCCGGTGCAGGAAGTTCGTAGCATGACCTTGAAGAGCGAGAACCGACTCATGCATGGGATAGCCGTCGCCATCCTCACCGAGGACCGCGAACAATCCGTCGTTCTGAACACTCGGATTGAAAGCACCCACATGACCCGCACTGTCCTCAGCCACCTCGGCTTTCCCATAGGGCCAAGTGACGCGGTGTTGCGGCAGATTCTCGATCAGCGGGCGGAAGTTGTCCTGGTAGATATCGACCCGAAGAATCCATCGCGAGCCATCCGCGCGATCGAAATGATTCACTCCGCAGCAGGGGATGTCACGATTTTTGCGGTTGGTGAATTGACTCAGCCCACGAACATCGTCTCGGCGATGCGCGCTGGCGCGCGTGAATTTCTCGACCGTGCTTCCAATCGCGAGGCGATGATCGAAGCTTTCACACGCTTCACCGCCTCTCTGAGCCGTGCCCAGCGCAGCGCCGGCAAAGCGCGAGTCTTTACGTTCCTCAACGCCAAGGGTGGCGTCGGAGCAACCACTACGGCCGTCAACACCGCGGTTGCCCTGGAACAGGCTCACGGGCGGGTGGTACTCGTGGATTTCGCCCCGATTGGTCATGCCTCGCTGCAACTGAATCTGCGGCCTCAATTCACGGTTGTTGACGCACTGCAGAACCTGCATCGCATGGACGTTTCGCTGCTAGAAGGATTGATGACCCACTATCGCAGCGGGCTTCACCTTCTGGCGGGTGCACAGCAGCCGCAGAATGCTGTCCCCACCGCCACCGAACTGGCGCGTCTGTTCGATTTGCTCGTGAGCCAATACAACTTTGTGGTGGTGGATTGTTCCGGCCGCGTCGACGCCACCATGCAGATGATCTGTGATCTGTCGAATGCCGTGCTGATGGTCGCCCAGACTGATGTCGTATCTCTCTGGAGTGCGGCCCGGGTCCAGGCATTTTTGCAAGAGGGCGCCGGACGTGAGCGCCTCAGGATCGTGCTCAACCGTTACAAAAAGATTCCCGGCTTCACTGACGAAGACGTCGAAAAGGCTACCAACTGCAAGGTATTGTGGAAAATTCCGAACAACTATCAAGTTATCGGTCCCGCAATCGACAAGGGCAGCCCGGTTGCTTTGCAAGACGGTCACGAAGTAGCACGTTCCTACCAGGGATTGGCCGCCGAACTGGCCGCCGCCACATCCGCCGCCGACGGAGCTCTTTCCCTCGTCTACCAGCACGATAAAAGCGACACTGCAAAGCGCCCCGGCCGCCTGATCGTCTCGCCCATGCGCGCGGGACAGTAAATCCATTGCAACCGAGGGCGCTGAATGGTTTTTACTTCAGCAATTGACCTCTAACCTCTGACCTCTTTGCTAGAATCATCCTCACACAATGCCGTCCAACCTGGCTGAATGACCGATCCGTCTGATAAAAAGCGTGTGTTGAGCGGGATGCGCTCCACCGGCAAGCTGCACCTGGGAAACTACGTAGGAGCGCTTGAAAACTGGGTCCGCATGCAGGAGCAGTACGACTGCTTCTTCTTCATTGCCGACTGGCACGCGCTCACGACCGATTACGCCGATACTTCCAAAATCAAAGAAAACTCGGTCGAAGTGCTGCTGGATTGGCTTGCCGCCGGACTTGATCCCGAAAAATGCGTGATGTTCATCCAGTCACATGTGCCCGCGCATGCGGAACTTCATCTTTTGTTCTCGATGATTACGCCTTTGGGTTGGCTGGAACGCGTCCCGACGTACAAAGAGCAGCGCGAAAACATTAAAGAAAAAGATTTGGGCACCTACGGATTCCTGGGCTACCCGGTGCTGCAGTCAGCCGACATTTTGATCTACAAAGCTGATTTCGTTCCGGTGGGCGAGGACCAGGTCGCGCACGTTGAACTGACCCGTGAGATTGCGAGGCGTTTCAACGGGTTCTATGCAGGCAAGCGGAAGTGTGTGTTTCCCGAACCAAAAGCGCTGCTGACTCCGGCAGCCAAACTGCCCGGCACCGACGGCCGCAAGATGTCGAAGTCCTATGGCAACACGATCCTGCTCACCGACCCGGAGCCAGTGGTCCGGCAAAAGTTAAAGACGATGGTGACTGACCCGGCGCGAATCAAGCGAACCGATCCCGGCAATCCAGATGTCTGCCCGGTAGGGGACCTGCACAAAATATTCAGCGACAAAGCTACCATGGCCAAAGTGAATGAAGGCTGCCGGTCGGCGGGCATTGGATGCATCGAATGCAAAGGTTGGGCAGCCGACGCGCTTGTGAAAATCCTCAACCCCATGCAGGAGCGCCGGAAAAAATACGAGGACAATCCGCGCCTGGCGTGGGATATTCTTGAGGCAGGCTCGGCGCGCGCTGCGCGGGTTGCGGGCGCCACCATGGACGAAGTACGCGATTCGATGGGCATGTCGCTCAACTACGAGGCGTCACGGAGCGCTGCAAAGTGACCGATCTCTCTCAGTTCGTCTCGGAGCCGGTAGGGGCTCAAGTCTCCGCACCCGTAACAGAAACGACTTCTTCGAAAGGCACGCACCGCGAAGAAAATGATTTCCCTTTCGCGATTGACCTGGGCGGAGTTTATGAAGGCCCGCTCGACCTGCTGCTCGACCTCATCCGCAAGCAGGACATCAACATCTACGACATTCCGATCGCAAAGATTACCGCGCAATATCTCGTCTATGTCGAGCGCATCAAGGATCTAGACGTCAACGTCGCCTCCGAATTTATCTACATGGCGGCGGTGCTGATTCACATCAAGTCCAAGATGCTTCTGCCGCGCGATCCGCTGGCTCCGGCCGGCGCTGACGACGACCCGCGCAGCGAACTGGTAAACCGGCTGCTGGAACACGAGAAATTCAAGTCCGCGGCGCAGATGCTCCTCCAAAAACAGCAGATCGAAGATGCGGTCCTGAGCAACCCAGCGCTCAAAGAGTTCATGGAGGCCGAAGGCACCGAGCCCGAACTGGCCGCTGACGTCATCGATCTCGTAAAAACATTCCAGCAGATTCTCGACCGCGCCCGCAACCGGCCAATCCTGGAAGTGAATGAAGAAACCGTGACAGTCGGACAGATGATTCAGTATCTTCATCGCCGCCTCACAATCGAATCGCGCCCGGTCCGTTTGAAGCAGATGCTGCGCAATGTACCATCGCGTCAAGCATTGGTTTGCATGTTCCTGGCGTTGCTTGAATTGGTCAGGCTGCAGGCGATTCAAGTACGTCAGGATCACGTCTTCGGGGAAGTGCTGGTTCGCAAACACTCGCACTTCGACGAAGTCATGACGCAGCAAGCTGCGGTCAGGGACGACTGGAGATGAAGGCGCGCTGGTCGTTCGCCAACCAACGTGGCCAACGGCCTTGCCGACGACGAAAGACCGACAACTAACGACGACTATGAGCCTTAAAGCCCAACTCGAAGCCATCATTTACGCGACGGAGACCCCGATCACGCTCGATCACCTCATCCAGCTCGTAAAAGCTGAGGTTCTGGCCGCAGGCGCCGTCGATGACAATGAAGTGAAATCGCGCGTGCGCGCCACGCTAGAAGAACTCCTCTCCGACTACTCTGGCGCTGACCACGGCATTGAAATCCGTCAGCTCGCTGGTGGATACCGGATGTCCACCAAGCCCGAACAGCACGACGCCGTGCGCGCGTTCGCGAAAAGTCTGAAGCCGCCCATTCGTCTTTCTCTTCCGGCACTCGAAACGCTGGCCGTGATCGCCTACAAGCAACCGGTCACTGTGCCAGAGATCAGTGAGATTCGCGGCGTCGATTCAAGCGGCGTCATCGCCACACTGCTCGATCGGAAGTTGATCACCACCGCCGGGAGAAAAGCCGTAATCGGACGCCCGATCCTTTACAAAACCAGCCGCGAATTTCTACTGCGCTTCGGCCTGAAAGACGTGGGAGAACTACCCAGCATGGAAGAATTCGAGAAGCTGCTGGCCGAGTCATTCCAGAGCGATCTGCCGATGGAGGCGCGCGCTGAGCCCACCATGCGAAGCCCTATTGAGATCTCCGAGACGGGTCCCGCTCCGGGAGAAGATGCAATTGATGACGACGCGACGGCAGAAATCGTCGTCCCGGAAACCGCATCCGAGAAAACGAACCCCGCGGCCTAGCATCCACCTCGGCCACTCCCAGCAGTTTAGCCCTGACGAGTTTCTGTTACTCTGAATCGCATGCCTGCCGAGCGTCTCCAGAAAATCATTTCCGCCGCTGGCGTCGCTTCCCGCCGAAAGGCAGAGGAGTTAATCACCTCGGGACGCGTGCAGGTCAACGGCAAGATGGTTACAGAACTGGGCACGAAGGCGGATGCGGAGCATGATCATATCCGCGTCGATGGCAAGCTGCTGCGCGGTCCAGAGCGGCACACATACATCGTTCTCAACAAACCCAAAGGCTACGTCACCACGGTGAGCGATCCCGAAAAAAGACCCACTGTCATGGACCTGGTGCGCGGCGCAAAGGCGCGCGTGTATCCGGTAGGGCGTTTGGACTGGGCCAGCGAAGGGCTTCTGGTGCTCACAAACGACGGTATGCTCGCCAACGGCCTCATGAAGGCCAGTTCCAATGTAGCGAAGACCTATGTAGTTAAGGTCGCAGGCCAGCCTGATGATGCAAAGCTAGAAAAACTTCGCAAGGGAGTCTCAATCGCAGAGAAAGGCGGACGCCGGGTGCGCACTGCACCCGCAAAAATCCGGCTCATTCGCGAAGGCGATAATCCCTGGTTGGAAGTAACAATCGTGGAAGGCCGCAATCGTCAGATCAGAAAGATGTTCGAGGAAGTCGGCCATCACGTCGAGAAAATTCGGCGGGTACGATACGGTCCGCTGTCTCTGGATGTACCACCGGGAGAATTTCGCAGTCTCACTATCGACGAAGTATCGAAGTTAAAGGCAGCGGTTTCAGGCTCGAAAGGCACGGTCTCACGAGCGAAACCGCGACCAGCGCCTACGACACGCCGCGCCCGGAACTAGCGCGCGGCTTCCGCGATCATCGGGAGTCGCGCCGCACCAAATAACCCTGCGTCGCTTCCCAATAATGCTCGCGTGATAATCGTCTTCCGCCCTGGGCCCGGCTCGACGTGAGAAGACGCTCCTCCGCCCTGCGCAAGCGGATCGGGCGGAGCCGTGGCGGCATAAACCATGCACCGTTGCCGAAGCTCCTCAAAAATCGAAGGCGCAAATGCCTCCCACGCACTCGCGACTCCTCCGCCAATCACATAAATCGGAAGGTTGAGCGAATTCACCATCGCCGAGAGGACGATTCCTATGCAGCGTCCAACCCGGCGGAAAATCCGCTTCGCATCTTCGTCGCCTTGAATGGCCAGGTTGTAGATCGACTTAGCGCTGAACTCCGCGTCTTCATGAGCCGCTTGCGCGAGCCTGCTCGAGGCATTCTGTGCAATCGCTTCACGAGCCATCCGCACCACCGCCGTCGCTGATGCGTACTGCTCGAGACATCCGCGATTACCGCATCCACAAGGATGCCCCTCGGGCTCGACGGTCGTATGTCCGAATTCGCCCGCCATGCCGTTCATGCCATGCCAGATCTTGCCGCCCATCACGAGGCCGCCGCCAACACCGGTACCCAGAGTAAGCATCGCCATGTCGTCGTGATCTTTGGCTGCGCCCAGCCATTTTTCGCCGAAGGCCGCGACGTTGGCATCATTTTCCAGAATGACCACTGTGGTTAGCCGCCTCTCAATCTCGGCACGCACCGGATAATCTGCCCATCCAGGAAGGTTGGGCGATTCGCGAAGAAGGCCAGTCTCCATGTCAATGATGCCAGGCACGCCAATTCCAATGCCAAGCATCTTCGCGGAATTTTTGTATTTCGCCGATAGATGCTTGATTGCCTCACACATGTCATTGAGAACGTGATCGCGCCCCAGCGAAACTTTCGTCCCCAGCGTCACTTTCTCCACCAGCTGTCCGCCAACATCGACCGCCGCAATCCGCAGGTTGGTGCCGCCGAGGTCTACTCCAATTGAAAAGTCATTCATATCAAAGAGTTCTAGTTTATTCCTTTGATCAGCGAGGGAGGCCCTTCTGTTTTACATGCCCGCTTTCGGATCCGTCAATATTAAATCGTTACAGTACCGCTATTTCTGGCACTTTGGACAGTAGTGGCTGCTACGGCCTACCAGCACTAAACGCTTGACCATCGTACGGCACACCAGGCATTGCTCTCCTTCCCGTCCGTACACGCGATGTTCCAGCTGGAAGAATCCTTCCTCGCCATCGGCATCGACGTAATCGGAAATCGAAGACCCGCCTTTGGCGATAGCCTCGCGCAGTACATCCTGCACTGCACCGTACAGGCGATGAAGATCGCCCTTGCTGAGCGACGCTGCGCGCCGGCGCGGACGAATACCGGCCCGGAACAGGGACTCATCAGCATAAATGTTGCCGACTCCGCGCAGCAGTTTCTGATTTAGAAGCGCGCTTTTGATGGGGGTCTTGCGGCCCCGAAAAAGTGCTCTGAACCGTTCTTCGCTAACCTCCAGCGGTTCCACTCCGCCTGGGTCAAAGCCGCTGCTGTGCACGCTGAGTTTGCCAAACATGCGCGGATCGACGAATCGCAGTTCTCGCCCCGACCCGAGCTTAGCGATGAGATGAGTGTGCTTGACAATTTCGGCTGCCGGATCGCAAACCATCAATCGGCCAGTCATGCCCAGATGCACAATCCATTGCGCGTTCGACTGGGACAGAGACCCAGCACGCCGCACCCTCTTCCTCCCATCTCCTGCTTCCAAATCCAGAACAATGTGCTTGCCCGCACGATGCACACGAACGATCTTCTTCCCTTCCAATGTCGTCGCAATCTTCGCTGCCGGCGATTTCAGAGGCTGCTTCCGCGATCCGATCCACACTGAATCAATTGTGTCTCCGCTGACGCGTTTATCCAAACCGCGCACAATCGTTTCGACTTCAGGCAGTTCCGGCATCGAGTCAGGATACAGGAGGGCAAAGGGCAGAGGCAGAATCCGTTCGCTCGAAGTCCGCGGGTCGAAGCTCAAAGCGGGATTGACCCGCCCTGCAATCTGACGTGTACACTCAGACCTCCCGATTGCTCCCCAGCCCCGCAATTCGGTATGCTAGAGCGTACACACCGGCTTCCGCCGAATATCCCTGTTTCAAGCCATTTTTCGCGCTACGGGAAACCAGTGTGTGCGACCCCTGGGGCGATCCAGTAGGCAGCACAATTCCACGGAGCAACATTGAATAGAGGCAAAACCGCGGTCATCGTTGGCGCCCAATGGGGCGATGAAGGTAAGGGCAAGATCGTAGACGTGCTGACCCAGACGTTTTCCGTCGTCGCCCGCTATGCCGGCGGACACAATGCCGGCCACACCGTCATTATCAGAGGAAAGAAATTTGTGTTGCAGCTGGTGCCTGGCGGCATCCTGCGCCCTAGCTGCGTGAATGTGATCGGCAACGGTGTGGTGTTCGATCCGCTCGCCTTTCTGAAGGAAGTTGCATCCCTGCGTGACGCCGGCGTCAAGGTCGAGGGCAACCTCTTCATCTCCAACCGCGCCCACGTCATTCTTCCGTACCATCGCATGATGGAACTGGGAGCAGAAAACGCTCCCGGGCGGGTGAAAATCGGCACCACCTCCCGCGGGATTGGCCCCACTTACGAAGACAAGATGGGACGCCGCGGCTTGCGTGTGGCGGATCTGCTGGATGCCACTCTACTTCGCACCCACATCGAGAATGCCTGCCGCGAAAAGAACATGATCGGGCATGCTCTCTTCAACTCTGATCCGCTCGACGCCGACAAGATGTTTAAGGAGTATTCCGAGGTCGCCCAGCAAGTCGCTCCTTTCGTCTGCGATACTGCCGTGCTTCTGAATCAGGCAATCGCCGCAGGCAAGTCGGTTGTCTTTGAAGGCGCACAGGGCACCATGCTCGACATCGATCACGGCACATATCCTTTTGTGACGTCGTCGAGTGCGACTTCCGGAGGAGCGGCCATCGGCACTGGAGTTCCTCCGACGTCGATCGATACAGTCATCGGTATCACAAAGGCCTACTGCACGCGCGTAGGCGGAGGGCCATTTCCTTCCGAGCTACTCGATGAGCGAGGCGAAGACCTGCGCAAGCGCGGCAATGAATTCGGTGCGGTCACAGGACGCCCGCGGCGCACCGGTTGGCTGGATTTGCCTCTCCTGCGCTACGCTGGCATGATTAACGGCATCTCCTGGCTGGTGGTCACCAAGCTTGACGTGCTCGACCATCTCACGGAAATTCCAGTTTGCGTGGGATACAAAGTTAACGGCAAAGAGACGATCGAAATTCCGGCTCAGGCGTGCGGTTACGAAAGAATCGAATGTCTATATCGGAAGATGCCTGGGTGGGCAACCCCTACGCAAGACATCAAGACGCTTCAGGGGTTACCGAAAGCGGCGCGCGAATATCTCGCGTTCATCGAGAAGGAAACTGGAGCGCGCGTGGGTATGATTTCAACCGGGCCTGATCGCGAGCAAACGATCCTGGTGCCGGATTTTGTGAGCCAGTTGGGCCTCGAACCCATGAGCCCGGCGGTTCGCGCCTGACCAACAGACAGAGAGAGCAAGAACGGAGCGATGGATGGTAGTTTTGACGGTGACTTGGATGGCGAAGACCGGACGCGAGTCCGAAGTAGCGGCCGTTTTTGAAAAACTAACCGCTGAGTCACGCAAAGAACCCGGCTGCGTCATGTATCAGGTACACAAGCACAAGACCGAGTCACGGCGCTTTTTTATTTACGAACAATACAAAGACGATGCCGCTCTCGAAGCGCATCGCGCCACACCACACTTCCTTCAGTTTGGAAAGAAGGAATTGCCCAAGGTGGCCGACCGCACCGAGGGACATCTGTTCGAGCCCCTGGGCTGATCCGGAAAACCGCGCGCAGCGTTACTTTCTGACTTCAGTCTGCAGCGAGGACATGCCGGCAATGATCTGCCAACCGTTCCAGACTTTCAGCCAGGTGTGAGTAATACGGGACGTCTGTGGTTCGCCCGCTGGTCTTTGTCGGCCCAAATCGACGTCACCAATAGTGCACCGCCACCAGATTCTCGGTCGCCTGTCCCTCTACAGGTTCGAGCACGTAGGACTGAAGGTGAAGTCCTTTAGCCGTGTTCGCCGTAATCCAGTCGGTGATGTGATCTTTGCGGACGGCTTGGGTCTCACATACGGCCCGCCGACAAAGCTGGGAGTCCACAATGCCCGGTAGGCTGGAAGATCAAGGGCCTTCACATTTTCCGGTAGGGGTGTTCCAGCTTCCAGACTGTGAGTTCGTCAGCGGATTGTTGAACGAAACAGGACGCAGCTAAGAGCAGTGCGAGGACAGCCGCCACCGTGACGTTCCCGATCATCAAGGTCTCCTTAAGAAAAACGCCGATTCCTCAAATGGCGCCGTCACTTGGCCTTGTCAATCATCAATTCCCCACCCGAGGCATAGCTCTCCTTCGACACCTCGATGAATGTCACCACGATGGCTTCGCGTCGCGCTCCAGCCTCTTCGACCATCGTGTCCGTAATGCGAGTCGCGATCTTCCGCTTCTGATCGATCGTGCGCCCCTGGAGCATCGTAACTTGAATCAGTGGCATGAGAGTTCTCGGTTCCCAGTTCTCAGTAAAAACCCGGGCTCATATTCGACTGAAAACTGAGAACCGGCAAATGAGAACTTACTGAGCTAGTTCGTAACCCGCAAAGAAAAAGCTGAGCTCAAAGCGGGCGGTATCTTCCGCGTCTGAGCCATGAATCGCGTTGTACTCAATGCTGCTGGCCCACTTTTTGCGGATGGTGCCCTCTTCGGCGTTCGCCGGATTGGTGGCGCCCATCAGTTTGCGCAGGTCGGCGATAGCGTTTTCTTTCTCCAGCGCCAGCGCCACGATCGGGCCGCTCGACATGAAGTTCGTCAATGAGTTATAGAACGGACGGCTGGCATGCACGGCGTAAAACTGCTCCGCCTGATGTTTGGAAATCTCCAGCATCTTGATGGCAAGAATCTGAAAGCCGTTCTTCTCGAATTGCTCGATGATGTCTCCGATCGCGTTGCGCTTGACCGCGTCGGGCTTGATGATTGTGAGAGTGCGTTGCAGTGTCTTCATAGGTTCAGGTCGTAGGTCTCTCAGAAAAAAACTAACTGCCAACTGCTAAGTGCTCAGTGCTGCCTTTCCCAGCGCCGCCGCCAGTGTCTCGCCGATATCGGCGGGCGATTTCGCTACTCGAATCCCAGCCTTTTCCATTGCCGCGATTTTTTCTGCCGCTGTGCCCTTGCCACCGGAGATGATTGCGCCTGCGTGGCCCATACGGCGTCCCGGAGGTGCTGTCTGGCCGGCGATAAATCCGACGACCGGCTTCTTCATTTTCGACTGCACGAACTCGGCAGCCGTCTCTTCCGCGTTGCCACCGATTTCCCCGATCATGATGACCGCTTCCGTCTGCGGATCACGGTTGAACAAATCGAGCGCATCGAGAAAATTCGTGCCGATGATCGGATCGCCACCAATCCCGATCGCGGTCGATTGCCCGATCCCGCGCTGCGTTAGCTGATGTACTGCTTCATAGGTCAACGTGCCAGAACGCGAGACAATGCCGACGTTTCCTTCTTTATGGATATTCCCGGGCATGATTCCGATCTTGCATTTTCCCGGAGAGATAATTCCAGGACAATTCGGTCCGATGAGCCGCGAGCGGCGGTTTTGCAGAAATTCCCAGGCCCGCGCCATATCAAGCGTTGGGATGCCCTCGGTGATGCAGACGATTAATTCGATCTCGGCATCGGCGGCTTCCATGATGGCGTCGGCCGCGAACGGTGGCGGGACAAAAATTACCGTGGCGTTAGCGCCCGTCTTGTCGGCCGCCTCTTGCACAGTATTGAAGACAGGCCAGCCTTCGTGAGTTGTGCCGCCTTTACCCGGCGTGACGCCGCCTACCACCTGTGTTCCATACGCCGCGCAAGCCTTGGCGTGAAATGTTCCTTCGCGCCCCGTCAATCCCTGCACGATCAGTCTTGTTCGCTTATCAACTAGAATTGCCATGATTACTCTCTTCTAAGTCCACGTTCCAAGAAAATCTAGAGTAGCGACACGGCTTGCCGCGTCTCCTGAGGACGGCTGCCGTCTCCGACGCCTGGTGGAGACCGGGAAAGCCCTTCCTTACTCTAGCTTCGTGCCGCCGCGACCACTTTATCGGCCGCATCTTTCATCGTTTCCGCGATTGTAAAGTTCAGGCCCGACTCCTTCAGAATCTTCTTGCCCTCCTGAACATTTGTGCCTTCGAGCCGCAGAACCACTGGCAGTTGGATATTCGTCTTCCTCGCCGCCTCGACCACGCCATTGGCCAATGTATCGACGCGCAGAATTCCGCCAAAAATATTGATCAGCACCGCCCGTACGCTCTTGTCGCTCAGTAGGATTTCAAAGGCATGCGCCACCTGGTCGGCATTCGCGCCGCCGCCGACGTCCAGGAAATTCGCCGGCATACCGCCCGCATACTTGATGATGTCCATGGTGGCCATTGCCAGGCCGGCGCCGTTCACCATGCATCCGACGCTGCCGTCGAGCTTGATGTAGTTCAGGTTGTACTTCGACGCTTCGACTTCCAGCGGATCTTCTTCGGTGACGTCGCGCAGTTCGCGAAGCTCCGGGTGACGGAAGAGCGCGTTATCGTCGAAGGTCATCTTCGCATCAAGCGCAAAAACACGCCCATCGGTCGTCGTGATGAATGGATTGATCTCCACCAGCGACGCGTCGGTTTCGAGAAACGCTCGGTATAGCCCAGTGAGAAATTTCACCGCCGGGTTCACCTGCGCTCCGCTCAGGCCCAAAGCGAAAGCGATCTTGCGCGCCTGAAATGCCTCCAACCCCAGCCCCGGGTCAATATATTGCTTCAGGATCGCCTCGGGAGTCTTCGCCGCGACTTCTTCAATCTCCATGCCGCCGGCGGCCGATGCCATGAATACCGGCTTGCCTTCGCCGCGATCCACCAGGATTCCGAGATAAAGCTCTTTCGCAATCGGCAGCGTCTCCTCGATTAGTACCCGCCGTACAAGCCGACCCTCCGGGCCTGTCTGATGGGTCACCAACGTCATCCCCAAAATCTTGCCTGCAATGTCACTTGCTTCTTCGACCGACTTGGCGATCTTCACCCCGCCGCCCTTGCCGCGGCCACCCGCGTGAATCTGAGCCTTTACGACCACACCTGTGGCGCCAGCGTTAAATAAATCCTTCGCGGCGGCTTCCGCCTCTTCGCGCGTCTGCGCCACCGTGCCCCGCGGCACCGCTACCCCAAACTTCTTCAGGATTTCTTTCCCCTGATACTCATGAATCTTCATATGGATTCCTGGATCGCGTACTGATTCGATTCCAAACCGGGAGGAACCTGCTTGCGGCTTCCGACAGCAGTCAGCGAACCACTGATTTTATAGGAGGTAACGGTAATCGGCAAAGCCAAGACACCCACATGCGGACGGCGATGTGCCCATGCAGTAAATCTGCATCGATCTGCATTACCGGGTCGTCTGATATAGAACCATGCGACTTGTATCGCTGAATATCGGCCTGCCGCGTGTGCTCGCCTGGAAAGGCGCTACGTTCAAAACTGGAATTTTCAAGAAGCCCGTCGATGGCCGGATCATGCTACGACAGACAAATCTCGACGGCGACCGTCAAGCAGATCTCTCAGTACATGGCGGCATCGGCAAAGCCGTCTATGCCTATTCGTCCGAACACTACGGATACTGGCGTCTCAAGCTTCCCGAAGAAGAACTTCCCTGGGGCGCTTTCGGAGAGAACTTCACCACGGAGGGTCTGCTCGAGTCCGGTGTATGTATGGGCGATGAGTACCGAGTGGGCTCGGCGGTGGTCCGAGTCACAACCCCGCGTCTTCCATGTTTCAAGCTGGCCGCAAAATTTCGGCGGGAAGACATGATCAAGCGATTTCTCGACAGCGGATTCAGCGGCTTCTATTTTTCCGTAATGCAGGAAGGCGAGGTCGGCGTTGGAGATGCATTTGAATTCCTTACCGGAGAAGTTCCCAGCTTGACCATTGCAGACTTTAATCACCTCTACACGGCGCATGATCCCGACCTCGAGTTGCTCAAACGCGCGGTTGAAGTCAAAAGCCTGCCGGAAAGCTGGCGCGAGCGCTTTCAGGCGCGGATGGAAGTCGCCGTCGAAAAGCACCAGATTTGAAAGCACCGGCCCGCTGCGGTAGCTTTGAGACCGGAATGATTGCCGACGTCCTCCATCGGATTGCGAATCACCGCGAGTCTCTGTCACGCGACGAGGCGCGGGCGGTAATGGCGGAGGTCCTCGGGGGGAAATACACGGACGCCCAGATCGCCGCTCTTTTAGTCGCGCTGCACATGAAGGGCGAAACCGTCGAGGAAATTGTCGGGTTCGCCGAAGCAATTCGTGCGGCCGCCGCTCCACTCGACCTTCAAAGCAACTCCGTTCTTGACGCCAGCGGCACCGGCCGCGACGCCCTGCTCGATACCTGCGGCACCGGCGGCGACGCCAGTGGCACCTTCAACATTTCGACCGCGACCGCCTTCGTGGTCGCCGGCGCCGGTGTGCGCGTGGCCAAGCACGGCAACCGGAGCGTGACCTCGAAGTGCGGCTCGGCCGATGTTATGGAAGCCCTCGGCGTCAATGTCAACCTTCAGCCACCGCAGATCACTGCTTGCCTAAAGCAGACTGGAATTGCATTTCTCTATGCACCCGCAATGCACTCGGCCATGAAGCACGTTCAAAGCGCGCGTCGAGAGCTACGCCTGCGGACCGTATTCAATTTGTTGGGCCCGTTGACCAATCCCGCGCACGCTACCTGCCAGGTCGTAGGAGTGTACTCCGCCGATCTGGTCGAGAAACTTGCGGAAGCTCTAAGCATATTGGGACTTCGCCGCGCGCTGGTTGTTCACGGCAGTGATGGACTGGACGAGATCACAATCACCGGCCCCACGCGCGTGGGAGAAGTGCGCGACGGTCGCGTTCACAGCTACGAAATCACGCCAGAAGAATGTGGATTATCCCGAGCGACTCTCGAAGACCTCGCCGGTGGAGACGCCGCTCTGAATGCTTCGCTGATTCGCGATGTGTTATCAGGAAAGAAATCCGCCCGCCGTGATGTCGTGCTTCTCAACGCGGCTGCCGCCTTAGTCGCCGCTGGCCGAGCCGATCATGTGCGGGATGCCGTGGCTACGGCCGCGAATGCCATTGATACAGGCGCGGCGCTCGGTAAATTGCAGGCTCTCATTAAATTCTCGAGTTCGTCGTGAACTCTCATCCTGAGGGACCTTCTCAGGTAATCCTGCAACTGTGGCGGCAATTTCTTTCGGGCTTTTTTCGCCTCGTCCAGATGTTTCTTGAATTCCGCTTCCCATGGATTGCCAACTCTACTTAACGTCAACTTTTTGCATGTACTGCGCGACTTGCACGTTCCACCCCAATTCATTGCCGATCGCCTCGCGCAGCTGTGACGACGCCGAAGGTTCGCCATGCACGAGATACGTCACCGCCGGCTTGCTCGTGAATGTATGCAGCCATTTCAGGAGTTCCGGCGTGTCAGCATGGTCGCTGAATTGTTCCAACGACGCGATCTGCGATCGAATCGGGACGAAGTCTCCAAATATCTTCACCTCGGGCGCGCCACTCTTGATGATTGCGCCGCGCGTGCCCGGGGCCTGGAAACCGATAAAGAGGACGAGATTTTTCGGATCCGGCAATCGCTGCGACAGATGATGCAGAATACGCCCCCCCGTCACCATGCCACTCGACGAAATGATGATCGACGGATACTGGCTGGCATTGATTTTCTTCGACTGTTCAGCCGTCTGTGCAAATGTGAGTCCCGGCCAGCTAAGTGGCGACCCATACTTCTTGATCAATTCGGTCGTCTGCGACGTGTACTCTTCAGAGTGCTTCAGAAAAATATCGACTGCCTTGATGGCCATCGGGCTGTCACAAAAAACTGGAACCCGTGGAATCTGGCCCGACTCCATCAGTTCCTTCAACATGAAGACAAATTTCTGCGTGCGTTCCACCGCAAACGCGGGCACAACCACGCTTCCGCCGCGCTGCACCGTTTCGCGGATTAGACGCGCGAGTTCTGGACGGGGATCCGTATCAGGGTGTTTCCGATTGCCATAGGTGGACTCCATTACCAGCACGTCGGCCGTCTCCCCCTCTTGCGGCCCCGAGTGGACGACCTTCCCCGGAGCAATCTCACTGTTGCGCACTCGTCCGATGTCGCCCGTGAACAGTAGTCGCTTGGTCTCGCCTCCAGTAGTCAAACTGACTTCTGCCATGGTCGAACCGAGAATATGCGCGGCCGGCACAAACCGAAAAGAAAGCTCCGGGCTCACCTGCGTGGTTTGCCCGACCGCCACCGGCTTGAAGTACTGCATGCAATCCTGAGCTTCCTTCAATGTGTATAGCGGCAACGCGACGTCATGCTTGGAGGCTTTTTTCTTGTTGTAGAAGGCAGCATCTTCTTCCTGAAGATGTCCGGAGTCGGCCAGCACCACCGAACAGAGTTCGACCGTAGCCTGCGTCGCATAAATCGGACCGTGAAAGCCCTGCTTCACCAGACGCGGAATCCAGCCGCAATGGTCAAGGTGTGCGTGGGTGAGAATGACGGCATCAATGTCGCGCGCCGGAACTGGCGGGCTTTGCCAATTGCGCTCGCGCCATTCCTTCTGTCCCTGAAACATTCCGCAATCGATCAGAACCTGAAGGCCCTGTTTGCCGCCCGAGTCGGTCGCGGTATTGATGAGATGTTTCGAGCCGGTAACGGTCCCGGCAGCGCCAAGAAATTGGATGTAGGACAAACGTTCCTCCGGGGAAATGCAGCTTGCAGAAGCGAGACCGCGGATATGATGAACCCGCTTTTGATTTTACCTCTGCATTCTGGCCTTTGACCTCTGACCTGCCTGCTACGGTTCCGTAATCTTGAAGATGTTATTCGTCAGGTCGCTCTCGGGCACGCTCCCATCATTCACCACCACCTCCGCCGCCGTACCCGGCACTTCTACCCGAGTCGTCGCCGTCGACTTACCCCGGACTTCGATGCGACGCGTGATCTGACCACTCCCAAAACGAATCGTGAACGGAACCTCCGCGCCGGCGCTGCCCAGATTTTCGATCGTGACGGTCACAATCTGCGTTTCCTTTGTGCTCTTCCAAGGATGTACTGCCAGCACGTGAAAATCCGGCAGGCCGCGATCGTGGTAGACCCAATCGTCAAAGAACCAGCCAAGGTCGCGCTTGGCCGCCGCAGCAATCACTTGTTCCATGTATTTCGAGTCCTTGTCGTCAGCGGCCCGGTAGTTGTGGATCACCTGCTTCAGAGCCTCCTCGCCGATCATGTCGCGCAACATCCACCAGACATATGCAGCCTTGCTGCGGTAGTAGCTCTCATCGAAGGTGCTGACGAGAGGTTCGCCGGGATTTTTCTGCGGCGAAACAGCAACATCCTTTTCCGCTTCGACAAATGTCGTTCGATGTAAATTCAGAAAATCCAGGGCGGCGGCGCGGCCTTCTTGATTCTGTTCGCGATACAGGGCCTCGGCAAAGTGCGCGAGCCCTTCGTTGATCCAAGGCCGCGATGAGGTAAATGCTGAATGCACGAGTTCGTGAACCAGGTTGATCTCGGCTAGTTTCGTTTCCTCGCGCGCCATGGACGTCAGCAACAACGTGCCGCTTTCGAAAGGCGCCGCATCGGAATCTGCCACATCAGCGATTGCGATGGCTGAACTCGGGGCACCAAACCAATCAGAGACAAATTCGAACGCAGACTCAATCGCGTCAGAGTACAGACCTGCGCCAGCTTGATGGTCAGGCAACCTGAACACACGGACCAACTGATGCTTTGCTCCAACATCGAGGTCATACCGCGCCATAACGAAAGTTGGAGTAACGGTACCCAGCGGCTTCCAAGAACATTCGGCACTGACTTTCTGCGCGCGACCTAATTGCTCTATCCCTCCTGTGTCACCGTGAGCACAAACGAGCGCTGGAGGCTGTTCCCCACTGTCACGAGCCATGCTGATCTTGGCGCTAAACTCACTCTCCGCTTCCCGCGCTCGCCACCGATCTGCCACCTGGAACATGCTGTTGCCTTCCGAAAAATCCGCTGACTCTGTGGCAATTGGATACCACGCGACGTAACCCGCGCCCCGCACCGCTGTAAACGTCGCGCTGATCTGATCCCAACTGGAGTGCTTGGCAATGTCCTCCGGGATGCCCATCTGTATCAGCCGGGTGCCGTCCTGAACAATCGTTCCTTCATAGCCGATTTCAAGCTCCACCGATTCCTTGGGTTTGATCACAGCGGGCAGAGTGACGATGGCCTCGGAGAGTGCTCCAGTATGGTCAATATCGGAAGTGTACGGTTGCGACACAAACTGCACCGCTTTGCCGTCAACCTTGATCGATCGCCAGTCGAGTGACGAAGAAATCTGTAACACGGCGATTTTCTGCGGAAGGGGTGACTCGTTACGCAACGTGATTTTCCCGCGCGCGCCGAGCCTTTGCTGGTCCGGCTCGAGTCGGATTTCAAGGTCGTATTTTGTGACGGTGAATGCTTCTCGATCGATCGCCAAGGCAGACGAGACTAGACCGCAGACGACACATAAAGCACAAAGCAACTTCATGCTTACTTCGATGCGGCCAGACGCCGCTGCCGCACAACTTCGAACAACACAATTCCCGCCGCCACCGACACATTCAGAGACGGCACTCTGCCCAGCATCGGGATCGACACCAGAAAGTCGCAATGCCTTCGGACAAGATCGTGTAGACCCTTGCCCTCAGCTCCCAGAACGACCGCGCAATGCATCTTGTAGTCGATTGCGTCATACGTTTGTGGACCCCGCTCGTCCAGACCGACGATCCACAAATCATCCGACTTCAATTCTTCAAGGGAGCGCGAAATATTCGTAACTTTTGCAATCGGAAGATGCTCGCTTGCCCCAGCGGACACTTTCGCCACAGTTCCCGTTACACCCGCGGCTCGGCGGTCCGGGACCACCACACCGTCCGCCCCGGCAGCGTCCGCGGTTCGCAGGATCGCTCCCAGGTTGTGCGGATCCTCGACGCCATCCAGCACCACAATCAATGAGTGCTCGCCGCGCCGCGCCGCGATCAGATCATCGAGATCGTTGTACTGTTTCGCGGATGTAACGGCCACCAGCCCCTGGTGCGCGGCATTCCCGGCCAGCCGGTCGAGTTCTACCCGCGACAGAAATTTGACCTGCACGCCGATCTTGCGGCACTCGTCAATCACCCGCTTGAGGCGGATGTCCTTCCGCTCGGTGGCAACGCCCACCCACTCAAACGCGCGTCCGCGCGCCTTCAACGCCTCGGCAACAGTGTTAATTCCGTAGAGAACATTCATGTATGAGTCGCCGCTTGCTGCAGCTGAATCTATTCGTAGAGACGCAACATACCCTATCTTACGAAGTACCAGTCTACCCTTTGCCGTGGCGACGAACAGCCGCTGCGCGCGATGCTAGACTGAAAACATTCGGGAGTCATTGTTGAACGACGTATACATCATCTCGGCCGTCCGCACGCCGATCGGGAAATTTGGCGGCTCGCTCGCCTCGCAGACCCCCGCCGACATGGGTGTAGTCGCGGCCAAGGCCGCCATGGAGCGTGCCGGAATTAGGCCGCAACAGGTGGAAGAAACGATTTTCGGCAACGCTCGCCAGGCGGGCGGCGGTCCAAACCCGGCGCGGCAGGTTTCGATTCGCAGCGGCGTTCCCCAGGAAGTGCCCGCCTATACCGTGAACAAGGCCTGCGCCTCCGGCATTAAGAGCATCGCCCTCGGCTTTCAGGAAATCGCCACCGGCAATCTGGAGTGCATTCTCGCAGGCGGCACTGAGTCCATGTCGCGACTTCCTTTTTATCTCGAGGGCGCGCGCTGGGGATATCGCATGGGCCATCAGGAAATCATCGATGGCATGTACCGCGACGGTTTTTTCTGTCCGATGGCGAAATTGTTGATGGGTGAAACCGCCGAACTTCTGGCTGAGCAATACAAGATTTCCCGCGAAGAGCAGGATCAGCTTGCACTCTGCTCCCAAAAACGCGCTGCGGCCGCCCAGTCCACCGGACGATTCGAGGCCGAGATCATCCCGGTCACCATCGAAGGCAAGAAGAGCGCAACTGTCTTCTCCCGGGACGAGCACTTATTTCTCGAAGCCACCGCGGAAAAAATGGCCAACCTTGCACCCGTCTTTTCGAAGACCGGCACCATCTCAGCCGGCAATTCATCTGGAATCACTGACGGCGCCGCCGCTGTGGTTCTAGCGAGCGCAAACTTCGTAAGTCAGAACGATCTCAAGCCATTGGCTCGGATCATGGCCGTGACCTCCGCTGGCGTCGATCCGCGCCTAATGGGCATCGGCCCCGTCCCAGCCATCCGAAAGCTCGAAGCAAAGCACGGCCTCAAACTCGCTGACTTCGATCTCGTCGAACTCAACGAAGCATTCGCCGCCCAGGTGTTGGCTTGCGACCGCGAACTTCATTTCGATCGCGACAAACTCAATGTCAACGGCGGAGCGATTGCGCTCGGCCATCCCATCGGATGCACCGGTGCCCGCATCACCGTCACGTTGGTTCATGAGATGTTAAAGCGCAAGTCCAAACGCGGCCTTGCCACGCTCTGCGTAAGCGGCGGCATGGGAATGGCCCTCGCGCTGGAAGAGTCCTGATGTAGGGCGGGCACTCTTGTTCGCTCCTGCTTTCAGTTCGACTAGATATGGCCTCGCCGCCTGCATACTAGATAGCCGCCCACAAAACGCAGCCAGCACACATCAAACTAACTCCGGCGGACAAGGTTTTTCGTCTCACTTATACCTGCCGCTAACTGCAGTTCCAAATCGGGAAAAATGTGTCACGTCTGCTCATTGACCGTCCGCTCCTTCCGGGCTAACATTTCCCACTGCGGATGGGCACGCAGAGCCCGGTGCGCGCCAGGTCACCCCGCCTGTTGAGCCGGACCGTTTAACGATCGCTGAGCGTCTCTCCGCCCCGGCGGTTTTCCATGAGAGGATCTGTCGTGAAGATGCAGTCTCGGAAGACCGCGTCTCCGGCGCTTCGCAACAATCGCCCCGCGCCCTTTCCTATTGTGGGTATCGGAGCCTCTGCTGGCGGGCTCGAGGCCTTCTCCGAACTGCTGCGTCACCTGCCTCTGAAGACGGGGATGGGGTTTGTTCTGGTACAGCACCTCGACCCGAAACATTCCAGCGAATTGCGGGAAATTCTGGCCCGGACTACCAAAATTCCCGTGGTAGAAGTCACTGATGGAACAATTGTGCGGCCGGATCACATCTATGTAATCCCGCCCAATACCGTCATGGCGATCAAAGATGGAACCTTACGCCTTTCGGCGCGGGTGCTGGAGCGCGGAGTGCATCTTCCCATCGATCATTTTCTGCGCTCGCTTGCGGAAGACTCCGACGAGCGCGCCATTAGTGTGATCCTGTCGGGCACTGCGTCCGACGGAGCCGAGGGCCTCCGGGCGATCAAAGCCGCCGGAGGAATTACTTTTGCGCAGGACGAGCAATCGGCCCGGTACGGCGGCATGCCTCAAAGTGCCGTTCGCACCGGATGCGTCGACTTTGTCTTGCCACCCTCCGCGATCGCGCAAGAGTTGGCCAGAGTCGCACAACATCCGTATCTCGCGCCCGCAACGGCCGAGAAACCCGAGTTGACCATTGCTGCCGGCAATCAGATGGAGACGCTCCTGTCAATGCTCCGCCTCACCTCAGGCGTCGACTTTACTCACTACAAGCAAACTACGCTGCAAAGACGCATCAAGCGCCGCATGATTCTGCATAAGCTCGAAAAGGTGGAGGATTACGTCCGTTACATTAAGAACCAGCCGGCTGAACTCGATGAGTTATACAAAGATATTCTCATTCATGTCACCAGTTTCTTTCGCGACCCCGAGGCCTTCGACGCATTGCGTAAGAATGTCTTTCCCAAACTCTTTCAGGACAATAAATCCGGCACGGTCCGAATCTGGGTGCCGGGATGTTCCACTGGAGAAGAGGTCTACTCGCTCGCCATGGCGATGCTCGAATACATCTGGCTCGAGACCCGGAAAACAGCGCGGCCGAGCCCCGGCAGCATCCCATTCCAGATTTTCGCCACCGATATTAGCGATAGTTCGCTCGACCGCGCCCGCGCTGGAGTTTATTCCCAGGCTGTAGTCGCTGAAATTCCTCCCGAGCGTCTGCGGCGCTTTTTCGTCAAACTGGACGGTGGCTATCAGATCAATAAGTCCGTTCGTGAGATGTGCATTTTTGCCCGCCAGAACGTCGCCAAAGATCCGCCCTTTTCCAATCTCGATCTCATCACCTGCCGCGACCTGCTGATCTATCTGGGCGCAGCTCTACAGAAGCACGCCATCCCCACTTTGCACTACGCGCTGAAGCCCGACGGATACCTCTTGCTGGGTGGCGCCGAGACTCTCGGCACTTTCGCGGAATATTTCCATCCGATCGATAAAAAGAACCGGCTCTTCCAGAAGAAAAAAACTGCCGGCCGCCTTACTACCTATTTCAGCGGGGTAGATTACGGCATTCGCCAGGTCGAAGACAGCAAGCCTGTCCGGGAGGCCGAAGGATCGAGCCTTGAAAAAGCGGCCGAGCGCGCTCTCGCGAACCGTTTCGTTCCTGCCAGCATTGTGATTAACGAGGCGATGGATATCGTGCAATTCCGCGGGAAGACGGGTGCATACCTGGAACCGGCGTCGGGTCACCCAACTTTTAACCTGGTCAAAATGGCCCGCGAGGGCCTGCTCGTGGACTTGCGCGCTGCGATTACCAAGGCGCGCAAGGAAAAAGCGCTGGTGCGGAAAGAGGGAGTAATCATTCACTCCATCGAAGGCACGCGCGAAGTGGACCTGGAGGTCATGCCGATTCGCGCCGAAGGCATGCTCGAGCGCTTCTATCTCGTCGTCTTTCAGGACGCATCGACTTCCGATTCAGCCACAGATCGCAAAGGCGGAAAGAGAACTCGCGCGGCTAAAGGCATTCCTACGCGGGAAACAGAGCGCTTGAAGCGCGAAACAAGTCAGCTCCGGGAACAATTGCAGGGCCTGATTGAAGATCACGACACCATCACCGAAGAATTCAAAGCCTCCAATGAAGAGGTCATGTCAGCCAACGAAGAACTACAAAGCACCAACGAGGAACTCGAGACTGCAAAGGAAGAATTGCAATCGACCAATGAAGAGCTCACGACTCTGAATGAAGAGCTCCAGCACCGGAATGCCGAATTATCTCTGGCCAACAACGACTTGCTCAATCTCCTGGATAACGTGAGTATCCCGGTGGTGATCGTCGGCAACGACCTCCACATCCGGCACTTCACGCCGCCGGCACAAAAAATGCTGAACCTGCTGCCCGGCGACGTCGGACGCCGCCTGCACGAAATTCGTCCTAACCTCGAAATCCAAGACCTCGGGCCGATCGCGCGCGAAACCATCGACACCATGTCCCCCCACGAACTCCAGGTTCGCGAGAGCGAAAATGGCAAATGGCACTTGATGCGTGTACGCCCCTACAAGACCTGGGACAACAAGATTGAGGGCGCGGTCATCAGCATTCAGGATATCGACACCTTGAAACGCAATCTTGAACAAGCACAGCTGTTCGCCGACGCGATTAGCGAGACGTCCCGCGAAGCAATTCTTGTACTGGACAGCAACCTGCGCGTCACCAATGCCAATCCGGCTTTCTACCGGAATTTCGAAGTGTCACGCGACGAAACCGAGAATCGCGCGATTTACGATCTCGGCGGCAAGCAGTAGGACATCCCAAAACTGCGAGAACTACTGGAGAGGATTCTGCCTAACAATGAATTAGTCCAAGACTTCGAGGTGCGGCACAATTTTCCTCATCTTGGTACCCGCGTAATGATGCTTAACGCCCGCCGCATCGAACCGCAACCCGGTCGCCAACTGATTCTGCTTCACATCGAGGATGTGACTGGGAAGAAACTCAACTAGCGCCCCAATCCGCCTGCTCCAGTACGTACGAAATGCACCCGATCAAATCGGGCGACAACAACACCATCTTGGGCTGGCATGGGGTTTAACGCCGCCGTAAGCCTGTATATGTACCCTTCAGCCCCGACGTACCCTCCCCGCAGATTTTTCAGCAAAACTATAAGCCGCCTGGGGAGCGACCTTAAATTTATGAGCCCCATTATCCACAAAGAACGCGAATGAATGGGGCCCAATTCATGTCTAGTGCGGTAGAGCGTGTGCCTGTACCATCAGCCACACTCCCTGCGCGATCAAGGCCCGGGCCTTTGCATCGCTGAACGATTGTCCGTTGAATGTGGCGCCTTCCAGCAGTGCCTTCATCTGCGTGGAAACCGCATCCCGTTGCGAAGTGAGTGACTGAATCTGTCCTTCAACGGAGTTGTAGGTTGCATCGCCAGCATCATTAGAGGCCAATGCAAACGTGGACGATTTAAGCGTATCCATCGCAAACTGCCCGAACGGTGCGTTCAACTGTTTATACGTTCTAGCTAGCGCGATAAAGCTCTCGCTTCTTTTCACAGCTTTCGGTACCGAGTTACCCTCAAGAATCTCCGCGATCAAGCGCCCGTCATGAACATAGTCGTCCTTCAGGCCGACCAAGTTCAGGATCGTCGGTCGGAGATCGGTGTGATCCGACCAGGTTCTTGAGTCGACGCCTCTACCCTCCACGCCCGGCCCAACATAGCCGGCCCAGGTCGAGGCAATCTCATCTTGGATGTCACCATGGTTCCACGCAAAGCTCTGTGAACTACGCGCCGGAATAAACGCGCAATCGCTCGGCGTCACACAAATACCCCCACCGGTGGCGAAGAAGAACCAATTCGGATCGGCAAACGGCGTGAACGTAGGCGTACGGAACGGATCCGCTGTGACCATGTGCAACGTCTTCATCCCAGTGTGGTCTGCGAGCGCCACCATGATGTTGTTTTCGACCACGTTTGTGTATGGGTTCAGCCAGTTCAACTGAGCCAACTCGCGTTCCAGGCTGCGGACAACCGGATCAGTCTGATCCCGAAGAGGCTGCGTGCTTGTGCCATTGACATACACGGTTGGGGCGTCGTCGGAATGCACCGAGAATACCGTCGAGTCGCCGGACTGAGTAAGAGTCATGCGCCGGAGATCGGCATTGATTTCGCCCACGCGGTTGTAGTTGCATGGCGTCGTCACGCCGTCGCAACCGGCAGGTGTCGGTTGATCGCCGGCAAAGTGGTCGCCCTCATCTACCGTGAAGACGAAGAGCGTGTTCTTGCGGTTGATTCCATCCGCTTCGAGTCGATCAAAGAACTTTTGGAACGCGACATCGTAGTCGTGCAACTGCTGAACATACCCAGCCTCGCCCGGACCGTACGCGAAGTGAATGTTGCCGGACGTCCCATGTCCGTCATGTGCATCCGAAACGTATGCATAAGTTACCGGAATTCCCGCTTCCTGCATTTGCGCAACATAGGACAGCGAGACCGTCGCTTCCATGCCGTCGAATCCCGGGAACCCAATATGCCCAGTCGCATCCTGGATCACATTGCCGTTGAGATCGGTCATCGGTCCGCTCGCCTTGATCACCGGATTGACGTACTTCGCGCCAAACAGCCCGCTAAATCCGGAGTATCCACCGGGTTCGTCCGGCAACAAATCGGGACGGACATGGCTCGAAGCCGCGCATACCGCCGATCCCTGCGCACAATGCACGCCGATGCCGACAAAATCCGCGAAGCCCTGTGCCGGATCGGCAGCCACTTCGGCCGCTTCCTCCGAGTTGGGTCCAAAAACGATCGGAATGTCGATTGCTGTGTTCTCAAGAACTGTGTTCGCTGTAGCAACTGCCCCGAAATCACATCCCGCACGCGCAAATGGAACCCACGGCGCCGGTGCGATTTTGCCGTTCTCGTTGATCATCTCGGGAGTGGTATCCGTACTGCTGCCCGCGGGATCAAAGAGCGGCGCCGTCCAGTAAGCGAATGAAACCCCGGTGCGGGTCGTACCATCCGTCTTGAAATAGCGGAAGCTATTCGACACCGGCTGCCCCATCCGGTCCGGATAAACGCCGGCCAACGATGTCAGAATTCCAGTGGCTGTGTGGGAGATCAGAGCAGTATGGTCGTTGCTGAGCAGCGTTCCATGGCTGGTGATGAAGTTGAGGAGGTGCGGCATCTGCTCGAGGTCAGACGGCACATTCGGATTATCGCGGCGAAAATGCGTGTTGTCGAACTGAATATAGATCACATGATGAATGTTGCTTTTCGGCGACTGAAGCTGGCAACCGCTCCCGTTCGAGGAAGCGGCAGCGACTCCAAAAGGCGTAATCATTAGGAAGGCTGAAAACACAAAAAGCAGATGCATTCTGCTTCGCTGGCTTGACTGGAAGGTAGGCATGTTGAATCTCCTCGTGCGTAAAGATATCAATCTTTGGGTGCAGCAAGATTAAGGGCAGATGAAGATTGGACAGCAGCACGGTCTATTGCGCGGTCGCCTCTTCGCGGGTATTGAACCTGATACGCCTCCATCACCACCTCCCGTTCTGGAATTCGGAGCAGGTTGGCCAGATCAGCCTAAGGGCGGCGCATCCGCCCACTTACTTCAAGTTGGGAATGGCCCCCAACAGTGAGAACGATACGCCAGAAACCTGTTAGTCATCAAGCGCTCCTGAAGACGGGTTTGCTCCGCATTTCCGCGGTGGCTATACTCACCAATGGTGGCGCTGCGATGTCTTCGTCGCCTGGCTCTGAACGTTATGCCACTTTCCGCGGTCATCGTCGATGACGAACAACTGGCGCGCGACGAACTCGCCTTCCTCGTCCAGAGTCTTGCCGACGTGAATGTCGTCGCCCAGGGCAAGAACGGACTCGAAGCCGTCAACCTGATCAAGGAGCACAATCCCGACCTGGTCTTTCTCGATGTTCAGATGCCCGGCTTGGACGGCTTCGGCGTCATCAAAAAGCTTCTCGACCGCAAAGTAGCGCTTCCCAAGTTTATTTTCGCCACCGCCTTCGATCAGTATGCAGTCAAAGCCTTCGAAGTGAACGCCGTTGACTACATTCTTAAGCCCTTCGACAAGAAACGAGTGGCGCAGTCGGTGGAAAAAGCGCGCGCCAAGATCGAGGGCGGCGCCGGGTCGGACGAAAAATTCGAGACACTCGTGCGCATGCTCGAGTCGCAGAAATCACAGACCGCAAAGATCCTTATCAAAGCGGCGGGCCGGCTATTCCTGGCTGACTCAAAAGACATCTGTTACGCCACGATCGAAGATGGAGTCATCACAGTAGTGACAAGCGGCCACACCGGCATGGAAGGCCAGTCGAACTGCCGCACTCTGGAAGAACTGAATGACAACCTAAACCCTAGTTTGTTCTGGCGGGCGCACCGATCCTTCCTCGTAAACATCCAGCACATCCGGGAAGTGGTGCCCTGGTTCAAGAGTTCCTACCAGCTCCGCATGGACGACAAGAAGCAGACAGAAATTCCCGTCAGCCGGGCGCAGACGCGCCGCTTGCGCGAACTCTTCAACCTGTAGGAAATCCCGGGAAAATTGGGGGCGGGCCCAACCCTGCCGAGCATCCGCCCCAGGGGAGGAAATGACTACGAGGCAATAGCCTGCAACGCAATGCGATTCGAAATCACCAGTGTCGACCCTTCCAGTCGAATCAACTCTCTTCGTTTCATATCACTAAGTAATCGGGTTACGGTTTCTCGCGACGATCCAATCATTTGGGCGATCTCTTCGTGGGTGAAGTCGGTGGCTACGTGAACCTCCAGGTTGTGAGGCTCCTTCGACGCCCACGACAGCAACAGCCGAGCCAGTTTTTCTGTCGAACTACGCGCCAGCAGCAAATCGTGCACATCACGGAAGGTGGTCCCGATCTCCTGGCTTATAAGCCGGGCGCAGGCCAGCGCCGCGTGGCCGTTCTGATCGATAAGATGGAGAAAACTTTCGCGGTCGACGAACTTGATCTGGCACAGTTCCACCGTAGTTGCCTCAATGGGGGAGGGCTGACCGGAAACCAATGCGCTCAATCCCAATACCTGGCGTTCGCCGGCTACTTTCAGAATCACCGTCTTACCATCTTTCGCCTCCACCGAAAGCTTAACGCGTCCGGAACAAACGATATACACGCCCCGCGGCGCCTGGCCTTCAATCATCAGCACCACATCCGGTGGATACAGCGTCAGGTGTCCCAGCCCATGCAATTCCGTAAGGAGCGGATGCGGCAGGTCGCAGAAGTCACCCTTGCGCCGCAAGGTGCAGCCGAGACAGCCGTCGGAAAACATGAAATGCCGGGGCACACCCATTGAGACTCCTGCTCGCCACGATCTTTGGTTGGCAGATCGTTTTCAGGGGGAGTGAAAATGTGCCGAGCAAATAAAGGTATGCACACGGTTGACCAGACCAACCCTTCGATCAAGTGGAACAAAGCAGGATTCTTATTGAGTCATCGGCGCTCATGGGTAGGTTCGATCGCCGGGGGAATGGCACTCCTGACGGAGGATCGGCATGACTTCACGCGATATATTCTGTGCGGGAGATACCCAGTCTCTGGAGCTTGTATTGAAGTGTCGTCCGCTTTAGTCCCAATCGCGCCGCCGCTCCTCTTGGACCGGAAAGAACGCCGCGAGTCTGGCGCAGCACTTCGATAATATGTTCTCGCTCCCGATCTTCAAGAGTGCCCTCCGCGCCACCCCGCTGTCGTGAAATCTCCTGTCTTAACTCAGCGAGCGGCGCCCGCAGAACGCTGCCTTCTGACAGGATCACTGAACGCTCAATAAAGTTTTCCAGCTCACGAATGTTCCCTGGCCAACTCCACTGTCGCATAGCCGCGAGCGCTTCAGCAGGAACTGTCTCAATCCTGCGTGACAGCCGGACCCCCGACTTTTCCACGAAATGATTGACGAGCATCGGAATGTCTTCGCTCCGGTCGCGCAACGCAGGCAGGTGCAATGGGAAAACATGCAGCCTGTAAAACAGATCGCTGCGGAACTGCTTTTCTTCTACTGCGTGCGCCAAGTCACGATTGGTTGCCGCGATGAGCCGAGTGTCCACCCGAATCGTGCGAGTGCCGCCGAGCCGCTCGAACTCCTGATCCTGGAGAACGCGCAGCAACTTCGGTTGTAACTCCAGCGCGATTTCGCCGATCTCGTCCAGAAACAATGTGCCTTTGTCCGCCAGTTCCAGTCGCCCGATCTTTTGGCTTACTGCTCCCGTAAACGCACCCTTCTCGTGCCCGAACAACTCGCTTTCCAGCAGTCCAGTTGGGATCGCTGCGCAATTCACCTTGATAAAACTGCGCTCTTTGCGACGGCTCATAGCATGGATGGCGCGAGCCACGCGCTCTTTGCCTGTACCGGTTTCACCTGTGATCAGGACCGTGGAATCCGTAACAGCGACTATCGAGGCGTAATCCAAAACGCGCTTCAACGCTGGGCTACTGCCCACAATTTTGTCCCACCCCTTCTCGCTTCGGATTTCGCTCTCCAGATAGCGCTTTTCACCCGCGAGACGGTCCTTGAGCTGTGCGACCTCGCGATAAGCATTAGCGTTTCGGATCGCCGGCGCAATCAAGTTCGCGACCTGCTGAAGATATTCCGTATCTTCCGGATGAAATGCATTCCTGCGGAGGCTGCCCACATTAATGGACCCGAGCACCTGTTCCCCTAAGAGCAACGGGACATTACACAGCGAATGAATGCCCGCCTCCAGCATTTTCTTCGTCACTGGGATTCCGGACTTCTCCAAGTCTTCTGTGGTCCACACCGTGACACTGCGCGTCTCGATCGCACGGGCAGCCGTACCTTCTGCGGTCAATACGCGGCGGTAACGGTCAGTCAGCAACGACTCCAGTCCGGGCACATGATCCACGGCATACGCGCGCAGAAATTTCCTGTCATCTTCCAGAAGAGCGAGAACAGTGTGATCGCAACCCGTGATTTGCCGCACATTGGCAAACACCAGCGTCAACAGCGTCTCGAGTTCCAGGCTGGAACTCAGCTGCCGGCCAATTGTCACTAAACCCTGCAAACGTTCCCGCTGCTCTTTACTGTCGCGGTGGGCTTGCTGATTCTCCAGGGCCAGAGAAACTAAGAAGGCGACTCGGTGAAAGAATTCCAGATCTCCTGAATCCAGAATCTCGGGAACTTTCTTACCCAGTCCGATGGCTCCGAAACGACGTTTCGCGGTGCTCACGGGCAGCACCGTATACGACCGTACTCCATGCTTGCGAAGCTCCTGCATGCAAGTGGGATAGCGCTTCTCCTTCTCGACGTCGGAAATGGTAATCGTCTCCTGGCGCATCCAGACCCATCCGGTCACGCACTCGTCCACCGCGAATGCATCGCACTGGCCGCTCTCCTGGGTTCGGCTCCAGTAGTGCGTCACCATACAGTTCTGACTTGGATCGTGCTGGGAGAATTTCAGGAAGTCGCACTCCGTCAGGTCCAGAATGCGCGGCGCAATCTCTCGAAACAAATCCGGCGCGCTTCGCGACCGGATCACTAAATCGACTGCTTCGATTAGTCCCCGGTCACGGGAACCATCCTGCCCGGATGCCCCCGATCGATTGTCATGCTGATTCTCGTTCGGCCGTGCCTCTTCCCCAAGCCGAGGCGAATCCTCCGCCATGCGCACACCCCTCCGCCTTCTGCGTAGACGCATCGAGCAGTTACACTGAGCCGGAAATCTTGGGGGGATTTGCCACCGGCCTTTTTACAGGCGGTGCAACGCGATTTCGTCAAATATTATTCGCCCTGCGTCGCAGTCGCCGGTTCCATTCTTGGAATCCGGTCTCTTTACTCCCGGTCGGGAGTCCCCCTCAGGTCTGCGACCTTAATCTCCAAAGAGCGCCCCATCTGGAGAGCACATCCTGACTTGACCACAAGTTACTAGTCAAGGCTTTTTGATGCCTCCTTTTGCTTCGGTCCTGGCATGTTCGCTTTTTGGAACAGGGCAGACGGCCCCGCTAGACTTCCCAATGACGGCTAACTGCACTATAGATTCATTAGGATTTAGAGGATATCTCGACTAACAGCGTTCGAACCCAACGAAGATGAGCATAGGTGTAACGCTGCCCGGCGGCCAGAATGTCCGAGGATCCTACATCCGCACGGCATTTAGAGAGAGTGCAACAAATCAGGAACGCATAGTCCGAATAGGCAGTTCTGCTCCCGTTTGACTGTTTCACTTCCAGCAACAATTCACCACGCGGGTTCTGGTAGTCTCGTGATCCTGTACCCTTTTGGGAAATTAAGAAGGTAGAACTTAGTACTTTTACAAAATCAAAACAACCTTCTCTGAAGCACACGAAGCAGCAGTCCCAAAACAGGAATTAAACCCAGACTAGGGAGGGTCCGCGACCCACAGTTCGGTGCTAGAATACCGCCTCGCGTGTTCCGCAATACGAACAAGAAGGCTTCAGACCTTCCCTTCGAAGAATAGAAGGTAGCGGCGCGCTTTGTTACATTTTCAAAAAAGTGCAGAGGGGTGCGCAGTGGAACTTAAGGGAGGATACAAACTTCGTGTTTTGAGGGAAGCCCTCGGCTGCACGATGCGTGACGTTGAAAACGCGAGCCTTCAGATTGCGCGGAGGCTGGGAAGCGAGGAATTTGGTATTCCTCCCAGTCGATTGTCGGACATCGAAACCAAGGGAGTTGTTCCCAGCGTTTTCCGGTTTTATTCCTTGGCGGCGATTTATCGTCGTGACTATCGGGAATTACTTTCGTGGTACGGCGTGGACCTGAACGACATCCATCTCGATGTCGGTGCCGCACATCCCCCAAACTCACATCTTACTAAGGCTTCCGAAAGCATCGCCCAAATTTCCATTCCCGTTCGCCTGGACCCAGGATTCAGCCTCAAGACGACCACGAACTTGGTCGAATGATCGAACAATGGGGCGTTGTGCCGCTCTCTTATTTGTCTATGTTTGCTGCGGACGACCGTTACTCATACGGCTACATCGGGTCGGAGGATTTCACCATGTACCCGATTTTGCCGCCCGGCAGTTTTGTGCAGGTGGACGAACGCAAGAACAAGGCGGCAGAGGGCGCATGGCGCACGGAGTTCGAGCGCCCCATCTACTTCGTCGAGACCCGTGAGGGCTTTGTCTGTTCCTGGTGCCAAGTGCAGCGGGACAACATCGTGCTGCAACCGCATCCCTTGTCGTCTGTGCCTGTTCGCATTCTGCGGCATCCACAAGAGGCTGAAATTATCGGACAGGTGGTCGGGGTGGCGATGTGTCTTGGTGACTGGCGTGTGCTTGGGTCTCCACTAGAGCCGACAATGCGTGCAGAACTGCCATAAGGTGGCTCTGCGAAGCCGCCGCCGCGCCGGCTGGCAGCGCTTGCAGTGTCAGCTTTCCCAAAGACGAGAGGAACGCAACGGCTGTGATCTGAGCACTTGACGCGGAGCTACTCAGATCCTCGACCAACACGCGCAAAGGAGTTCGTAATATCCGTGTAAGTACCGCACCATGAGATGTGCGCATCGCTCGCCGGGCCGCTTCCTCGCCATGCACCCTTCCCATTCCCCAGTGAGAATACTTCCCGCGGCCATCGTGCAACTCAGCGAAGTAGTTCAATTTTCCTAGAAGTCCGGGAATGGCGCCTAAGCTGGTGCCTTCGAAGTCTTCAAGAGCGGATCTGAGCGGCACAAAAGAATTCTTCCCTAGAAAAGCTTCGAAAGCGGATCTCGATCCGTAAATTTACTGTTTCCGAAAACCTGTTAAGTGGGCCGCTCTCGTACAACCGTACGCTGCTAAGCGCAAAGTATCACGGAACAATTCCCTTTTCCAAAGGAGAAACACCGTGAAAAAAATGTTATTCGTGCTCGCAGCCCTTTTGTTGCTAACCACCGCCAGCGTGCCCTGCCTCGCTGACGGGAACCCCTGGCCTCGCGGTACTCAATGTCCTCCCGGGACGGTTTGCCCGGCCTAACCTCGGGGGCGCGATTTGATTGCAAATTTGCGGCGGGCGCAATATAGTGCCCTCCAGCAATATGACGCAGTGGTATAACTTCGTTCTGCATTACCTTTGGATCGCGCCCCACGCTCTGCTTGCGGTTTTGTCGGTGGTTATGTTCGTCCGGCGGCTCCACAAGAACTTTCCTGTTTTCTTCTTGTACACATTGTACGAAACCATAGAGTTTCTTCTTCTCTTTGCTATCGCAGGAATTGCTCCTACTCATAAGGTCTTATATCGAGACGTTTTCACAGCGACTCTGGCAGGAAGCATCGCGCTGATATTCAACCATGTGTTTCATGACTATTCGCGTCTCGAGACCCTTGGCATGGCTTCGATGCGTTGGCTAACCGGTTTCTTGGCAGCTGTCGCGATCTTATCGGCGTTCTATTCCTCTGGGGCTGTTCCCGATAGTTTGTTGGCGGGACTCGCATTGCTCAGCAGGAGCGTGGCAATCATTCAGGCCGGGTTACTGCTCTTTCTTTTCCTGTTTTCCCGCATGTTCGGCCTGTCATGGCGCAGTTACACATTTGGAATCGCATTCGGTTTCGGAATCTTCGCCAGCACCGAGCTTGCGGTTTCTGCACTGCATCTGACCGATCTCACTGAACATGGCAAAGACTTGCTGGATCTTCTGCCGACTGGAAGCTACCACGTTTCTGTTGTGGTTTGGCTGGGCTATTTGCTGGCAGCAGAAAAACCGGTCGTCGCCGCCACCGACACGGTACCCGAAATGGATCAATGGAGCGGAGAACTGGAGCGTACCCGATGAGCGCGACCCTGGTGTTTGTTCTACTCTCAATCACACTACTGGTGTTGTTTGCCTACCTGGCGACCCGGCGCGCGAAGGACTTGCCTGACCTCGATCGAACCATTACAGCCATTCGGGCGCTCGACGTGGAAGCGTTCCGAAATTTGGTGGATCCCGAGGAGGAGGAGTTCCTGCGGGTCAGCCTGCCTGCCCAGGCATTCAGAAGAATAAAACGTGAACGCTCTCGGACAGCTCTTGTCTACACGAAAGAACTATCGAGGATCTCTCTGCAATTCGCACGTTTCGGCGGTGCAGCCCAACGGAGTCCGGATCCCGCCATCGCAGCCTGGGGAAAACAGATCGCAAATAGCGCGATTTACCTTCGTTTGCGTGCCCTGGATGCGACTGCGCAGCTGATGTTGTCGGCGACCTTCCCAGGTTTACAGCCGCGGCCCCTGCGCTCGCTGCTTGAACAATACGATCGTGCCACCGGCCTCCTCCTCAATCACAACGCACTAAGGCGCGCGCAGATTCAGGCACCCTAGCTGTTTTTGTCGCTCGAATGATGTCCCGATGTCGGAATTGGCTGACAAGGGACAGCAGGGAAATCAAGGATTTTTTGGTTTCAATGCGATAGGATTCCCACCATGGCACGAGGTTGGGAAAGTAAGTCAATCGAACAGCAACAGGATGCGATGGCGGAGCGGCACAAGCCGGCCCGTCCTGCACTGTCGCCCGAAGAACGCGACCGCGATCGCAAACGCCAGGGGCTGCTTCTCTCCCGCAGCCGCCTGTCCCGCCAGTTGGAAACGGCGGCCAACCCCCGGCATCGTCAGATGCTGACTGACGCAATTGCGGAACTCGATCGCCAACTCTCATCTCTTGAGTAGTTTACGCAATTAAGAGCGCATCATCCGCATAGCTTCTGTCGATACTCGCCATAACAAAAACCAGAGCCGTAATCGCGTTTGCCTCACGTATAATGAGCTAGTTCATGAAGGCTTACGTTTATGTGTCGCTGAAGAAGAGCGTGCTCGACCCGCAGGGTAAAACCATTCAAGGTGCACTGCATAAAATGGGCTATAGGGGCCTGCAAGAAGTCCGCCAGGGTAAATACTTTGAGATTTCCCTGAACGGCGGCCTTTCCAAAGATCAGGCTCAGTCCGAGGTAGAACGGATCGCGCGTGAAGTCCTGACTAACCCCGTAATTGAAGAGTTTCGTTTCTCCCTCGAAGACAGTTAGTCGCTCGGTTCGTCGCGAACCTGACGTACGTCAACTTGACCAGGCATGACCCGGTTCCCCCCGCCGATTAACGAAGGAGTCCATAAGCTATGTGTGGCATTGTCGGATACGTGGGGAAGAAGGAAGTCGTCCCGGTCATCATCGAAGGCCTGAGGCGGCTCGAGTATCGCGGTTATGACTCCGCCGGAATCGCCGTCGCCGGGAATGGCGAAGGCCTCCAGATCCGCCGCGCCGAAGGCAAGCTGCGCAATCTGGAAGAGGTCATCCGCAACAAACTGCTGGACGGCACCTACGGCATCGGACACACGCGCTGGGCCACGCACGGCCGCCCCACCGAGGAGAACGCCCACCCCCATCGTGACTGCACCGGACGCATCGTCGTCGTTCACAACGGTATCGTCGAGAATTATTTGTCCCTCAAAAGGAAGCTCAGGGAAGAGGGCCACAAGTTCAGCACCGAGACCGACACGGAAGTTATTGCTCACCTGATCGAGAACCACTATCTGAAAACCGGCAACGGCCATCGGCCCGTTCTCGAAGAAGCAGTGCGCAAGGCGGTAAAGGAATTGACTGGCGTGTTTGCCCTGGTCGTGATCGCCATCGATGATCCCAACAAGATTGTCGCCGCCCGCAACGGCCCGCCCGCCGTGATCGGTCTGGGCAAAGACGAATTCTTTGTCGCCTCTGACGTGCCCGCGATTCTCCATCACACTCGCGACCTTTTCTTCTTAGCTGACGGCGATCTCGCAGTGATCACGCAGCAAGGCGTCAAGCTCACCGATTTCGACGGCAACCCCGTCGAGCGCCAGGTCCAGCGCATTACCTGGGATCCCATCATGGCAGAAAAGGGCGGCTTCAAGCACTTCATGCTCAAGGAAATCTACGAGCAGCCCCGCACCATCCGCGACACCACCCTCGGACGGGTTTCGCAGGACAGCGGCCAGGTATTCCTCGACGAGATGCAAGTCACCGCGGATGAATTCAAGGCGATGAAGAAACTCAACATCACCGCCTGCGGCACCAGTTGGCACGCCGGACTAGCCGGCAAGTTCATGATCGAGACCCTCGCACGCGTCCCCGTCGAAGTTGACTACGCTAGCGAGTGGCGCTACCGCGATCCCATCATGGGTCCGGACACACTCACCTTACTGATCTCCCAGTCCGGCGAAACCGCCGACACCATCGCCGCCCAGCGGGAAGCCAAAACCAGAGGTTCGAAGACACTCGCCATCTGCAACGTCGTTGGCTCCATGATCACCCGCGAAGCCGCTGGCACCATCTATACGCATGCCGGTCCCGAGATTGGCGTAGCCTCAACCAAAGCGTTCAGCGGACAGCTCACTGCCCTCTACCTTTTCGCCCTCTACCTCGGGCAGGTACGTGGCACGCTGACCCCCGCGCAAGCCAAGGCCCTGGTCCAGCAGCTCACCCACATTCCTGGCAAGCTCGAACAGATCCTCACTCACGACGAAGCCTGCAACGAGTTATCGAAAACTTATGTCCGCGCCCAGGATTTCCTCTTCCTCGGCCGCGGCATCCACTACCCAATCGCCCTCGAAGGCGCCCTCAAGCTCAAAGAGATTTCCTACATTCACGCCGAAGGATACCCCGCCGGAGAGATGAAGCACGGCCCTAACGCCCTCATAGACGAGAACCTTCCGGTAGTAATCATCGCCACCCGAGACGTGAACAGTCCCGCCTCGATGACCCGCTACGAAAAAACCATCTCAAACCTTCAGGAAGTGAAAGCCCGCTCCGGTATCGTGATCGCGCTCGCCACCGAGGGTGACGATCAAATCCAGGAAGATGCCGATCACGTTCTCTACATTCCACCCGCTCCCGAGGAGTTGTCCGCAATTCTCGAAATCGTACCTTTACAACTGCTGGCCTACCATATCGCCGTCCGCCGCGGCTGCGACGTCGATCAACCCCGCAACCTGGCCAAGTCGGTTACGGTGGAGTAGAGAATTGCCGTTTCGTTGCTCTGCCCTCCAGCTTCAGGTTGCTAGCTCCTTGCTGGAAGTCAGCAACCGTCCTCATTTCTAACCCGGTCCACGTTGACGGCCTTTCGCGTTACCGCCTAGCATGAATGCGAAAGGAGCACTCTGTGATCGGTCAAGTGCTCGGCCATTGCCGCATCGTAGCCAAGATTGGGCAAGGAGGGATGGGTGTCGTCTATCGCGCCCAGGATGAAGTGCTGCATCGCGACGTGGCGTTGAAGGTTGTCAGCAAGAACACTTCTCTCGATTCGTCCGGACGCCAGAACCTCCTGCACGAGGCGCGAGCTTCTTCTGCTCTCGCACATCCCAACATCTGCACCATCTACGAAGTAGGCGAGAGCGATGGCGAACTCTACATCGTAATGGAGTTGGTGGAGGGCAAGTCTCTCCGCGAGTTGAGCGGAGATCACGGATTGCCCCCTGAGTCAGTGCTGCGCTACGGCGTTCAGATCGCCAGCGCGCTCGTCCGCGCCCACGACAGAGGCATCATTCATCGCGATCTAAAAGCGGCAAACATTGTCGTCACGGCCGAAGGATTAGTTAAAGTACTCGACTTTGGACTAGCCAAGAAAGTCGGCGGCACAATTTTCGATGCCGTCACCCGCTCGTTCGAAACCATGCTTGACGCTTCCGGCGTAAGCGGCACTCTGCCATACATCGCTCCCGAAATCCTGCGCGGCGAAGGGACTGATTACCGCAGCGATCTGTGGGCACTCGGTGTAGTGCTCTATGAGGCCGCTTCCGGACGTCTGCCCTTCGATGGCCGCACCGGCTTCGAGATCAGCTCAGCCATCATGCGTGAGCTGCCCAAGCCGCTTGGACCTCCCGTCCCGCCCGGACTCTGGGCCATCATTCAACGCTGCCTGGCGAAGGAACCCTTGCATCGATACCAGCGCGCCGGCGAAGTCCAGGCCGCTCTCGAAGCGGTGCAGTCGGCCGTCAACGTGTCTCCTGCTCCCCCCGCCGAGGTGAGCCAACCCAGAACCACAATGTTGCATGGCGTTCAGCATATTCACGTCAAGAAGGGGGACTTCCTTCTGCTCGTAGGAACCACCAAGGGAGCCTTCCTTCTGCGCTCGAACCGGCAGCGCACGCGCTGGGAATTGGGTGGCCCTTACTTTCACGGACACAGTGTCTATTCGATGGCTTACGACGGCCGCGGCGGCCAACATCGCATATGGGCCTCAACTCAGAATTATTGGGGAACGCTTCTTCGTTCCAGCGATGACTTTGGAAAAAGCTGGACGAATCCGCAGGAACCTCCGATTCGATTTCCGCCCGATACCGGAGTATCCCTCAAAAACATCTGGCAGATATCGCTCGGCCCGATGAACGATCCCGAAGTGCTCTATTGCGGAGTAGAACCGGCTGCGCTCTTTCAAACCCGTGATGCTGGTGAGACCTGGTCGCTCGTCCGCGGTCTGTTCGATCATCCGCATCGGCCGCGATGGGTGCCCGGCAACGGGGGACTGGCTCTGCACACCATCGTGCTTGATCCCGCCAACAACCAGCGCATGTATGTGGCAATTTCATCGGGCGGAGTCTACCGTACCGATGATGGCGGCCAGACATGGTCGGCGCAAAACCGAGGCGTCCGCGTCGTGTTCCTGCCCGACAAGTATCCTGAGTTCGGACAGTGCGTCCACAAGATTGCCATGCATCCCGACCATCCGGAACGTCTGTTCCTGCAAAATCACTGGGGCCTTTATCGATCGGACGACTGGGCGGAAAACTGGTTTGATATCGCCAATGGCGTGCCCTCCGATTTCGGATTTGCCATGGTCATGCATCCCCGAAACCCTGATTGGGTGTACATCGTTCCGGTCGAATCCGACGAATTCCGCTGTACCTGTGACGGACGCTTGCGTGTCTATCGAACGCGCAATGCGGGCGCTTCATGGGAACCGCTTCAGCGCGGCTTGCCGCAGAAGCGCGCCTACGAAACCGTTCTGCGGGACGCAATGACAGCCGATTCGCTCGATCCGGTCGGACTCTATCTGGGGACAAGAAACGGACAGATCTTCGGCTCCCGCGACGAAGGAAAAACGTGGCAAAAAATTATCGAGGGACTACCGGCGATTGTCTGCATTCGTACGGCACTGGTCCAGGACTCATCACGTGTCTCGGCGATGACGTCGTCGAAAACCTCATCCAGTACCGCTTCTGTGTCTAAGACTGTCTCGAAGCTTTCGGTCGCGACCTCTTCCCGAGGAAAATCTTTCAGTAAGAGCAAGTCACGCGGAGCCAGTTCGCGCGGAACGAATTCGCGGGGAACCAGAAGATAAGCCATGCCCGTGACCTTTCACATTCCCGGCGGATTGCGTGAATTCACCGAAGGACGACACAGCGTTGTGATTGAACACTCCCCCGCAACCCTGGGCGAAGCATTGTCTCTCTTGTGGAATCTCTATCCTGGCGTTCGCTCCCGCATGGCAACCGAGCAGGGAGAGATTCGCGAACACATCAACATCTTCATCGGGGATGAGAACATGCGATACACCGGCGGCCTGGCAAGCCCCCTCCCCGCCCCTTCCGAAATCTCCATCGTCCCCGCCATTAGCGGAGGATGAGTTCTCAGTATTTGCGGGCATGCAAGCATATCCGTTTCTCTTTTTGCATGACGCGACTTCCTCCGCAATGCCGCTGGACCACGGACTTCATCCCCTTAGGGACCAGCCCACGCAGCCGACTTCAGCGGGCTATAATTCTCACTCTCAATCCATGCCCTTTCGCCGAGGAGACCCGACCTTGTACGTACCCGAAATCAACCGCTACGACACCATGCAGTATCGCCGCTCCGGACGCAGCGGCATTCAACTTCCCGCCATCTCACTCGGCCTCTGGCACAATTACGGAGGCGTTGACAATTTCGAAAACGCCCGCACCATGCTGCGTCGCGCCTTCGACCTCGGCATCACGCACTTCGATCTAGCCAACAACTACGGCCCGCCCTACGGCTCAGCCGAGGAAAATTTCGGCCAGATCCTAAAGAAAGATTTCATTCCCTATCGCGTCGAACTGATCATCTCCACCAAAGCCGGATGGGACATGTGGCCCGGCCCCTACGGAAACCTGGGCTCGCGAAAGTACATCCTGGCCAGCCTCGATCAAAGCCTCAAGCGCATGGGCCTGGAGTACGTCGACATCTTTTATCATCACCGTCCCGATCCCGACACGCCGATGGAAGAGAGCCTCGGTGCTCTCGACACTGCCGTGCGCTCCGGCAAGGCGCTTTATGCTGGCATCTCCGCATACAGCGCCAAGCAAACTGCGGAAGCGGTCAAGATCATGCGCAGTCTGGGAACGCCCTGCGTGATTCATCAGCCCAAGTACTCAATGCTGGTGCGTGATCCCGAGCAGGGTTTGCTCGATGTGCTCGGCAAAGAAGGAGTCGGCTGCATCGTCTTCAGCCCGCTCGCGCAAGGTTTACTTTCGGATCGTTATCTGCAAGGCATTCCCTCAGACTCCCGTGCAGCGCGTGATTTCTTCCTGAAGAGAAAAGATATCGATGAGCGCAAGGTCGCGATGCTGCAGGAACTGAACGCCGTTGCAAACCAACGCGGACAATCTCTCGCCGAGATGGCTGTCGCCTGGGTACTGCGCGATCCGTGCGTCACCAGCGCGCTGGTGGGAACCAGCAAAGTTCAACAGGTCGATGACAACGTAGCCGCCCTGAAGAATCTGGCCTTTTCGTCCGAAGAGTTGAAAAAGATCGACGGTATTCTCGCCAGCAAGCAGTCCGTAGCATAAAAGCTCTAGGGTAGAGGCGCGGCTTGCCGCGGCTCTGTCGGCGCCGGAATGATCCAAGCGCATGCCCAACCGCTGGCGACGGACACCGGGCACGCCACGTCTCTACTGCCGATTTTTGGAAGACGGGTTGGGTCGCGGCGTGACGCTGCATCATCCATATACCCAATGGCACAATTTCAGACATTGCAAGCATCTCTGGCTGCGGCCAGAGATTTATCCGAATTCACAAAGCACCTTGAGTTCGAATTAAAAGACGCACCGCGCTTGGGGTTTGTCCCAGGGCAGTGGCTTTCGCTGAGAGCCTCGACGCCTGACGGCGAGGAAATCACGCGAGCTTATTCGATTGCTTCCCCGCCAACCGAAGATGGCCGCTTCGCCTTCTGCCTCAATCGCGTACCTGAAGGATTCATGTCGAACCACCTCTGCGACATGCGTGAGGGGGCAGAGATTACGTTCGAGGGTCCGTTCGGCGGTTTCATCCTGCGTCCGCCATTGCGCGACACCGTATTCATCGCAACCGGAACCGGAATCGCACCATTTCGATCGATGCTGCATTGGCTGCTCGCCGACCGGACGCGACATGAGGGACGTCAATTCTGGCTAGTGTTCGGCGTGCGCTACGAGCAGGACATCTACTATCGCGAAGAATTCGAGCGGCTCGCGCAGGAGCACTCCAATTTCGAGTTCTTGCCGACGCTCAGCCGCGGGGGTCCCGAATGGAAAGGACTGCGCGGATATGTGCAGGAGCATGTGCCGGGCATAGTCGGCGATCGCACCGACATGCACGCTTACATCTGCGGACTCGATAAAATGGTCAGTGCCAATCGCCAGTTGCTGAAGTCGTTGGGATGGGATCGCAAACAGATTCTGTATGAAAAGTACGATTGAAAATCGCCGCATCAGCGGGTCGGTGTTGCAAACAAAGCCAATAAAATGAAAACGACTAAGACTCTCGCGCGCTGTGCATGGCCCACGAACGATCTTGCGATTCTTTATCACGACCAGGAGTGGGGTGTTCCACAACATGATGACCGCGTGCTGTTCGAATTTCTGATCCTGGAAGGAGCACAGGCCGGCCTAAGTTGGGACACGATTCTAAGGAAGCGCGAGAATTACCGCGCTGCCTTCAGTGGTTTCGACGCGAAGAAAATTGCCCGCTACGATCGTCGAAAGATTCTAGCCCTGATGCAAGATGCCGGAATCGTCCGCAACCGGCTGAAGATCGCAGCAACCGTACAGAACGCGAAAGCCTTCCTCGCAGTCCAGAAAGAATTCAAGACCTTCGACCGTTACATCTGGCAATTCGTGGGAGGCAAGCCTCGCGTCAACATCTGGAAGGCCGGGCAGGGGGTTCCGGCGAGCACCGCCGAATCCGACGCAATGAGTAAGGATCTCAAGAAGCGCGGATTCACCTTCGTCGGCTCGACCATCTGCTATGCGTTCATGCAGGCGACTGGAATGGTGAACGACCATGCAGTCGCGTGCTTCCGCTATCGCCAACTTCGTCCGCAACCTTAGCTAACTTTGAGTTGGGTCTCGGCAGGTAACTGAAACGCGGCCACCGGCGCGGTTTCTGGCGGCGCACTCTCAGCGGACTCGGGGGATCTAGCCAGTTTCTCGCGCAGACGCAACATCGGCTGTTCCACCAGATAGTACGAGAGGCAGGCTGCGGCGAGCGCCATCAGGGCGAGAGAGTACCCCTGCCGTAGTACCGGGTTAGAACAAAACACTTCCTGCCACAAATAGAGGCTGTAGCTCACTCTTCCCAGCCACGCTACAGGCGCCCAATTCAGCGCACGATACGGCACCTGAATCACATGCAATACAACTCCGGCAATCGAGAAGTTAAGCAAGGGCTTCAGCACAAACAGCAAGAAGAGCGTGCGCGCCGCGCTGGTGGCTGGAAACCACGGGATGAAAATCATCGCCAGGAGCATCAGAACAGCCAGAGAGCCATTGATCTTGGGGAGGCGAGGCGCAAAGATGGCCAGCAAACATCCGATCGCCAACTGGTCCGCGAATACCGGCAGACTTCCAATGAACCCGTTGTGGACTTTGAAGGCATACAGCGCCGCGCGAAACACTGGCGTAGCCAGAAAGACACACACAAGAATGGCAGTCTTGTGGCGGTGCCACTTCTTCAGCGTAAGCGGCCACAGCAGATAGAATTGTTCTTCAATACTGAGCGACCACAAGTGCCCGAAGACCCACGGGCGCGCGATGTCCATGTTCGCGACGTAGAACAGTGCCGCCGCCACGTGATACCAGCGCATCTCGTGCCGATAAAAAACAACCACGACCGCCAGAAAAACCAAGGCTGCGGGAAATATTCGGAAGGCCCGGCGAATGTAGAACTCGCGCAGACTAATCGTGGACGTCCGCTCGTGTTCGCGCAGCAGGATGTTTGTGATCAGATATCCGGAAAGCACGAAAAAAACCTGGACGCCCAGCGCGCCGTAGCCCTGCATCAGGCCGAGTGAAACATGTTTCCACTTGATCAGATGGCTGAGCACCACCAGCGAGATCGATATTGCCCGCAAGCCGTCGAGTGAGGGTATACGTTGCATGTTCAGACTTGATTCGCTGCCGTAGCGGACGACGATTCTGCTGAACATAGCACGACCGCCCATCCTTCCGCACCGCGGGCTGATATTATCTACGACTCATCGCCAGACACACCGGCATGTTGGAAAGGTAGCTAACTTATTCATTCTTTTGGGTTGAGAATGAGATGAATGTTCCACGTGGAACATTGTACCGGTGATACTGTATGTACGAGTAACGAGGATTTGGCGCGAAATGAAACAACGCGAACGAGTTGCAAAGAAGCGACGATCCAAGAGCAAGGCGAAGGCGGCCAAGAAGCGCGCACCCTACCTACTGCCCGAATTCGCGGCGCTTTACAAGCCACTCAAGATGCCCGTAACCCTCCGGTTGGATGCTGACATCGTGGCATGGTTCAAGAAACAGGGGCAAGGCTACCAGACCCGAATCAACCAGGCCTTGCGGAAGTTGATGACGGGCGATCGCAAGAGGACTGGATAGCAGGGCCAAGCCAGTGCGCGAGATACTGTTCAGGATTTTTCTCAAGTTCCCCCCCGCGCGAAGTTGGGACTTGGTTTGACAGCCTACGACTTTGCGGAAATCGTTACGCTAAAATTTTGGTGGTGATGCCACCTGATTCACACTCTTACGAGGTTCATCCGCATGAAGCAAACGCGCGTTGCTGTTTTGCTAGTTGCCAGCTGCATTTTTACTTTGAATGCTTTCGCCCAGGACGAGACTCCTACCGATGCTGAAGGATGCAAGGACTCGCCTTTAATCACCCGCATGCCAGGAAGTTTGATAAAGAGTTGCGAGAACAAGGAGTTTGATCAGGCGGAAATGCCGGCGGATAAGGATGCCGAAGGAAACATCCAGCAGAAAACTTTGGAGGGCGAGCTTCACACCTGGGATTACGGCACGCGCGCGGGAGTGAGCGAAATCCAGGTGTTCCGCAACTTCGAGACGGCGCTCAAGCAGGCGGGCTTCAGCATTGTGTTCGAGCAATCGCCCGGAACGATCACCGCGCATAAGGGCAATACCTGGTTCATGCTCGACAACAAGGGAGAGTTTTACTACCAGACGGTCATCACTGTGAAGCAGATGACTCAGGAAGTAACAGCGGATGCATCCAGCATCGCTGATGAACTGAACAAGAGCGGGCACATCGCGCTCTACGGCATTCACTTTGAAAGTGGCAAAGCGGCGATCCTGCCGGACTCTGAAAGCGTGCTGGGCGAAATTGCAAAGATGTTGCAGCAGAATCCGGACGTGAAAATCAGCGTCGAAGGACACACGGACAATGTAGGCTCAGCGGCCAGCAACCAGGCGCTGTCGGAAAAGCGCGCACAGGCTGTGGTGACATGGCTGACTTCGCATGGAGTGGCGGCGGCGCGCCTTAAGGCAAAGGGATGGGGACAATCCAAACCACTCGCCGACAACGGCTCGGATGAGGGCCGCGGAAAAAATCGGCGCGTCGAACTGGTGAAAGCGTCGTAAGGCAACGCGTCGTTCAGAGTACCTTGTTTTGGGTATATAAGAGCTGGACTCGCTTGGTTAGCATTTTCGTTCGTGGAGTCTACGAATGAAATTGCAGGAGTACGAGCCTTCTCTTGGGCAGTTTTTGCAAATCTTTCTCTCAGCGGGTTAATTATTTGTCAGACGGTGGAGTTGCCGACTTCGACCGCGCCTGCCGCCATTCCGGCCCCTGCTCATGTGATTGTCGTCATTGAGGAAAATCACGGGTACTCGCAAATCATAGGCTCCGGTCAGGCTCCCTATATTAATTCTCTCGCCACTCAAGGAGCGCTATTCACCAATTCATTCGCGGTTACGCATCCGAGCGAACCCAATTATTTGGCATTATTCTCAGGATCGAAGCACGGGATTACCGACGACTCCTGTCCGCATACCTTCACATCGCGATCACTGGAGAGCATGCTGATCGCAGCGGGAAAGACTTTCACGGGTTATTCAGAAGACCTGCCGGGAGTGGGCTCGCAGGTTTGCGGCTCAGGAAAGTATGCCCGCAAGCACGCTCCGTGGACAGACTTCTCGAAGGACCTTGCAACTGACAACCAGCCTTTCAGCAACTTCCCGTCCGACTTCTCGAAGCTGCCAACCGTCGCTTTCGTAGTTCCGAACCTCGACAATGACATGCACGATGGGAGCATCCAGCAAGGCGACCGCTGGCTGCAAACGAATCTGTTGCCGTACGTAACCTGGGCACAGAACAACAACAGTCTGCTAATCATCCAGTTCGACGAAGACGATGGCACAAGTGGCAACCACATCGTCACAATTTTTTTGGGGCCGATGGTCAAGCCAGGGAAGTACGGCGAAAAGATCAATCACTATAGCGTGCTCCGTACGTTTGAGGACATGTACGGGCTGGCGCATCTGGGCAGGACGGCAACCGCGACGCCCATCACGGATGTGTGGAAGTAGCCGCACCCGGCTAATTCTCCATGAGAACGTCGGCGCCTGGCGTCAATCGAGCGGCAACATGTATCCGGGCGTTCCGCCCAATCGGCCTCCAAAGGCTTGGGCGTCCAGTACTGCCATGTCCCACGAGAACCATGACACGGGCGTGAGCCGTATGGTGACATCATCGAACGATGCAAACACAGCCCCGACGTGGGGATCGGAGATCGCGGCGGCGCTCAGATATCGGCTGTGGATGCGCAGATTTATTTCCTTGGACTGCTCTCCTGAAAGCACATCCACTCTTCCGGCAGCAGTTACACCCCGCTCCGTTCCAGGCTTTCGCGCGTCGACCATCAGCGAAGCCTTGGGCCGCGCCGCCACGTTACGAGCTTTCTGGGTCTTGGAAGAGGTCGCGATGAACAGGCTGCCGGACTCGAAGAGATACCAGACCGCAGTCAAGTGGATGCTCCCATCTGCGTTCTCGGTTCCGAGTGACGCAATGTGGCGTCCTTGCAGGAATTTCTGAAGACTTGAGTCCAGGGTTCGAGTCGGCATTTTTTCCTCCGCAGCTGTATTTCGCGCCCGCCCAAGCTAAACACAAAAGTGCGGGACGGCCCGAGGCACGCCCGATTCCACCCTCATTCTCGCATGTGAAACTTATTTGGTTCGGCGGTGCGTTCACTTTAGACGAGCGGGATCAGGAAAGGTATTTCTTATCGAGGCGCGGGTCATCGGCAAGTTGGACCCATTGAAATCTTTTTCAAAATGGGCGCGCTCTGCATTTCTGTTTGGCATCCAAATTCCAACCCGGAGGATTTGTCAATGGATGACAAGCTAATGCGGGAGTTGGTAAATGAACTGTCGTCAGCCCTCGAGGGTCTGGAAACACAAAACCTCGCGGTGCTGGAGTTCCTGAAAGCGCAAAAAAAGGGCGCGGACAAATTGGCTCCTTACCTTGAGCAGGCCGAAAAGACGAGTAGCGTGAAATGGATGGCCACCCGGGCACGGCTTAATCATCTCCTCGATGGGGCAGCCCGAGAAGCGGAGCGGGCGGCAGAGAAATCCGCAGAGACGCAGGCTAAGCCAGCAGAGGCGGCGGCGAAGATCGAGAAAAGCAGCGAGAGTGAAAACACAAAATCCAACGAAGCCCCGTCGGGGCAGCGCGAAAAATTAGAAGGCAGAGAAAAAACCGCGGAACTGAGGAAATCAGAACATACGATAAACGACACTGCCTCACGAACAAGTGAAAAAACATCATCTGGCAAACCGAAGACCGCAGAATCAACGGACAATCAAGCTGACGCAAAGCCATCAACCGAAAAACAATCGGGTCACGCGACAAAAAGTGCGGCGTAAGCGACGACGGAAGCCCCCTGCAGGAGTGTCGTTTTCAGCCGTCTCGTCAAGGGGGCGAAAACTCGATTGGTTCGTTAGCCCCTGAGCGGGTCGCCGCGGCGAGTTCGATGCCGCGGCCATGCAGCGCCTGAAGGCGGACTGAAGAGGCGCTGTTACGGCACGCCTGAAAGGCGTGCCTTGATACGAACCTTACACTCGCAAGTGGGCGGAGCGAGAGAAAAGCCGGGACGGAAAGCTTCGTATCAGGATGCGGCTTCAGCCGTATCGACCAAGCGGCGTACCTCGACGGGCTTTAGCCCCTGCGGCGGTGGATCGAGTTCGAGCCCAGACCTCGCCGAGGAAAACGGATACTGCTCCGCTGTCAGGACCAAGCGCCGCTTTACGGGATTGTTGCGAATGTAGTCTCGAACCTTAGCGTACGCCGATGAGTCCACGATACGCACTTCAGAGAATCCCTTGTGCCAGACTGGGGCTTTCAAGTCCAGTTCCTTTCCGGCGCGGAATGCGAATCCACCCTTAATGAATTGGACCGCCTTCTCAATACTGATCTCATTTCCCACCGTTAGCAGCAGATGAAATGTCAGGCATGACCACGAATTCATGCAGTCGGAACTTTCCTTGTGCTCGATATTCGTATAGCACTTTGAGAAACAATCCCGCAGCGCGGTCGGATTGAAGCATGTTGCGCTTGTTGCAGGTGGACGAGGTTACGAAGAAAGTGCGGGCGTTGGAGGTGATCTGCGCCAGTTCAGCGCGGCGCGGAGGGATGGACATTAAATGACGATGAATTGTGACGGGATCAGTTGTATGTGACAAGGGTCACGAGAGAAATGTGATGATCCCACATTGGGCCTGCAGCGCTTGAAGGCGCACTTCTCCATGACGCTGTTGCGGCACGCCTGAAAGGCGTGCCCTGATACGAACCTTTCGCTCGGATGGCGGCAAGCTATGGACAAACCAAGAGGAAAAGGATTCGTATCAGGATATGGCTTCAGCCATATCAAAGTTGAGACATCACGATGGCTTGAGCCGCTGCGGTCGGCGCGGTGAAATGGGGATGTCTCGACACTGCGAGATATGCCGGCCCGGTCAACGAATTGTGGATCCGGTCAGCTTAACGTTTCTAGCTTGAGGCGTTCAAGTTCTACTGTTTTGCGAAGATTCAACCATGGCCGGCGACTCTTCCGACTGCTCCGGGTTATAGCCGAGCGCCTCGGACGGTTCACAACAATGCCCACAAGCTCGCCCACGTGGCTCTTGAAGCAATCAAACGGGTCTGTCACCTGCTTAGAATGGCTTCCCTAGGCCCCTGTATTAATAGCATTCGGAAGGCGGCAAAGATGGAGTAGAGCCATGCCGTCGGGAACGAGATACCTAGTTTCGCTTCCTGAGCTTCGCGAGAGCACGTGCGCTCTTTTGTGGACCCCCAATGATCCCACTTTTGTGTAACCGAGCATCTGGCCTACGCATCTAATTCTTGACAGTGACCCACTCAAGTTCTAGCATGCTTTAGGACGCAAGCGTAATACCATTGATTGTAAAGCACTTATTAATTTAGGAGGACGCGATATGGGAAAGATTATTGGAATTGACTTGGGCACCACCAACTCTTGCGTGGCGGTTATGGAGGGTGGAGAGCCGAAGGTGATCCCCAATGAAGAGGGGGGCCGGACCACGCCTTCGGTGGTTGGGTTTACCAAGACCGGGGAGAGGCTGGTGGGGCAGGTTGCTAAGCGGCAGGCCATTACCAATCCGGAGAACACGATTTTTTCGATTAAGCGCTTTATGGGACGGCGCTTCGACGAAGTGAATGAAGAAATGAAGATGGTCCCGTACAAGGTCGAGCGCGATGGGGATAACGTCGCGATCGTGGCGCAGGGGAAGAAATATTCTCCGCCCGAGATCTCGGCGATGATCCTGCAAAAGCTGAAGAAGGCGGCGGAAGACTATCTGGGCGAGAAAGTGACCGAGGCGGTCATCACCGTGCCGGCGTACTTCAACGATGCGCAGCGACAGGCTACGAAAGATGCCGGGAAGATTGCCGGGCTCGATGTAAAGCGCATTATCAATGAGCCAACGGCGGCGGCGCTCGCTTACGGGCTCGACAAGGGCAAGGACGAGACAATTGCGGTCTACGACTTCGGCGGTGGAACGTTTGATATCTCGGTGCTGGAAGTCGGCGAAGGCGTGATTGAGGTCAAGGCTACCAACGGCGACACTCACCTGGGCGGTGACAACATCGACCAGCGACTGGTCGACTGGCTGATCGACGAGTTCAAGAAAGACGAAGGGCTCGACCTTCGTGGCAAGGGCAACGAAATGGCGCTGCAGCGTCTAAGAGACGCGGCGGAACGCGCCAAGATCGAGCTCTCGACCACCATGGAACACGAGATCAATCTGCCGTTCATCACTGCGGATGCTTCTGGTCCGAAGCACCTGGTGAAGAAGCTGACGCGGGCGAAGCTCGAGTCGATGGTGGAAGACCTGATTCAGAAATCGGTCGGGCCTTGCAAACAGTGCATGAAGGATGCGGGCGTCGATGCCAGCAAGATCAATGAAGTCGTGCTGGTCGGCGGACAGACTCGCATGCCGCGCATTCAGGCGCTGGTGAAGGAACTGTTTGGCAAAGAACCGCACAAGGGCGTGAATCCGGATGAGGTCGTGGCGGTCGGCGCGGCGATTCAGGGTGGCGTGCCGGGCGGCGAAGTGAAAGACCTGCTGCTGCTGGATGTGACTCCGCTGACACTGTCGATTGAAACGCTGGGCGGCGTGGCTACGCCGATGATTCCGCGCAACACCACGATTCCGACGAAAAAGACGGAAACGTTCTCGACGGCGGCGGATAGTCAGACGTCGGTTGAAGTGCATGTGTTGCAGGGCGAGCGTCCGCTGGCGGCGCAGAATCGGACTCTGGGCAAGTTCCATTTGACCGGATTGCCACCGGCTCCGCGAGGTGTGCCTCAGATCGAGGTGACGTTCGATATTGATGCCAATGGCATCCTGAATGTCACGGCGAAAGATAACGCGACCGGCAAAGACCAGAAGATTACGATTACGTCGTCTTCGGGCTTGTCGAAAGAAGAAGTCGAGCGCATGGCGAAAGAAGCCGACGCACATTCGGCCGAAGACAAAGCGCAGCGCGAGGCGATTGAGGCCAAGAATCAGCTCGACACGCTCGTCTACAACATCGAGAAGATGCTGAAGGAGCATGGCGACAAGATCGACGGCTCGGAACGCGGCGATGTCGAGAACGCACTGGCGGACGCGAAGAAGGCCATCGAGTCAAACGACAAGGCGCAAATGGACTCGGCGCGCGAGAAGCTGACGGCGGCATCCCACAAGCTGGCGGAGCAGATGTATAAGGCTACGCAGGCTGCGGGTGCTCCAGGAGCTGGGCCTTCGGCGGAAGCGGGGGCGGCTCCGGGCGGAAACGGTCAGGGGCAGCAATCGCAGAAGAAGGACGAAGGCGTAATCGACGCTGAGTACGTGGACGTCGAGGACAAGAAGTAGGCGAAGCAGCATTCACGATGTAACACTTTTGTGGGGGCGCGCTTGCGCCCCCAAATTGCATCTGACTCTTTATAGAGCTGTCATCCCGAGCGAAGCGAGGGATCTGTAGTCCGCGGCGAAATGCAGATCCCTCGCTCCGCTCGGGATGACAGATTTGAAAAACGAACCGGAAAGAGGAAAGCGAATTGAGATTTGAAGTGAATGGACAGATGTTTTTTGTGAACTTTGTCCCGGAAGAGGGACGGTGGTATTGCTACGCGCCCACCGATACGGGCGTGCAGCGGATTCCTGTGTCCATGGATGCTGCGCCGTTTGAAGCGTTTGCCATTCCGATGGACGAGCAGGCTAAGGAAGTGGTGAACTGAGAAATCAGGTCTCAGGTGTTAGGTCTCAGTTGTCAGGCGAGCCGACTATCGCTGACTTGCGAGTTAAGAAGCGGCTGAGTGCTGATCGTTAACAAATGGCCACTCAAACTAAAGATTATTACGGCGCTCTCGGTGTGAAGAAGTCGGCGTCGGTCGATGAGATCCGCAAGGCATTTCGCAAGCTGGCACGCAAGTACCATCCTGACGTTAATCCTGGGGATAAGAGTGCAGAGGAGAAGTTCAAGACAATCTCCGAAGCCAATGAGGTCCTGAGCGATCCGAAAAAGCGCAAGATCTACGATCAGCTTGGGTTTTATTCGGACAATATCGACCCGGCGGCAGCTGAGGCTTATGCGCGCGGAGGTGGACAACCAAGCGCGGGCGGCTTCGACGGATTCCCGGGAGCGCAACAAGGGGCCGGATCGGCGGGCGCTGGCGGCGTTCACTTTGATTTTGGCGGGTTTGATTTCTCCGACATGTTCGAAGGTGGGCGCGGCGGCGGGCGCAAGTCTTCAGGCAGCGGGGGCGGATTCCGCGATATTTTTTCCAACATTTTTACTGGCGGCGGACGGAATGCAGCTACAGAAGAAGGTCCTGAGCCGGGGAATGATCTGGAATATCAGGTGAATGTTCCGTTCTGGACGGCGATCCGGGGCGGTGTGATGCGTATTAATATTTCGCGCCGCGATGTCTGCGGAAATTGCCACGGGGAAGGGTATCTCGAGGCACCAGGGACTTGCCCACAATGCAAGGGCAAAGGAACGATCGAGCAGACCGGCGGGCGGATGAAGTTCAATGTGACGTGTCCGCGATGCCATGGCACCGGGAAGAATATTTCAACTTGTCCGGTGTGCCATGGGGAAGGCACGGTCGAGCGCACCGATCCACTGGAAGTCCGCATCAAGGCCGGAACAAGGTCGGGGCAGAGGATTCGGCTCGCGGGTCGCGGGAATGCGGGATTGCGAGGCGGTCCGGCAGGCGACCTCTACGTGATCATCCGGACGGACGAGCATCCGGTGTTTCGTCGTGAGGGCGATGACATTTACGTATCGGTACCGGTTACGGCGGTAGAAGCGGCGCTGGGAGCGAAGATCGAGGTGCCGACCATTGATGGCCGTAGCACACTGAAGATTCCTCCTGGGACGCAGTCGGGCCAGAAACTGCGGCTGCGGGAAAAGGGTGTGCCGTCTGCTACTCAGGACGGCAAACGCGGTGATGAGATTGTCGAAGTCAGGGTCACGGTCCCGATGCCGCGTGATGAGAAGACGAAAGAATTGCTGCGGGAACTGGCGAAGCTGAACCCGGAGGATCCGCGGGAAGAGTTGTGGAAACAAATTTAAGTTTGCCGGCGGCAACGCACTCGCGAACGATTTTTGCCGATTGATGATGTCAATAAAAATTAGTTGACTGAGTCAATATATTGCAACTACCCTTGGGAGTAGTGACTCGGAGGCAAGCATGCCATCCTCTCCCAATGCATACGTCCAAACTGTCCGCAATTTCAATCGGTTTTATACCCGCCAGATCGGGCTCCTGAATGAAGGCTTGCTCGATAGCCCATTCTCTCTTACTGAGGTTCGCGCACTCTACGAGCTCGCGCATCGAGAACGCCCGACTGCATCGGATCTGTGCAAGGATCTCGGCTTGGATGCCGGTTATGCGAGCCGCATTCTGCGGAGTTTCGAAAAACAGGGTTTGATCGAGAAGAAGCCTTCCCCGCAGGATGCTCGCCAGAGCCTCCTGAGTCTGACTGGCAAGGGCCGGAAGATTTTCGAACCTCTGGATACGCGATCGGATGAGCAGGTGGACGGGATGTTGAAAGCACTGTCACCGGCGCAACAGGAAAATCTGGCACGGGCCATGCGGGTGATCGAGGCGGTGCTTGGTGGCCGTGAAAAACCTGAAGGCGCCTATGTGCTGCTGCGACAGCATCGACCGGGAGACATGGGGTGGGTCGTGCAGCGGCACGGGGAACTCTACTGGCAGGAGTACCAGTACGACGAGCGCTTCGAGGCGTTGGTAGCGAAGATTGCGGGTGACTTTGTCGAGAAACTTGTTCCGGCGCGAGAGCGCTGCTGGATCGCAGAGCGGAATGGCGAACGGGCTGGTTCGGTGTTTCTGGTGCAGAAATCAAAGACGATCTCGAAGTTGCGGTTGCTGCTGGTGGAGCCCTCGGCGCGGGGCCTCGGGATCGGAGGCCGGCTTGTTTACGAATGCGTGCGCTTTGCGCGCGAGGTTGGGTACAAGAAAATGATGCTCTGGACGCAGAGTGAACTTACTTCGGCGCGAGCGATTTACCAGAAGGCGGGCTTTCAGTTGGTGGCTAAGAAGCGGCATCAGAGTTGGGGACGTAAGGATCTCGTCGCAGAGACTTGGGAGTTAGCGCTGTAAGCTCAACCACGAGCTTGAGCGGACGATCAGGGAAGAAACTCTCCACTGTTTGCGGGCGAACTACCGTGACTGCTGTACCTCGCCTCTCCTTGACAAAAATTTTCAAAAAAATTCTTGCATCTGTGGAAATTTCCCGTAATCTCACAGACGCAAAGGGAGACGCGGTGGTGAGAGTGAGTCGCTTTGGGAGGAAGCCATCGGAATTGGCAACTGCAACCGCACCCTCTAACCTGGTCCAGCCTAGCTCTATTCCTGCTCTCACACCCCGGAAAAAGTCTATCCGCCTCACGCTGTGGCCGCTGGTCGCTGCGACGTTCTTTATGGTCTCGGGCGGGACATATGGCACGGAAGATATCGTGCACGGCGCGGGCTATGGCCGGGCGATTCTTATCCTACTGCTGACTCCTCTTCTCTGGAGTTTGCCGACGGCCTTCATGATCGGCGAGTTGTCGAGCGCTCTACCCTTTGAGGGCGGCTACTACGCCTGGGTGCGCCGGGCGATGGGGAACTTCTGGGGATTCCAGGAAGCATGGCTGTCGCTGATCGCGTCGATCTTTGATATGGCGATTTATCCCACGCTGTTTGTCGCCTACCTGACGCGCATGTTTCCGTGGTTTCAGGTGAATCATCGGGGCGTGATGGTGGCGCTTGGGGTTGTGATTGTGTGTGCGCTGTTGAACATTGCGGGGGTGAAAGTCGTTTCCACCACTTCGCTCTGGCTTTTCTTCGCCCTGTCGGCGCCGTTCGCGGTGATCTTCGTTCTGGCTCCGTTCAAAATCGGGGCGCTGGCGAATGCGGTGACGAAGCCGACTACCTCTCACGTGGATATTCTGGGCGGGCTGCTCATCTGCATGTGGAATTACATGGGATGGGATAACGCATCGACGATTGCGACGGAAGTGGAGCGTCCGCAGCGGACTTATCCGAGAGCGATGCTGGCGGCGGTTGTGATTGTTTGCCTGACCTACGTGTTGCCGTTTGCGGCGATGTGGATCACCGGTCTTCCGGCGAGTGCATGGGAGACTGGTGCATGGGCGGATATCGCGCAGTTGATGGGCGGTCCGGCGCTGCGCATTGCGCTGGTAGCGGGCGGGATGATGAGCGGATTTGGAATGTTCAACGCTCTGGTCATGAGCTACTCGCGTCTGCCTTTGGCGATGGCGCAAGACGGAATGCTGCCGAAAGTCTTTGGCAAGCTGCATCCGAAATCTCGCGCGCCGTGGGTCGCGATTATAGCTCTCGCCCTCGGTTGGGGCTTGGCGCTTAATCTCGGCTTCGAGCGGCTGGTAACTATGGACATCATGATCTATGGAGTTAGCCTGGCGCTAGAGTTTACGGCGCTGGTATGGCTCAGGATCCGGGAACCAGAATTGCCACGGCCGTTCCGCGTGCCGGGCGGCATGTTTGGAGCGATCGCTGTCGGGATTCCTCCGGTGCTGCTTCTCGGGTTCGCGATCATGCGCAGCCAAAGCGAGACTGTGCTGGGGATGAGTTCGTTTGCTTTCGGGCTTATCCTGATGGGCGCGGGGGTTGTCGTTTATCTCCTCAACCGTGCGCTGAAACCGGCGGGATGGGCTTCGGCGGGGCGGAATCCGGAGATTGTTGCATAGACCATTCGAATGTCGAGTCAATCAGAGACGCGGACCGCTGCGTCTCTTTCTTTTTGGACTCCAGCAGGAGTGGTGGCGCGGAGGGAATTCTTTACGACAGAGGTCACTGAGGAGACGGAGGAAACCGGTGCGACTGCTCGGATGGCCTGATGTACATTAGTGGGGAATGACCAAGCGCAAATCCAAAGGTGCGTACATGATTTCGGCGGTGGCGGAGATGTACGACATTCATCCGCAAACACTCCGGCTTTATGAGCGCGAAGGGCTGCTCAAACCGAGCCGCACTGAAGGCAATACACGGCTTTATACCGATGAGGATTTGCAGCGGCTGGAGTTTATTCTTTCGCTGGCACGGGACCTGGGAGTGAACATCAGCGGGATTGCAATCATTCTGCAAATGCGGGAACGGATGGAAGAGACACAGCGGCAGATCCAGGACTTCGTGCAGTACATTCAGGCAGAAGTGCTGACGCGTGCCAACGCGGCAGCGGATCCTTCGAAGGGCGCGATTGTGCCTCTTCGACGGCAATCTATCCCTTCACCGGAACCACCGCCCAAGAGAAGATAGGCCCTTGCTGTATCAGTTTTCAGTCAGAGTCATTCACTTCACAACGTGGAATCGAAATTTACATTCAAATCGGCGCTAACCCAAACGGGAGTCTTGCCATCCGTAGAGCGCGTGAAGACTACGAAGTAATGCGCAGCATCGGCCTGTGTGGTGGGGAGGGCGATGCTCACACCGTGGTCGTGCGAGGGTTCAATTGCGTAAAGGGACTCGGCGCTGCGCTTGTGGGTAAATGCGTCGTATTGATCTTCAGTCATCACCATCAATTCAACATCGGCGGATTCGTCGGCGATTCTTGCGCCGCCGGCGCCCTGCATGAATGACTTGAATTCTCCTTGCAGGCGCGGGGTGAGAGCGTGCGGCGGGACATCGAACGAAAACTTCTGGTACTTTTCCAGCTTCGAAATGCCATGGGCTACGCGTTGCGGGGCAAGCTTCGGCCCCTGCGAGACATGATCGAGGCCCGAATCTTCGTTCAGGTCGCGCTTTGGCCCGTTATTGCAACCGAGCAGCGTGAGAGCGATTGCGGTGAACGCGAGACTGAGCGAGGATTTCATGAATTCATCAAACTTTCATTTTGCTGCAACCAAAAGATGGGATTCCTTGTCATACGTTAGAGGCATGAAACCGGAAAATCCAGCTGACGCTCGGGGTTTGCGGGTTACTCATGTAACGGCCGACCGCGAAAGAAATCTTAAGTTGAGTCTCGAGGCTCACACTGGTGGGACACTGGTGCTGTGTTGTAAGGGTCGCATCATCTTTGGACCGGAAGCGCGGTCGCTCACGGAATTCGTCTCTGAAATATTGCCGGCAGCACGCAGGCTGGTAATCGATCTGACAGGGATCGAGTCGGTGGATAGCGCCGGTCTCGGCGAAATGGTGTTTCTCCACACGTGGGCGGATGCGGCTGGATACGCATTGAAATTTGCGGCGCCGAGGAAATCCATCCGGCAATTGCTCGAGCTTACTAATCTGATATCGGTTTTCGACGTTCACGAAAGCGTGATTGAAGCTGTGGCAGCTGTCCGTGATGAAGAGATATGCTCGGCGTAAGAATCGATGCTGTGACTGCCTCCGACTTACTTCTCCCGCTGGAAGCGATAGTGCCCACCGCGCTCGCGGGCAAACTGTTCCGCAACTTTCAGGAAGGCGCGTCCGGCGTGCGAGAGCGTTGACTCCTGGCGGTGAACCAGACGCAGCTTGCGTTGGAAACGTAATTCGCGCACAGGAATGCGGACCAGTTCGCCTCGGCTGATTTCATTCTCCACGCTGATTGCAGGCACCAGGGCCACACCGTTTCCCATACTCACGAATCTCTTAATGGCTTGCAGGGTGGGCAGTTCCACGTCCATGTGGAGAGGAGTCTTGTGCTGGCGGAAGGCTTCGATGACTTTGTCGCGATAGGGCGAACTCACGATGTGGGCAACGAACGATTCGGTTCCCAATTGGCGAATGCTGACTTCGCTCGACGAAGCCAAGGCGTGCCCGGGCGGGACTACGAAAACCAACTCGTCGAGATAGACGACTGCCGATTTCAGCTGCGGCTCTTGGGGGTCGTAGGAGAGTACTCCCATTTCTACATTGTGCTTGAGTACATCGTCAGGAATGGTGCTGCCAAGGGAACGCCGCACAACAATTCGGATCATCGGGTGCAGACGGCGGAATTCCGCCAGCACGGGCAAAAGGTAAAGTGCGGTGAACTCATTGGCGGCCATCACCAACTTGCCTTTTTGCAATTCACGTAATTCCACCAGGGCTTCCTTCGCGTCCTGACGCAGATTGAGCAGTTTTTCTGCGTATTCCTGGAGAACGCGACCGGCGTCGGTGAGGTTGCCATCCCGCGAGGAGCGGTCAAAAAGAGGCTCTCCGATCTCCAGTTCCAACTTTCGGACCGTTTGGCTGATTGCGGATTGGGTTCGAAAGAGCTTTTCGGCGGCGCGGGAAAAGCGGCGCTCGCGGGCTACGGCGACAAAGACTTCAAGTTGGGAAAGGTCCATGGAGTTTCTCCTCGGCCCCAGAATCAACGGTGGAGACAAAGCGTCTCTGCGGTGGATTCCTGTCAGCCACAAATATCTTTATCAAAAAAGCATTGCGAATAAGCAATTCTTATATTAGTAGATTATCTAATTATAATGTAAACATAATAAACTTCTCTTTTGGCATGCCGATTCTTATTCTAGGTAGGTATCCAAGGAGGACCAGATCGATGGATCGCCCCCGCATTATTATTTTCGACACTTCTCTTCGTGACGGTGAGCAGTCGCCCGGTTGCAGCATGAACGTAGAGGAGAAGTTACGCCTGGCTCAGCAACTCGATCGTCTTGGCGTGGACGTGATTGAAGCGGGGTTCCCGATTGCCTCCGATGGCGACTTCGAAGCGGTGCGGGCAATTTCCGCCTCGGTGCGGCGGCCTATCATTGCGGCATTGGCGCGCGCGGTCCCGGGCGACATCGACAGAGCGTGGCAGGCTATACAAGGTGCGGCACGTCCGCGGATACACGTAGTCCTGGCTACTTCGGATATCCATCTCAAGTACAAATTGAGGATCACGCGCGAGGAGTGCCTGGAGAAGGCGAGGGAGTCAGTTCGTCGCGCGAAAGCATTGTGCGCGGATGTGGAATTCTCTCCTGAAGACGCCACCCGCAGCGATCAGGATTTTCTTTGTCAGGTGGTCGAAGCAGTAGTCGCGGCAGGCGCTACAACGGTCAATATTCCGGACACCGTCGGATACAGCACCCCGGAGGACTATGGGCGATTGCTGCGCATCCTGAGGGAGCGAGTCGCGGGGATCGAGAAAGTTACGATTTCGACGCACTGCCACAACGATCTCGGGCTGGCAGTGGCGAATTCGATGGCAGGAGTGCAGGCGGGCGCGCGGCAGGTCGAGTGCACGATCAATGGAATCGGCGAGCGCGCCGGAAACGCTTCACTGGAAGAGATTGTGATGGCGATGCGAGTACGGCCGGACCGGTACCCGTATGAGACCGGTATCGTCGGCGAGCAGATTTATGCCTCGAGTCAAATGCTGGCCGAGATTACGCGGGTTCCGGTGCAGCCGAACAAAGCGATCACCGGTCGCAACGCGTTCGCGCACGAAGCGGGGATTCACCAGGATGGCATGCTGAAGAATCCCCTGACGTACGAGATCATGACGCCGCAGTCGGTAGGCGTTCCAGACTCGCGACTGGTGCTCGGCAAACATTCCGGACGCCATGCGTTGGCATTGCGCTGTGAGCAACTGGGACATCAGTTTGATCGCCGTGAACTGGATGAGGTTTATCGCAGGTTCGTGGTTTTGGCGGACCGGATCAAGAAGGTTCAGGATAGCCATCTGCTCGAATTGATCCAGGAAGTTTGTGCCCAGGGGAAGAGAATTCCTCCGGCGTCCGCGGCGATGCCTTATGCCAAGGCGGCCTCAGCGGCAGTTGCAAGTTCGAATGAAGTCCAGTTGCCATTTCCCGGTACTGCGCCCGCTAACGGCAGCACGTCATCAATTACGGTGGCATTTGCCGATTATCACGGTGAGCAAGAGGATTATCTCTGGGGCGTTTAGAGGTCGAATCGGCTTTGCTGCAGTATTTTCCGCAACGGGCGCTCTTCCGCGGCGATTCCTTCCAGGGTGGCTCCAAGAGTCACCCGTTTTATTTTTTTTCGTCTGTCTTGTTCCTTGACTCGCGTATTCTGGCGGGACTAAATACGAGGGGGCATGCAACTACGCGTAACTTCCCTGCCCGGCGACGGGATAGGTCCAGAAGTCATTCAACAGGCGAGACGTGTGCTAGAGCAGGTCGCTGGCGGATTTGGTCACACGCTTGAACTCGACGAAAAAGAGATCGGGGGCGCGGCTTTAACCAAATTTGGCCACCCTCTGCCGGACGGTACGATCCAAGCGTGTCTGGCGTCCCAGGCGGTGTTGCTGGGAGCGGTCGGAGGGCCGGCATTCGATCATCATCCGCGCGAGATTCGCCCTGAGGCGGGATTGCTGCGCTTGCGGCAGGCGCTGGGAGCCTATGCCAACCTTCGTCCTGCGGTGTTTTATCCGGTGCTGCGTGAGTCTTCCCCGCTGCGGGAAGACGTGGTCAGAGGTACTGACATCCTGATTGTTCGCGAGTTGCTGGGAGGGCTCTACTTCGGACAGCCGCGGTCGATTGAAGGCGCGAACGGCAGCCGAGAGGCCGTGAACACCATGCGTTACGGCGAGGCGGAGATCGACCGTATCGCTCGCATCGGGTTCGCGCTGGCGCGGAAGCGCCGCAAGAAGCTCGTGTCGGTGGACAAGTCCAATGTTCTGGAATGTTCCCGGCTGTGGCGGGAAGTGGTCACGCGCGTAGGAAGCGAATTCCCGGACGTGCTGCTCTCACACATGTACGTGGATTCCGCAGCGATGGCGCTGGTCCTGAAACCGACAGAGTTTGACGTGGTATTAACCGAAAACATGTTTGGCGACATTTTGTCTGACCAGGCGGGAGGCGTAGTGGGATCGCTTGGTCTGCTCGCGTCAGCCAGCATCGGAGGGCCGGTCGGTCTCTACGAACCGGTTCATGGATCTGCGCCCGACATTGCCGGACGGGGCATCGCTAACCCCCTGGGCGCAATCCTGTCGGTGGCGCTCATGCTGCGGCATACTTTTCAGCTGCCACGCGAGGCGGAGTGCGTGGAAACGGCAGTCATGTCGGCGCTTGGGGGAGGCCTCCGGACGCGCGATCTGGCGCGGGCAGGCGAGAGAACAGTCACGACCGAAGAAATAGGCTGGCAAATCGCGGAGTTTGTACGTCAGGCGGCGAAGACGGGTGGGCCTTCTGATCGAGTTTCGGTATCTGTCTGATGTAGTTTTTTACAGTCTCGCAATGGCATCCCGCTGGTTGCGAATGGAAGTGTCCCGATTAGGATTTTGACACTGAACTTCCGTGCAATTCCTCACAATTTTTCTGAACGGATTTTCCCTTATCATCGAAGAAATTGATACGGGAGTCCATGCTTTCGAAGTGTTCGAATCCGGGCTGCTCTGCGGTCTTTCTTCGTCTTCAGACTGGAAAACTTTTTCGTTTCGATTCTCCAAATCGACATCGGGCCGGCGACCGTGCATTTTCGAAGTCACCCCGGGGGGTTGAGTTTTTCTGGTTGTGCGCGCCGTGCTCGGCAAAATTCACGGTTGTCTCAGATGCTACAAAGGGAACGCGAGTAGTGGCCCTCCAGGGCCGCGCTTGGACGGCCGCTGCGGGATCATAGCTTACGGGGCGCAGGGACTGCAGGAACGGAATAGGCGCCCGTCAGGGCATTCCAGCGGATTCGCATCACGTCCCCAAACATTCTCAAGCCGTCGCGAAAGGGATGGAGTCGCGTCCCCTCGCTGTGCGCCCAAACCACAGGCACCTCGACGGTCTGCAAATTCATCCGGCGGGCCAGGTAGAGAACTTCGGGGTCAAATCCCCAGCGTTCTATTTTTTGCAGAGGAAAGATTCGCTGCTCCGCTTCCCGGCGGAAGGCCTTGAAGCCACACTGCGTGTCCCGGAAGCGCAAGCCCAGAACGAGCCGCAGCAACAGGTTGAAGATGCGTCCGAAGGCCTGCCGGTAAAGAGGCTGTCGCTCGGTTTGCAGCTCCGCGCGCAACCAGCGGGAGCCGATGGCGATATCCGCGCCTTCGCGTATCGCCTCGAACAATTTCTCCGCTTCGGCGATGGGTGAAGACAGGTCGGCATCGGTGAAGAGACAAATATCTCCACTTGCGTGCAGCATGCCGTTGCGCACGCTGTATCCCTTGCCGCGGTTGCCAGGATTTTGGATCAACTGGACCTGCGGATGGGCGCGGCCGTATTCACGAACGATTGCGGGGGTGTCGTCACGCGAACCGTCGTCAACAACCAAGATCTCAACGTCCCACGTTTTTTCAGCCGTATAGCGCAAAATCTCATCGAGCGTGGGACGGATGCGGCTGCTTTCGTTATAGGCGGGGATGACAAGGCTGTAACTCAAGGAAGTTCTCAGTTCCCGCGGTTCTCGACATCCGACTTAGTTTTCGAAAAAATGCTCAAAACTGTTTTGGTTGAGAACCGGGAACTGCATTATGCCACTTGGCTGCGTTTGTCGAGCATACGAAAAAATTCGCGGACAAGTTCCTGATCCCAGAGGCCGGAACGGGATTCGTCGCGCATGGTGACGGAGGCCTGCTCGTGACTGAGCGCGGGTTTATACGGACGAGCAGTGCGCAAGGCGTCGTACACGTCCACCACCTGGAGGATTCGGGGCAGCAGCGGGATTTCGCCGTCGCGAAGACCATCCGGGTAACCGCTGCCGTCGGAGTGTTCGTGATGACTGCGGATAATGGGCAGTACCAGACGTAGCGACTTCAAGGGACGGCAAATCTTCTCGCCGGTTACGGGATGCTTCTTCATGATTTCCCATTCGGCAGGCGTCAGGTTGCTGCCCTTTTTCAGAATCTCGTCGGGCACTGCGATTTTCCCGAGATCATGCAGATAGCCGCCGCGGCGGAGGGCAACGATGCTGTCCTGATCGAGGCTAAGGTGTCGGCCCATCTCTGCCGCGTTGGACGCCAGTCTGTCACAGTGGCCTTCGGTGTAAGGGTCACGGGACTCCACGCTGAGGCCGAGGGTGCAGATCACCGATTCGGCGGTTTCGAGTTCGTCGGTAAATTCTTTCAACTTCAGAAGCGAACTCGCGCGCGCGAAGAGCTCTTCGGGGTTAATGGGCTTGCTGAGGAAGTCGTCGGCTCCGGCTTCGATTCCCTGGAGGCGATCCTCGCGCGCGCTCAAACCGGTGATCATCACAATCGGGATCAGTCGCGTCAAGGGATCATCTTTCAACTGGCGGCAGAGTTCATATCCCGTCTTGCCGGGCATGATGACGTCGAGAAGAATGAGATCCGGCGGGTCGCGGCGAATTTCAGCTTCGGCGGAGGTTGCGTCCTGCGCCGAAGTGATGCGATAGCCACGAGTCAAGAGCAACTCGGTCATGACCATGACATTCTGCGGGTGGTCGTCCACCACGAGAATGGAGGGCTTTCGCCGGCCGGTTAAGATGTCGCCCATACTCTGATAAGAGTTGGGCTTGGAAGAAAGAGTTGTCCAGCGCTGCCCGGTGCGCAAGTTCATCGCTTACCCTGTTAAGAACATTGTAACGGATCGACACTCCAATGATCATTTTTTACACCAACGACGTCATTTTGACATGAATGATTTTTAACCCCGAAGAGGACAAATCCCAAGATGCCAAAGAGAAATCAACGGCTGGGGAGGAGGCGAGGAGAAGGGCGAAAAAACCGAACAAATTCGATGTTCACACGTCATAGCGAAGACTCTCGGACTGTGCCAACCTGCGAATCATGCTGAAAAAATTTGCTCTGTTGGTCGTCGTACTGTGCATGGCTGGAGTCGCCTCCGAGGCGACGAAGACACATGTCATCAACTTCGGGAAATGGACGTCTGTGAAATGGCCGGACGCCACCGGCAAGAAGTTGCTCGATATGAAAGTCCGACCGCTGTATGTCGACACACTCCTGAAGGAATACACGATTGGAATGACACACGATTTGACCGATCGGTTGTTTGCTGTCCGGAGAGTGTTTCGCGTGAATGATGCATTGCCAGGTGAGAACGCCGTGCGTTGGCAATGGCAGCGCGGCGGCTGGCTTGTGGTGGATCGAGTCAGCGGAAAGGTTTCTCCGTTGAGTTTGCCGGAATTTGATCCGTTTTACTCGACCGCCAGCTGGTATCGCGACTACGTGGCCTACTGTGGGGTGTCGGAAGACGGCAAGAAGCTGTTCGCAATTGTGATGCAGGTAGGACGGCGCAAGCCAGTGCTCAAAAAGCCGGTGGGCGAACCTGCCGGAGATGATGAGCCCGACTCGGAGTGCCCGGCTCCAACCTGGGAACGCGCACCCGCGCGAGTTACATTTCAGCCCGACGAAACGCAGAAAGTTATGTTTTCGATCCGTGGGCGCGTTGTGGATATCGTCAATGAACCGGATGAGGAAGCGGTGGAATGATCATTGCACCGTCAAGACGTCTAGTCTCCGGCCGCTTCGACGACAGGCAGTTCTGCCGCCGCCGTGCGCTGTTTAACCTTCGCGCTGGTCACAAGGACGACCGAGGCCACGACCACTGCCGTGCCAAGCACGATGAAGTGATCAATCCGTTCGTGAAGAACTAGCCATCCGAGAAAGACCGCGACCACCGGATTTACATAAGCATAGGTTGCGACTTTCGAAGTCGGGACATGTTGTAGCAGCCAGATGTAGGCGGTGTATCCAATCCAGGAGCCGCAGACGACAAGGTAGAGCATCGCGCCAATTCCGCGTGCAGTCCACTGAACGCCAGAGACTCTCTCGAACAGCAGGGCAAAAAGGAGGTTGGCGAGTCCGGCAAAGACCACCTGCCACGCGGTGGCGCTGAACGGATCGGCGTTTTGCCACTTTTTCGAGAGTACTGATCCGAGCGCCCACGTGAAGGATCCGCCGAGAAGTGCGATCGACCACCACAGTTCTCGTCGTCCAATTGATGCGGGAGTTGTCAATTCAGGCCAGATGAGGACGACAATACCCAAGATGCCCAGCAGCAGGCCGATTTTTCCGCGTCGCGAGATGTGATGGTCACCGAGAATTAGACTGTCCAGCACGAGAAACCACAGGGGCGTGATCGCGATGAGAAGTGCGGAGAGCCCGGTGGGGACGATTCGCTCGGCATAGGAAAGCGTGAGATTGCCTCCCATCAGGAGCAGGATGCCTACAACCGCCATGTGAAAAAGATCGCGAGGCGAATGGCGGATGCGGCGTCCAGTAAGCGCGCACCAGGCGAGCATGACAACGCCGGCGATCGTGAAGCGGGTGGCGCACATCAAAGCGGGAGGAATGTGTTCTACTGCAATGCCGATGGCAAGATAGGTTGATCCCCAGAAGACATAGACCAAGCCAAAGGCAACAATGACCTTCCACCGACCTGGAGACGTGGCGCTGGGCATGAGAGTGGGGAAGAATCAGAATATCAGAGCAGTGCGGCCACGATGAGCCTGCACACGATTTTGCCTGCCCATTACATTTTCAATTTGTAGAGTGTTTGCTGGCTCCGTGGCGAGTTGCCATTTACTGTGGCGCCCCCGCACCATTCAGCAGATTCCGCAGCACGGCAACCTCCGCCTTGATTCCCGCTCTCAGTGCGGGATCCACGTCCGGCGCAAAGAAGGGCGAGTGATTGGAAGGCAGCACGCCCTCAGCGCCTTTGGCTTCCGCAAATTTCTGCGGATCGGCGCCGCCCAGGCTGAAGTAGAGTGACGGAACACCTGCTTGAATGAAATACGAGTAGTCCTCGGAAGGCGCGATCGGAGAAGTGGCGATCACGTTTTCTTTGCCGAGGGCAGCTTCAAGCGGCGCCCGGAGACGCTGCGCAAGAGCAGGATCGTTGTAGACGGAATCGGTACTCTCATAGTGCTCGATGAGCGGTTCTTTGGTGGCTCCGGCGGCGAGAGCCTCGCCTTTGGTGATGCGAGTGATCGCAGCCAGCGCTTGTTTGCGAACGTCAGCGTTGTAAGATCGCACGGTCAGGCCAAGCTCTGCCTGATCGGGGATGATGTTATTTTTCGTGCCCGAGCGAATGTATCCAACTGTCACTACGACCATTTCTCCGGGCTTCACTTCACGCGATGCGATGGTCTGCAATGCAAGAATTGTTCTGGCAGCAATTACGATGGGATCAATTGTCGTGTGAGGCTGAGAGCCGTGGCCGCCCTTGCCATAGATTGTGATCCGTATGGAATCCGAATTCGTGTTGTAGACACCCGGCGTAATCCCGACCTGTCCGGCTGGAAGGTTGTTCCCCACATGCAGTGCGATGCCGACGGAGGGTTTCGTGAAACGCGTGAACAAGCCTTCGGCAATCATCCGCTCGGCACCTCCCACGGTTTCCTCGGCGGGCTGGCCGATCAGCATCAGAGTGCCGTGCCAGCTCTCCTTGCTGTGCGCCATAATGGCGGCCGTTCCCAGCAGAACTGCCATGTGCAGGTCGTGCCCGCAGGCATGCATGACGGGCACGTCGCGTCCAGAGTCGTCCTTGGCATGAACTTTGCTCGCGTAGGACAGGCCGGTCTTTTCTTCAACTGGAAGGGCGTCCAGTTCTGTGCGCAGCATGACGGTTGGTCCAGCACCATTCTTCATGATCGCGACCACTCCAGTGCCGCCAACTTTCTCTGTGACCTCATAGCCTAGTTCGCGCAGACGTGTCGCCAGTTTTGAGGCGGTCTGAGTCTCATGCGCCGACAGCTCGGGGTTCTGATGCAGATCGACATACATCTCGCGGGCCGCGGGATATACCGCCTCGACTTCTTTAGGAGTGGCGACGGTCTGCGCGCAGGCGGAAATCGCCAGGAAGAAAGGGACGAAGAGTTGTACTTTCATGGTCAACGCATGATAGCCGTGGAAAGGGAGCACTGCAAACCAGAGCTGCGGCTCGTTGGATACTTACACAGAGCAACCTCTCGAAACGGACATTTCGGGCACTCGGTGAAATTTTCTAATTGCAGTTATGATCGATGCCGAGTTTGAGGGGCGCACAAGACGCTTCAGAGGAGAAATCATGACCACGGAATTGCGCGGCAAAGTTGCGATTGTGACCGGCGGCACCTCCGGTATCGGGCGTGATGCGGCCGTACTTTTTGCAAAGGCAGGAGTCAAAGTGGTGGTGGCGGGACGGCGCGAAGTGGAGGGAAGAGAAACCATCGACTTAATCCGTACTGGCGGCGGCGACAGCCTGTTTGTGAAGACCGACGTCTCAATAGCCGCTGACGTTCAAGCACTCGTCCGCAAAACGGTAGAAAAGTTTGGCCGCCTGGATCTCGCGTTCAACAATGCCGGGATCGAGGGAGCCCTCATCCCGATCGCCGAACAGTCCGAGGAGGATTGGGACCGCACCATTGACATCAATCTCAAAGGCACATGGCTTTGCCTGAAGTACGAGATTCAGCAGATGCTCAAGCAGGGCGGGGGCGGAGCCATCGTCAACATGGCGTCGGTGGCAGGCCTGATTGGTTCCGCTGGTTTCGCAACCTACTGCGCGAGCAAGCACGGCGTGATGGGATTAACCAAGTCCGCCGCGCTCGAAACCGCTCGCAGCGGCATTCGGGTGAACGTCGTGTGTCCCGCAGTGATCGAGACGCCAATGGGTGAACGCATTTTCGGCGGGCCGGAGATCAAGCCGTACGCAATTGGGCTTCATCCCATCGGCCGTTTTGGCACCCCCACGGAAGTCGCGGAAGCGGTCGTGTGGATGTGCTCAGACCGCGCTTCGTTTATGACCGGCCAATCCCTGGTTCTTGATGGCGGTTTCCTGGCTGGGCCCAATCCTCCAGCCTAAGTTCGGAATTAAGTGGTTGGTCGGACTATGGTCCGTGCGTCCCCATTTCGGACTGGTGACGGGCGCTACGGGCGTCGGGATGATTCGCGCCGAGGGTACTTTGCAAATGTTGGGCGGCGGAACGGAAGGCGGCGTTTGCCTCATCAAGTTTGCCTTGCGATCGCAGGGCGCGAGCAAGAGCCAGGTACGCGCTACCCTGTGTGCTTGAGAAGGTCCCAGGAGTGATTCCTACTTGCGAGAGACTAAGAGCCCGTGAAGCGTCGGCTTCCGCTTGATCTGGGTGCGAGGCAGCAAGCTCAACATTGGATCGGTTGATGAGAAGAGTCGGCAGGTAGTAGCTTCCTTCTCCTCCCGCTTTGATCGCGGCTTCGTCGATGGCCACTGCACGATCCGCCAGCTTCATCGCGGTCGGAATATCGCCTCTCACCAATGCGTTCTGTGCCTTCGCCGATGCAAGCGTTGCAAATGCATAATGGCCCGGAGGAAGGCTTTTTTGCAGCCTCGGTTCCACTTCATCCAGCATAGCGGCAGCTCGAACTGGGTCGCGGCGGGCAGTGTAGATGCGGGCGCGCTCGAGTAGCGATTGATTGATGACCAGTTGGTGGCCAACCCGTTGCGCCTTGGCATACGCGCGTCCGGCGTAATCTTCCGCTTCTGTAGTTCGGGCGAGCTCTCTTAGAGTTTTGGCATAGTTGTTGAGGACCATCGGGGAAACGGTATCTTCCGACTCGCCGGCGCGGCTGATGTCAATCGCTCGGCGATACATCTTTTCAGCTTCGAAGGGACGGCCGAGCTGGTCGAGCTCGATGGCCCAATTGTTGAACAATGTGACGGCAGTTTGCGTGTCGTCCCGCCCGAGCGACGACAACAACGTGCCCGCCCGCTCGAAAGCGGCCACCGCTTCTGCGTCGTTGCCGGCCGCGTTGTACGCCATGGCAAGGTCAGTCCAGCGGTGCAACTCCAACGCTTCGGAGTCAAACGGCGATTGCTGAAGCACAGTCTGGGCATCCCGCGCTCTTTTGATTCCTTCGGCGATGTCTCCGCGTTGCTGGGCGATTTCACTGCCGTTGTGAAGGCAATCGACGCGCTCGAGTGAGAACTGGGGGCCAATGGGCAGTTCGCGGAGCCCCTCTGCGTATAGCATCTCGGCCCGCGATAGTTCCTCGTCGCGAGCTAGCTGAGCGGCCAGTGTGCAGGAGGCGGCAGCGCGAATGGATGGATCCGTCAAGCTGCGGGAAAGCTTGTAGGCCTTTTCGAGAGTGCGGCGCGCGCTGCTGCCTTCGTCCTGCTCCATATACTGACGGCCGATAGAAATTAACAGCGTGACGCGATTGGGATCATCGGCTGCATGCTGGCGCTCGATGGCGTGCTCGGCGCGCCTGAGAAGTTCGTTTACCGTGAAGGGTTTGCCCGAGGGCGCAGCGTCAGAGAGCAGAAATTGGTGGAAGTCGTTGAGAGCCTCGCCGCGACCAACCTGACGCAGCGCGAAATCACGTTGAGCACGCGCTGTTCTGGCCTGCATCACCGTGCCCGCGACTCCGCCTGCCGTCGCGGCGACTGCAAGAGTGACGAGCGCGACGGCTGCACGATTCCGGCGCATGAACTTCGCCGCACGGTAGGTGATGGTATCGGGGCGTGCGCTGATCGTCTCGCTTCTCAGGAAGTGGCGGAGGTCATGTGCCAGGGCAGTTACCGACTGGTAGCGCTCACTGGGGTCTTTCTTCAGCGCTTTCGCGAGAATGGTATCGAGATCGCCACGCAGGAATCTTCGGAGTCTGTCCGGAGTCGTGGATCGGTTCACGGCGTTGGTCGCGGTGATATCGGCATTCGCGCGCGAGATGACAACCACTTCTGACGGACGCGCCGGTTCGGTATCGACGACGGCCTTTACGAGGTCGGCGGGTGTATGCGGACCGGCGCCGGCTGGATGTTGCCCGGTCAGCAGTCCATAAAGCAGTACGCCCAAGGCGTAGACATCCGTGGCCGTTGTTACCGCTTCGCCTTTGAGTTGTTCTGGAGCCGCGTATTCGGGCGTCAATAACCGGCCACCTTCGATTGTCAGTTGCCCTGCCTCCCCCTGCTGGCCCTCGCCTTCGAGCAGTTTCGCAATGCCAAAATCGAGCAGCTTGGCCTGGCCATCATTTCCAACCAGCACATTCGAAGGCTTGAGATCACGGTGGACGATCAGGTTGGCATGCGCCTGCGCGACTGCACCCAGCACGGAAAGAAACATCCGGATGCGCGCCTCGACTCCAAGCCTATGATGATCGCAGTAACGATCGATGTGCTCCCCTTCGATGTATTCGAGAACGATAAAGGGCTGTCCAACCTGCGACACGCCGGCATCTATGAGATGCGCAATGTTCGGGTGCGTCACGCGGCCGAGGATCTTGCCTTCGCGCCTGAACCGTTCCTCGCCGCTCTTCCCGATGAGGGCGATATTCAGAAACTTCACCGCCACGCGCCGTTCAAATCTGCCGTCGTTTCGCTTCGCAAGCCAGACGCTGCCCATGCCGCCCTGGCCGATTTGCGAGACCAACGTGTATACACCAAGCGATTGTCCGGCAAGTCCAGAGCTGTTGGTTAATCCGACGGGATGCCGCTCAAGAAAGCCTTTTTCGGACAGCGCACGGTGTTCATGAAGCAGGGACGCGAGCTCGTCTGCAAGATCCGGATTCTGAGCTCGCATGGCGAAGAGCCATGCCGAGCGCTCCTCATCCGTCATTCCAAGCGCTTCCTCGAGATATTGACTGAGGGCCTGCCATTGATTGGGACTGAGTATGGGCATCAATCCCCTTAGACGGGAAGATCCGCGCTAATGTTCCGGTGAAGATAGATGCGAGCTTTCTCCCATCTTCTTTGGACAGTACGCTCCGAGACCTTTTGCAGGGCGGCAATTTCCGCGAAGGAAAATCCGCAGAAGAATTTCAGGTCGACCAGTTCCGCGAGTTCGGGTTCAACCTCTGCGAGTTCATCGAGAGCATCGCTGATTGTAGAGAGCTCTTTTGCATCGGCTGGACTGGCGACATCGTCATTTTCTAGCGACATAATTTCAAAATCGCCACCCCGTTTGACCGCGCTGCGGCTGCGGGCATGATCGATGATGAGTCCGCGCATAACGCGGGCGGCATATCCCATAAAGCGCGCCTCATCGGGAAAGGAATAGCCATCACGCCCGGAGATGTCGAGATAGGCTTCGTGCAAGAGCGTGGTAACGCTCAGGCTTCTGGGAAAAGAATGCCGCGCCAGTTCCCGCTTGGCGAGTCGGTGCAACTCACAGTACAAAGTCCCGAACAGCACATCCGCGGATGAACTATAGCCGCTCTCTGCGGCCCCCATGATTGAGGCAAATGTCGATCCCATGCAGTCTCCTCCTAAATCAAGAAGCTCCCGAGCCGCCTGACGCGTCACGGGAAAAGGAAAATGAGCTATCGGGGACGAAGCTGTGAAATTTCGTGGGTACCGACCCACTCGATTCCCGAAGCTGATCAGAGCAACAAACTCTGCAGTTTTGGAACTTCTGAATTACTGTTATCCGGGGAAATGGACGAACACAAGCATAGCGGCGGACTAAAAATGATTTGTCACGACTCTGTCACGAACGCGTCAAATGTTAATTACTTAACAATACAAAATGTTTCGGGGCGCTGTGGTGCGCGGCAGCGTATTCTGTGCCGTCGAGACTCAACGCCGGAAGCTACGAGCAAAGGCTTTGACGTTTTTAATAAGCTAAATCAACTTGGCGGCGGAACGGCCCTACGCGACGCTTTCTCCGAATCCGATCGCTGCCAGAACTTTGTTTGCCGCCTCTTTTCCCGATCGCACGCAGTCGGGGACGCCAATGCCGCTGAAGGCGTTGCCCGCCAAGGCTAGTCCAGGGAGATTCTTTCGGAGCGCTTCGATGCGCTGCACGCGCTCCAGATGACCGACGCCGTACTGCGCCATCGCGCCTTTCCATTTGTAAACGCGAACGAAAAGGGGCTCGGCTTCGACGCCGAGGATTTGTTTCAATTCGTCACGGACAATCCCGATGATTTCGGGGTTGCTGCTGTGCAGAACATGTTCATCGCGGGAACCTCCTAGAAAGCACCGAATAAGCGCGCGGTTGTCGGGAGCACGATGGGGAAACTTGTTGTGTGCGAATGTCGCAGCCAGCATCCGACGGCCTTCGCTGCGCGGCACCAGGAAGCCGAAGCCGGGTGGCAGAGACCGTCGAACTCTTTCGTCGTACGCTAACGTGATCGTAACGGATGAGCTGTAGCGAATGTCCCCGAGTTCGCGAGAGAGATTTTCATCGCCCACATGCAGCAGAACTGAAGCCGCCGGGGCGGGCGTGGCGACGATCAGTCCATCGAACTGGTCACTCTGATATCCGGCGGAGACTGTCCAGCCACCGTCCTGAGGAATTAGCGACTGTACAGGCGTCGACGGACGCAAGAAGTTTGCATCGAGACGCGAAAGTAGAGCGTCCACCATCTGTTGCATGCCCTCTTTGAGGGAACTGAACAGAGGCGCCGGCGGGCCTTTTGCGGCCGTAGACATTTTCTTGCGAGCCGAAAGTATTCCTCGTCCCAGGCTGCCGTGTTTGGTCTCCATATCGGCAAAGCGAGGGAGCACGGCGCGCACGCTGAGTTGCGACGCTTCTCCGCCATACACACCCGAGAGCAACGGATCCGCCAACAGGTCGACCATCTCCGCGCCATAATGGCGTTCAACCAATTCCGCAACGGTTTCGTCTGCCTTGCCCTGTTGCGGAGGTTGGAACCACTCTCGCGCCATTCGAAGTTTTGTGCGCATCGAGAACAGCGGGGAGAGCACAGTCGGCAGGATTTTCGTGGGCACCATGAACATCAGCCCTTCGGGCATTACAACGAGTTTGCCTTTTGTCAGAACGTACGTCTTGCGCTGGCTGTCGTTGGAGTCGATGAGTTGATCGCCGAGTCCAATCTGGCGGCAAAGTTCCGCTGCCCACGGCTTTTCCGTTAGAAAGGAATCCGGCCCGCCTTCAACCAGGCAGCCTTCGACGCGCTCCGTGACGAGCACACCCCCCAGCCGCGGATGAGCTTCGTACAGCACGTACTCGATTGGCATTCCCGAGCGCCGCTTCTCTTCGAGCGCAAACGCGGCCGAGAGGCCGGAGATTCCGCCGCCGATGATGGCGATCCGTTTAGACATCCAGCAATTGGCAGTTAACAATTAGCGCTTAGCAACCGGCCTTTGGTCTAGCGCTAATGCTAGGTGCTCTCATTCGAGTGCGCACCAATTCAGCTAACGCGGCGGTCAGAATTGGCGATCCGTTCAGCGACTCGGCGCGCCACAAGCGCATCCCTTCTTTCTCCGCAAACTGTTTGAAGACGATGTCGATGTCATATAGCACTTCGACGTGATCACATAAGAAACCGATCGGCTGCACGAAGACGCCGCCATGACCCTTCGCTTTTAGATTCAAAATCGTTTCTTCTACGGTGGGTCCGATCCATGGACCGCCCGACACGCCCTGACTCTGAAACGCGAAGACCCAATCGTCACCGGACAGGCCTGCTTGCGTCGCGACCAATGCGGCTGTCTCTTTCGACTGCGCTTCATAGGGATCGCCTTCGGTGATGGTTCTCCGGGGAACGCTGTGCGCTGTAAAAATCACAGGCAGGCGTGATCCATGTTGCGTACATGCTCCCTCGTACCCGGAGCGCAGCTTTTCGGCAAAGGCCTGTGCCAGCAGCGGTTGATCGTGCCACTCTTCAACAAAGTCCAAGGCAAATGGAAGATTGTCTTCGCCAACTACGGCGCGGCGATAGAGTCCAACACTGGTACGCGAGTTCTGCGGCGCGAGGCAGATAGCGACAACATGCTCGAATCCTTGCGCAGCGATCGCGTTCACCGTATCGGCAATGAATGGTTTCCAATTTCTCATGCCGGCGAAGACCGGCAGTTGCACAGATCGCGATAGTTTGTCTGCCTGCAAGAGAGTCCAGCATGTGAGCGGGGAGAAACCAATCAGCGTGTAGCGATGCCGAATTTCTTCGATGACTTGCGCCGGTAACAGGCGGCCACCGGTCACATAGCCCAGGTATTCCGGGATCTCGTCTGGCGTGTCGGGCGTGCCGTGAGCAAGCAAAAGCACTGCAGTCTTGGAAGAGACGGCCGCGAATGAACTGTCTTGGTTGGCACAATAACAGCGGTTACCAAATCCCAGAGGGCACGCGCTCATTTCTTGAACTCCGCCGAGTGCTCGCGGACGAAGTCGCAAAGCGCCTTCACGTTGTCGACCGGCGTCTCGGGAAGGATGCCGTGACCAAGATTAAAGATGTGACCCGGACGCCCCGCCGCGCGACGCAGAATATCTTCCGCGCGAGATTTCAATTCCTCCCAATCCGCAAACAAAAGTACAGGATCGAGATTGCCTTGCACTGCCCCACGGTTTTTGAGGCTTTGCCAGCCAGTGTCGAGCGGGATGCGCCAATCCAGGCCAATCACCTCCGCACCGGCTTCTTTCATCGAGGGCAGTAGAGTTGCGCTGTCGGTACCGAAGTAAATAATCGGAACTCCGGTTTTTTGCAACCGCTTCACCAATTGCGTCACGTGAGGCAAAACGTAGCGGCGATAATCTTCCACACTGAGGCAGCCTACCCAGCTATCGAAAATCTGGATTGTGTCTGCGCCCGCGCGCACCTTCTTCTTCGTGAAGATGTAATTTCGGGAACTGCCGCCTTCGATCATGTAGCTGGCCAGCGTGAACGGCGCGCCGCAAAATCCGATGATTGGAAGTTTGTCGCCAAAGTGCTTGGAGACGAGTTTGACGGCTTCCGAGACGTATCCGAGATCGGCAGCTCGATCGGTGCGGAGGGCAGCGACGTCCTCCGGAGTTCGCACAGGCCTTTCAATTTTCGGACCTTCCCCCGCCGCAAAGTGAAAAGGTAGCCCCATGACTTCGAGAGGTAAGAGCAGGTCGGCAAAGATGATGGCCGCATCGACTTTCAGGATTTCAGCCGCTTCGATCGTCACCTGCGCCGCGATTTCAGGCTTCTTGCAGATTTCGATCAGGGAATAGCTTTTTCGGATGGTACGGTACTCAGGCATGTAACGCCCAGCCTGGCGCATGAACCAGACCGGAGTGCGTTCGGAAGGCTGAGCCTTCGCGGCCCGCACAAAGAGAGAATTGGGGGCGGACATGAACCATTCCAATTTAGCATTTCCGTCCGGTGCCGGTTGGTACGGAACTGGGCGCCATGCTCAGCCGCTAGTTCACCAGAAGCAAAAAAATAGGCGGTTCCTAATAGTGGAACCTTTCGACCGCGGGGAAAAGCGACCGCCGATACGGCATTCACACCTGTAAAAGTGCGTAAACACGCGTGACAATCCGCCTCGGGACATCTAGCATTAGTTCTGATGTCCTACCGTTCGAACGCCGCTGAAGCGTGGTTTCAGGAGCCGGAAGACTCGGCTGTGTCGCCTGAGGTTGCCATTGACTTACTTCCACCCGAGTCTTTGACTCGGCCGTTGTGGAAGTCGCTGCTGACCAATTTACGAGACACAGTTACACCGGAAAAGCTGGCCCCTCTGGAGCTTACGTCAAGGCCTGTAAATGTCGGCCTACTCCTCGGCGACCGGTTGAGCCTGCCTTGGTTTCGCACGGTATTTACCAACCTGGGGGACGTCATTTCTCCGGAAACCTTGCCGCCGCTCGAGCTAGAGTCCAGTCCGCTGGACGTTGGGGAACTGATCACCGATCAGTTGAGCCACTTCTGGTTCAGTTTGCTGCTTCGCAACCTGGCGGACCGACTGGTTCCTGAAAAGCTGCCGGCGCTGGAACTGACCTCCAAACCGGTTGCCAATATCATTCCTGAGACCTGGATATTGTTACCGGCATGGTCGGAAGTGATTAGTACTCCGAAAGTGTTTTATCCCGATAAGCCGAAGCCGTCCGGGACGGCCCCGCCTTCGTTGGCCGTGAAGACTCCGGCAATTCCGGAAGCAATTCCTGCGCGCTCCAGTAATCCCACAGAAGCGGGGTTGCTCCGCGACCTACGACGGTCGCGTATCCGGCGACGTATCTGGATTGGAATGGCCGCTGCTCAGGCGGGTTACCTCATCGCTATCATTTTCTGGCCGACCTAGAAGGCCGGCCCCAGGTTCACTCAATCCCCCCAGCAATTCGCAATATCAACTACTGACTCCAATCGGTCAGCACTGGCACGTGCAAGTGCTAAATGCCAATTGCTGCTTCTAGAACGTTGTGGATACCGAGAAGCGGAAAGTCTTGCGCGGCTCGCGCAAGGTGAAATTAGATCCGAGGGTGTCGAGCGTGGTTTGAAATGTGTAGTCGCCCGCGCTTTTCAGTTTGCAGGTGTCATCTCCCGGGGTAGGGCAGGGGAACATGCCGCGCGTGATGGGAACCGGCGGATTGGTGTTTTGGTCGAGGCGGAGCGGGTTGTATGCCCAGTAGATGCGGAACGGGGCGTTGATTACGGGAAGCATGACCTGCAGTTCGATGCCGGTGGACATGCGTGGCACCCAATTGGTTCCGGGCACTGGCTGGAGGAATTGAGAAAATGGAAGCTGCTGTCCGCCGGTGCATTGGAATGCATTATTTAAGTTCGGACATCCAAACAGTGCGTTCCGAAGGTCATCGAACTGGCCATTGTTGATCTTCAACTGTGATTTGCGGATGATCGGGTTGACACCTACGTCCATGAAGGGAGCGATCACAACTGGGCCGGCAATTGTAATGCGATATTCCAGGTTGCCGGTCAAACTCAGATCACCTCCGGGGGTGACGAGTTGCTCGAATGGGACGGGAATCGTATAACAGTTTGAAATCGGCACACAGCGCCCATTGCTGTCCGAGCCGACGGGAATACGCGGATCCTTTGGAATGAATGAATTGTCCCGATTTCTTAGCGGGACGACCTGTGTACTCGGCAGGAAGGCAATGGGCGAGATAGTGCGAATGTCGAAACCGCGCAAATCGTTGTCGCCGCCGAGATAGGCGCGCTCAAAGGGCGGCGCCACAACGCCGTTGTATCCCGTGATAAATGACCCCTGCACGTTGTAGCCGACTGCATTGCGTCGCTTGTTGACCGGGAAGAACTGTTTGTATTGAACAATGGGGCGGATGGTGTATACGGTCCCGCCGAGTCCCGAAAATTCGCCGCCCAGAAAGATGCTTTTGCCATGATGGGGCTGGTAGGCGGCATCGAGTGTGTTCATGGTGAAGCTGGGTACCAGCTTGCTGGTAATAATGCCATTCAGCGCGTTAGGCCCATTGATTCCGCGAAAATTAATATTGGTGAACAGAATCTTCGAGGCCTCGCTCACGGCTACCAACGAAGATCGGTCGAACGAATAGCTTAATCCAAGCCGCTTGAAGGACCGCCGCAACGGATAGCTGACGGACGTGCTGAACCCCGTGCTCGACTGCGTGTAGTTTTGCAGGTTCTGCAGGAAGGGCGAAGGCAGATTCAGATTCTGTCCGGAGATGATCGAAAGCTGCCGGGCCTGGTCAAAGTTTGACTTGCGGGTATATACCGTGAATCCCGCTTGAATGGGGCGATCGAACAAATACGGCTCCGTAAATCCGAAAAGCAGGTCGCGCTGCCGGTTGCCCAAACTGGCCTGCACAGAGAGCGTCTCACCCAAGCCTAGGAAGTTGTTGGTGCTGTACGTCAGGCCGATAAACGCTCCGGCTAGGCCGCTGACTCCTCCTTGCAATCCTATGCTGTTCTTGCCCTTCTCGTGGACTTTTAGCGTGAGATCGACGGTTCCACCTTTTTCGTCAAGTTTGCGATCGGTGGTGTTTGGATCGTCAGGCTTGAGCTGGTCGAAATAACCGAGTTGATTGAGACGAAGCAGACTGAGTTCCCACAGACGGGAATTGTAGATCTGGCCTTCTTCGAGCGCGATTTCGCGGCGGATGACTTTGTCGCGGGTGGTCGTATTGCCCTGGAACTCGATGCGGCGAACATAGAACTGCTTGCCTTCGTCCACGTCGATTTCGAGGTTCACGATCTTCTTCTCATCATCGAACTTCGTATCGGGGACGGAGGTGAAGTTGATGTAACCGAGTTCGCCATAGGCTTTACGGAGATTCTCCAGTCCTTTGGCGACCTTTTCGCGGGAAAAAATCTCGCCGTCTTTGATCGCGAACAGGCTGCGAAGCGCTCGCTGGTCGGCGACCGCCTTGTTGTTCTTGAAAGTGATGCTGCCGAGGTGATACCGATCGCCTTCCTCAATCGGAATGGTGATATCGACCGACTTGCCAGACCCTTTCTGAAGACCCGGAACGTGAAAGCCGGAATGACCGGTATCGTGGATGTCCGTCTTTGGGTCATTCACGAGCACTTTGAAATAGCCGCGATTCTGGTACTCAGCACGCACACGCTCAACGTCTTCGTTGAGCTTCGTTGCGTCGTAAGTTTTAGCGAACAGACTTTCCAGGAAAATGGAGTGCGGAATCCCGATCGGCTTCAGGTTCTTCATGGCCGCAATGAGCGTGCGATTGTTGATGTGCTTGTTACCCTGGAAACGGATCTTGCCGACTTTGACCTTGGGACCCTCGCGGATCACGAATGTCAGCCCCACCGCCGCAGGAGGAATCGGCCGGATCTCGCTTCGGATGGTGGCAAACTGGCGGCCGTGTTCGGCTAGCAGCTCCTTTAAGGTGACTTCGGCTTTCTTGATCTTGGTGGGATCGTACTGGCTCTCTACCGAAAGTCCAACCTTACGCTCCTTGAAACGATCAAGAACATCACTGGTGGAGACGGAGCTCAGCCCCGTGTAGTTGATCTCGCGAATGGTTGGGCGCTCTTTGACGTAGATGTGAAGAATCCAGCCCTTGGGCGTCTGCTCGCGCTCAAAACGGATGTCCTCGAAATAGCCGGTGTTCCACAAAGAGTTGAAGTCGCGTTCAATGGCTGAAAGGTCGTAGACATCCCCGATGTGTGTGAAGATACGGGACTTGATCGTGTCAGCAGGAATGCGGCGGTTGCCGTGAACGGTGATGCCGACAACCAGATCCTGCTGCGTAAGAGCGGGCAAGGAAAGCAGCAAAAGTGCGAGCACGCTCAGAAACCTTGTAGCGCGGGGTCGCTTCCAACCCCTTGATGGAAAAGAGGATGGGCAGATGCTGGGACCGGTCCGCATGACACTGCGGCGACGAAGACCCTGGGCGCAAACAGGGGTTTCCTGATGACGGCGATGAATCGCAAGTACCTCGGAAAACTGTGAGTTAGGAAAACGGTAATTATACGGTAGAGTTCGACGAAGCGTCCAAGACGGAGTAGATTCCTTCCGCCCGTGTCAGGCCCGAAAAAGCTCCACCTCAACACAGACGGAATAGAACGTTGCCGCGTTGCCCATGTCGGTGAGTTTTTCTGAGGTGAGCACGTTGATATTACGTGTTCCGTGTCCGAAGCGAGCCCAATCCAGTCGAGCGGCCACCACTCCGGGAGCCACAGAACCGTTCACCTTCGCTTCTAGAACGGTCTCGCCACGCTGGTTGAACACTCGGACACGATCGCCGCTTCGGATGCCGCGCGAGTCTGCGTCGATGGCGTGCATCTCTATCATTCCAATCGCCGGTTCCAGCTTACGGACCGAGGAAATGTTCGCAAAAGTTGTGTTGAGATGATTGTCCGGCTTGCGGGATAGAAGTTCAAGCGGAAAGCCCGGTTTTTTCGACCCGTGGCGCGATTCAACCGGTGGCGTGAAAGCAACGACAGGATCGAGTCCCTGGGCCTTCAATGCCTCGCTGTAGAATTCGGCCTTGCGCGAGGGCGTTCCAAAGTTGCCTTCAGCGAAGGGGAGAAACGGGTGCTCGTCGGCTGAGCCGGCGTCTGCGGTGCCGAGGAAGTTCAGGCGAATGTGGCCTTCCCTTTCGAGACGTTCCCGTGTAATTCCCTGGAGCCAGGAATTCGGAGAATGGAGCGCGCTGTCGATCATGGAATCGACACTCTCGCGGAAACATTCCTCCTTAAAGCCCATGCGCTGTGCGAGTTCGCTGAACAAGGCGACGTTGGAGCGGCATTCTCCCAGGGGTTGAATGGCCTGTGTGGAAACCTGGAGGTAGTAGTGTCCGTAGGCAGCTTGCAGTTCTTTGTGCTCAAAGAATGTCGTGGCGGGCAGA
>QIAJ01000168.1 GCA_003225495.1 Acidobacteriota bacterium
GATGTGTTCACGGAATCGGACGAAGTCCGTCGGCGCATCGGCTACATGCCGGAAAACAACCCCTTGCATCGCGACATGCGGGTGCGCGAGTACCTGAAGTTTCGCGCGCGCTTGAAGGGACTGAATCGCGTGCGTTCGCGCGAGCGCGTAGACACGGTCATGGAGCAATGTGGTCTCACGGACGTGAGCCGAAAGCTGATCGGCTACTTGTCCAAGGGCTATCAACAAAGGGTGGGAATCGCCGATGCATTGGTGCATCAGCCGAAGCTGATCATCCTGGACGAGCCAACGATCGGCCTTGATCCGCACCAAATCCGCGCGGTCCGGCAAATGATTAAGGACCTCGCCAGCAAGCACACTGTGCTGATTTCGACGCACATCTTGCATGAAGTCGAGATGACCTGCAGCCGCGTATTGATCTTGCACGAGGGGCGGATCCTGGCGGGGGACACGACCGATAATCTGCAGAAGATGATGAGCGATTGCGACCAGGTGGTCGCTGAAATCGCCGCCCCGATGGAGGATTTAAAGGCGCTTTTCGAACAAACGCCGGAGATCGAATACTTCAACCTTGTACCCGTGGACGGCGAGTTCATTCGCTGCAGCCTCACACCCCAAGCCGGAGTGGATGTGCGCCACCAGGTTTTTACGGTTGTCGCGAAACGAAATTGGCCGCTGCGGGAGCTCACGCGCAGCCGCCATTCGCTCGAGGATATTTTTGTCCGTGTGACGCGTTCGAATAAAGAAAAGGAAGACGAAGGACTCTGATGCAAGCGTATTGGACATTGGTGCGCAGGGAATTGGGATCGCACTTCTTTTCGTGGACAGGCTACATCGTGATTGCCGCGGTGCTGCTGCTGCTGGCGTTGAGCTTCATTGATTTACTGACAAAGTTTAACGGCGAATCAATGGACCAGCCGCTGACGAGTGTGTTTTATAGCACGCTCTATTTTTGGCTGATCCTGCTGCTGGCCGCACCGGTGATCACCATGCGCTCCTTCGCGCACGAGAAGGCGACCGGCACCTTCGAGACGCTGATGACCACGCCCGTGAGCGATCTTCAGGTGGTGCTCGCGAAATTCAGCGGAGCGCTGATTTTTTACGTGATCATGTGTGTGCCACTGCTGAGCTGGGTATTGATCGCGCGTCCGCTCAGCAATGTGCCCGGGATCGTGGATAGCGGGACTATAGCGGCGACATTTATCGGAATATTTCTGTGGGGCTGTCTGTATATGGCACTGGGCTGCCTCGCGTCCGCGACGACGCGAAATCAAATCATCGCGGCGATTGTCAGCCTGGCGATTGGCATTTCGCTCTTCATGCTAAGTTACCTGGCGATCTCGATGGCGAACGGGCCGGAATGGCGCGCGCAATTGTTTGCGCACGTTGGCCTGATCGACCACATGAAGGATTTTGCGCGGGGCATCGTGGATACGCGTCCCATAGTGTTCTATCTCACATTTACATTTTTCTTTCTTTACCTGACGCTCAAAGTCGTCGAAAGCCGCCGCTGGAAGTAGCCATGACCGATCCCAAACCCAGTTTTTCGCGGGCGCGCAAATGGAGCATCAGCCTCAGCGTGGCCGTGTCCACAATTGCAGTATTCGCGCTGATGCTAATGCTCAATTACCTCGCTTCCCGTCATTATTGGCGCCTGCCACTGGCATCGAACACGCAAACGGAGGTCAGCCCGCTGACATTACGTGTGCTTGGTGGCGTGACGAATCCGGTGAAGGCGGTTGTGTTTTTCGACAAGCAGGAGCCGCTATTCGATTCGGTGTGGGGTTTGTTGAAGTAATATCGCTTCGCTTGCCCAAAGCTTACGGTCGAAGCCGTCGATTACATCATGGATCCGGCTGCCGCGGAAATCGCGCGCACGAAATACAAACTGAGCTTCAGCTCGGAGAAGGACAAAGACGTGGTCATCTTCGAATGCCAGGGCCGCACGCGGATTGTGAGTGTCGGCGAATTATCGGAGCTGGACACGTCGGCGCTGATGTCCGGCAAGAGCCAGGAAATCAAGCGCACGCATTTCAAGGGCGAGATGATGTTCACCTCCGCGATCCTGGGCGTGAGTAATCCACGGCAACTGAAAGCCTGTTATGTGCAGGGCCATGGCGAGCACGACCTTGAGAGCGATAATAAGCTGATGGGTTATTCGAAATTCAACGAACTATTGCGCGACAACAATATCCAGGTGCAGCCGCTCCGGCTCGATGGGCCCGGCGAAGTTCCGGATTGCCAGTTGATGATCATTGCGGGGCCGAAAACGGCGTTTTTGCCCGAAGAATTGGCCAAACTTGACCAATACCTGAAGCAGGGTGGACGGCTTTGGGTGCTCTTCAATTACGAAGCAGTGGAACAGCCGACCGGCTTGGAGCAATTTCTTCAGAGTTGGGGCGTGGAGGTGGGCCGCAACGCGGTCATCGACCCGGAGCACACGGTGACCCGCTACGATATGGTCGTGTCGCAATTTGGCGGTCATGCGGTCAGCAAACCGCTGTTACAATCGCACCTTTACATGCTGCTGCCGCGAACCGTTGCGAAGATGAAGACATCCGGCAGCGATGCACCGCAGGTTGAAGTGCTGGCGACGACGGGCGAGAGGGGGCGCGTGATTACTGACATTCGTAAAGGTGAGATGCATCCCTCGCAGGGCGATTTTGTTGGGACGGTGCCGGTGATGGCGGCGGTGGAGAAGGGCGGCTTGCGCGGCGTAAACGCGGATCGCGGCGCGTCGCGGCTGGTGGTGGTGGGCGATTCGGTGTTTCTCGGTAACGAAACGATTGAGAAGCTTGCGAACCGGCAGTTCGCGCATCTGGCACTCAACTGGCTGGTGGCACGGAATGAGTTGCTGGGTGCACTCGCGCCCCGCCCAATCAAAGAATACAAATTGATCGTGACCAAGTCGCAAATGACCAACCTGCGTTGGGGACTTCTGGCGGGAATGCCCGGCAGTGTTTTGCTATTGGGCGGCCTGGTGTGGTTCCGGCGGCGACACTAAATGGGGAGTTGGAAGACAACCTTATGGCTGCTGGTGACGGCCGGAGTGATGCTGGCGTTCATTGTCGTTTTCGACCGCCGACTGAAATCGACCGCGGCGAATGCCGAAGTGCCTGCGCGTCTGCTATCACTGCGCGCGAGTGAGGTCACCAACATCGTCGTGCGGCGCACGAACCAGTTTGTCCTGCGCGCGGATCGCACGAACGCATCGTGGAACATCACCTTANNNNATCCCGGTCAGGCCGTCGCCGTCGAAAAGCTCCTGCACACTCTGGAAGAACTGACGCCTCATACGCACCTGACCGACGATGAGTTGCGCGCGCAAAAACGCAACCTCGCGGAATTTGGTTTGGACGCACCCGCCGCCACGCTGATTCTGCACCACAAAGCGCGGCGAGCGGAACTGCAGTTCGGCTCGCGGACGGCGCTGGGCGACCAGGTGTATCTACAGTTGGTCAACGTGCCTGGCATATATGTCGTGCCCGTCGAAGTGCTCGGAATGGTCCCGCGTGGCGCGAACGATTGGCGCGATACGGCGCTGGTGAACATGATGGAAGGCAATCTCGACAGGATCGAGGTGCGGACGGCCGCGCGCAGTTTCGCGATCGAGGTTGATCCGACGAACAAGGTACTGCTTTTGTCGAAGCCGACGCGTGCGCGCGCGAGCGTGCCCAAAGTTGAAGCCCTGGTGCGCAAGGTGCACGCGGCGCAAGTCCTGCAATTCGTCACTGA
>QIAJ01000170.1 GCA_003225495.1 Acidobacteriota bacterium
GACTAGTCAGAGGTAAGATGGTGTGGCTTGTAACATTGTATTTTTTTAACGAACTTTATGCCGAGACTATTAGGAGTTGAAATACCTGCGGATAAACGCATCGAAGCGTCGCTCACTTATATTTATGGGATTGGCCCGACGATCGCGAAGCGGATTCTTGAGCAGTCCAACATCGATCCGAATCTGCGCGCCAAAAATCTTACGCCGCAGCAGTTGAACGAAATCATTCATTCCATCACCAGCAACAAGATGGCAATCGAAGGTGATTTGCGACGGGAAGTGCAGGGCAATCTCAAGCGCTTGCAGGCGATCAATTGCTATCGTGGCATCCGACATCGCCGCGGCCTGCCCGTTCGTGGCCAACGTACCAGCACAAATGCGCGCACCCGCAAAGGTCCCCGTAAGACTGTGGGTGTCATCCGCAACAAGGACGTTGCAAAGGAGGCTCGACCGGCCACTGGCGCATTAGACGCACCGAGCGAGGTGCCCAAAGTAGAAGCCCCTGTGGCCACAGCTGCGGCTCCGGCGGACACGAAGAAAAAAACTCCGCCAAAAGCGAAGAAAGACGAAACAGCTCCGGCTGCGGCGCCGGCTGAAAATCTTTCACTCAGCCCGGACAGCATTGAGCAGCCAAAAATCGTCAAAGCGAAGGGAAGCAAGAACATTCACAACGGTGTTGCGCATGTTCTCGCAACCTTCAACAACACCATTGTCACGATCACCGACATGAAAGGTAACGTCATCGGATGGTCGAGTGCGGGCAAGGTTGGATTCAAGGGTTCTCGTAAAAGTACCGCTTACGCCGCGCAAATGGTAGCGCAAGATGCTTCACGGCAGGCTATGGGGCACGGACTCAAGGAGGTTGAAGTGCTAGTCAAAGGTCCAGGAGCCGGGCGTGAATCGGCAGTGCGGGCACTGCAGGCGATCGGTCTCGATCTTACGGTGATCCGCGACGTCACGCCCGTGCCGCACAATGGCTGCCGACCGCCGAAGCAACGCCGCGTTTAATGATCCACATTTCCCATGGGCAGATACACCGGACCAAAAACTAAAGTCAGTCGCCGCTACGGTGTGCCGCTTTTCGGGCCATCGAAATCGCTGGAGCGGAAAAATTATCCGCCCGGCATGCACGGCCCGAAAGGGTCGCGCCGGAAGCAATCTGACTACGCGATTGCGCTCGGAGAAAAACAGAAATTGCGTTACCAGTATGGACTGCTGGAGCGGCAGTTTCGCCGGATTTTCCAGAGCGCGTTGCGCAAGCGCGGTGTCACCGGTGAAACTCTTTTGCAATTGCTCGAGACGCGTCTTGACAACGTTATCTTTCGTCTAGGCCTGGCCAATACCCGAAGCGGCGCCCGCCAGCTCGTTTCACATCGCCACGTGCTGGTCAACGGCCGGACGGTGAACATTTCTTCATTCAACGTGAAAGCCGGCGACGAGATTTCGGTGAAAGACAAACCGAAGACGCGGCAACTGGCACTGCGCAATCTCGACCTGACACAGATCGTTCCAGTTCCGGATTGGTTGACAGTGGATCGCGATGCACTCAAAGGCAAAGTGGCGCGTATTCCCTCGCGGGAAGAGATTCAACCGATGGTCAATGAGCAGCTGATCGTCGAGCTATACTCGCGTTAGCTTCGGCGACTGTCTCGTTCTCCTAGATCTGACAAGGCTGCGAATCAGCGGGCAAGATGTCCGTTTGCCCCACAACCAGCTCGGCCGTCCCATTCGAATAAGTTCAGCTGCGATCGCCGCTACAGAGGAACTCCAAAGCCTTGTCGTAGCTGCGGCGGTCGAGAAAATGCGCCAGTCTTGGCGGAATGGGTTGGGGAAGAGCGGCGGCTAATGCATCGATACGTTCGGAAACGGCGCGCAAACGTTTGATGTGCTGATCGGGATCACGGCGGCTGGCTTCGTCGGAAATAATTCTTAAACGTTCTCGCAGCGCTTCTGCTAATTCGCGCTCGCTTGTCGTCATGGTATCAATCAAGGCCGGCATTTACGACGACCGCAGGCTCATTTCTCCATTCTCTCGATGCGGTCATACGAAGGAAAACTTGAAACTGTCCGCCGTTTAGCGCAAGCGTCTGCCGTGACCGCCGGCGATCCTAAGCGAATTCTCGTCGTGGATGACGACACCGCGCTTGGCCGTTTGATTCGTGAAGCACTAAGCAGTCGTTTTCGTTGCGAAGTCGATGCTACGCCAAGTCCGGAGTACGGCTTCGAACTAGCGTTGAAAAAGCGCTACCGCGTTTTCGTTTTCGATTTTTCCATGCCGACGATCGACGGCGCCATGCTTTTCGCTCTCATTGGCAAAGTTTATAATCACGTGAATCCGCCCTTGGTTGTTCCGCCGTTAATTTTGATCTCAGGCCGAGGAGACGAAGCGCGTGCCCAGGAATTAATCAAAGAAGCTGGCGTCCGGGGTTTTCTGCCAAAGCCGTTCGCGATGAATCGATTGATGGAAAAGATCATCGAAGTCGCGCCGGATCTTGCAACAGCCCGACCACTCGAACTCTAGATCCCGCTGACAAGCCAAGCAGGACCTCGTCGTTCCTTCATCCATCAACTTTCTCTCGCTTCGGCCAGTAACTGTCGGCGGGCTTCGATCCAATCGGAATTTGCGTCGCCTGGCAGTGCCAGACGCTTTCGTTCTTCGGAAATAAAATAGGCGCGCATGCGAATCGCTTCGTCGCTGACTGGCGATTTTTCCTTGTTGATGGACCGCGCCTTGGGTGATGCGGGCTTCCTACCGGCTACTCGAGGTTTTTTGACGGCGAGTTTTCCATTGTTATCAACGGCCGCTGCTCCGTTCGACGGCGCTTTCTCTTTGTTTTCGTTTTTTGCTTTCTTTGCCATGGCTTAAACAGGTATCGCTTTACCCGGCCAAATGGGATTCGCAAGCCGTTTTCGCAAAGAATTGGCGTGACCCGGACGCTTCGCTAGCGTTCGCCATGCGGAGTTTTGTCTTTCGTTGGCTTGTAACAACGGTAGCAGTCGTGATAGCGACGCTATTAATTCACGGGATTCGCTATGATTCTCCAGGTGCGGTTGTGCTTGCTGCCTTGCTTCTCGGCATCCTGAATGCTTTTGTCCGGCCCGTGCTACTGATTTTGACCGCGCCGTTGATCCTGCTGACGCTGGGATTCTCCATTCTTGTAGTCAACGCTCTGCTCTTGTGGTTCGTCCCCAATGTCGTCGCCGGCTTTCACGTCGACCACTTTTCCAGCGCTTTCTGGGGCGCGATCGTCATCGGCATTGTATCCTGGATGCTGAGCGCATTTTTCCGCGGGAGCGACGGCCGCGTCCACGTCCTGACGCACCACACCCAAATTAAGCGCGTGCGAGGCCGTGTCATCGAACCAGGGGACCGGGTATGACTTATTGTTTGGGCATGCTTTGCCGGACCGGCGCAGTCTTTCTATCCGATTCGCGTACCAGTGCCGGCATGGACAACATCACAATGCGCAGCAAAATGCGCGTTTACGAGAAAGCGACCGACCGCGTGATTTGCATCATGAGCTCGGGCAATCTTTCCCTCACTCAAGCTACGCTTGCGCTAATCGATGAGGATTTGGTCCTGGCGAACAGTGAGGCGACCAGCGAAACAATCATGAGCACGGAAACACTCTATGAGACGGCGCGCTATGTCGGGAGTAAAGTGCGGACGGTAGAGAAACGCGATCGAGCGGCGCTGGAAGGCGACGGATTTGATTTTAACATCCACTTAATCGTGGGCGGACAGATAGCCGGTTTGTCCCCGGAAATTCATCTGATTTACCCGCAGGGCAATAGCATTCATGCAACACGCGATTGTCCGTTTCTACAAATCGGCGAGACAAAATATGGCAAGCCGATCCTTGATCGCGGCTTTAACTACGAGACTTCGTTGAGCGACGCGGTGAAATTCGGAATCATATCCATTGACGCGACGATGAAGAGTAATGTCGCAGTGGGGCCTCCGATCGATCTGCTTTGCTATGAAGTCGATTCGCTGGTGGCGAATTTACGAATGCGTCTAGACGAAGACGATCCTTACCTACAGGAAATCGGCCGTAAATGGCAGAATGGAATCGTCAAGCTGGTG
>QIAJ01000171.1 GCA_003225495.1 Acidobacteriota bacterium
AGAACCACATTCAAATCCGGCTCTCCACCAACCCCGAATTCATCGGCCGCCGCGCGGAAGGCTTGAACGTAGCTGCCCACTAACTGGCGATTGAGCGCAACGCCGTTATTGCCCGCGTACTCCATGCTGAGAGTGACCTCGACATGGCCTCGTGCCATCTTTTCCTTAAGCAACCGGCGCAGCTTCATCTCGAGCGCATCCACACCCGACGGTAACCGGAAATGCAGGTCAAGGAATCGATGATTGACCGACTTCAATGCGAGCGAAAACGCCAGCCCGGCGTTTACCTGACCCTTGACCTGCGCAAAGCCCGTCATGGAACGAATTGGCATATTAAAAACCAGTGGTTAGTGGTCTATTGCTGCCCGCTGTTCTACCCCTAACCACTATCCACTGACCCGATCCCCTTCCGCGAATTGCAACTCGTAGAGTCGTCGATACGTGCCCAACTTTTGCATGAGTTCTTCGTGCGCGCCCATATCACTGATGGTGCCATTCTCCAGCACCACGATGCGATCCGCGCGCCTCACGGTCGAGAGCCGGTGCGCGATTACCAATACAGTACGCCCGCTCATCAGATTTTGCAGTGCCGACTGCACCAAGGACTCGGACTCGCTATCCAGCGCTGAAGTCGCTTCATCCAGAATTAATATCGGCGCATTCTTCAGGATCGCGCGCGCAATCGCAAGCCGCTGCCGCTCTCCGCCCGAAAGACGCACCCCGCGCTCACCGATCACGGTCTGGTAACCCTCGGGAAGGCCCTTGATGAATTCGTGAGCCAGCGCCGCGCGGGCCGCATCTTCAACCTGTTTTTGAGAAACATGCGGCTGGCCATAGGCAATGTTGTTGCGAACACTATCGTTGAACAGCACCGTTTCCTGCGTCACGATGCCGATCTGTGATCGCAGCGATGCCAGCGTGACATCCCGCACATCGATGCTGTCGATCAAGATTCGCCCGCCACTGACGTCAAAAAAACGCGGGATCAGATGCACCAGCGTGCTCTTCCCCGCCCCACTCGATCCCACCACGGCCAGCACCTCGCCCGCCTGCACCTCCAGGTTGATCCCGTGCAGTACGTCGCGCGAGCCCTCGCCGGTTTCGTATGCGAATGACACATCCTCGAACTGGATCGAACGCGCAAACTTCGGCAGCCGCTTCGCTGCCGGCTTTTCGCGCACCTCATCTTCGATATCAATGAAGCGAAAAATTTCCGACGAAGCGCCAAGCGCCTGCTGAAAGCTGTTATTGAACAGCGCAAACTTCCGCACCGGATCGTACAGTTTGAAGACCGCGATGATGAATGCAAGGAATGTTCCCGGCGTGAAGAATCCTTTGTTGATCTGGTCGCGCCCCAGCAGAAGAAGTAGCGCAATCGCAACCGCACCAATGATATCCATCAGCGGCGAACTGACCGCCGCCGCGGCCACCGAGCGCAGGTTGGCGCGGAAGAATCGTTGCGCGGCCTTTCGGTAGCGCCCAGCCTCCCACGATTCCATCCCGAACGCTTTCACGATCCGGTTGCCCGTGATGGTCTCGTGCAAAATGTTCTGCACTTCGGCCAGCTTGTCCTGTCCGCTCCGCGTCGTGCTCCGCACCTGCCGGCCAATCTTCCTCGACGAGTAAAGAATGATCGGTACGAACAACAACAGCACCCAGGCCATCTGTTTCCCGATCAGCACGACCACCGCCGCCGTGAACACAAACGTAAAGAACTGCTGCAGGAATTCCGCCATCACACTCGACATCGCAGACTGCACCTTCTCAATGTCGTTCACGATGGTCGAGATGAGAGTGCCAGTAGTGTGCTTCGTAAAGAAGGCAGTCGACCGCCGCAAAATAGTGTTGTAGAGATCGTCCCGCAGGTCGGTCACCATCCCGAAGCCCGCGTAATTGACCAGGTACGTTCCCACGTAGTCGAAGATCCCCTTGAGCACCGTAGCCCCGACGAATGCGAATGCGACCACCGTCCAGGGATTGTGAAAATGCGACGGGACCAGTTCCTGCAAAGACAATCCTCGATCCGTCCCAGGCAGGCTGAACAATTGGATCGGCCTGTTTTGCGACGCCGGATTCAGCACGCGATCAAAGATTGGGCCAATGAGCAACAGACGGAACGCGTCCAGGAGTCCTACCAGGGCCATTAAAAGCACAGCAGGCAGGAACTGTCCAAGATAAGACAGCAGGTAACGCAGAAGGCGCGCCACGCGCCGGTTTGGATTGTCCAGAACTGGTGGCTGTGCCGCGCCCGCCGGTAACGTAGTTGCCATTCGTGTGAAGCCTAATTCTATATGGGCTTGGGCGTTTACGCTCTGCCGAAAACTCTGGCTTGGGGGACGCAGCGGTTTACCCCCGCGGTAATGCTTCCATTCTGCGGTTCACACACTCTCATAAGGAGCGGGCTCAATCTGTCCAATGGATATAGGAGAAGGCAACAACGAAAGCGCGGAACCGATTTCATCAGGGCTTCTGCCGCGCAAGTGGAGTGAGCCTTTGTTCAGGTATTTATTTGGTTGTCGAAGCGCTCGGGATATCAAACCCATAGTTTCGAAAGAGTTCCGTAATAGCGGGAGTCTTAATGAAATTGAGAAATTCGCGGGCTACAGCCCTTTGCTGTGATGACTTCAGAATTACACAGGCTTGCTCAATCGGTGGGTAATCAGAAATTGGAATTTCCACGTAGCGGCTTTTATCCTTCACGGTGGGAGATAGCGCGAGAGACAGAGCGACCACGCCGGCGTCGGCTGCGCCTGATAGAACGAACGATGCAGTCTGCGATATGTTTTCACCCAGAACGAGCTTGTCCGCAATCTTGTCGTGGATGTTCTCCTTTTTCATTGCCGCGACAGCAGCTTGCCCGTAGGGAGCATGCTGCGGATTGGCAATCGCGACCTTCTTGATGGCGGGGTTCAAAAGAGATTGCAGGCCGGAGCTGACATCGATCTTGGAGTCGTTCGGAACCAGCAGCACAATCTTTCCTGTAGCGTATTGGTAGAAACTGCCTGGATCAATCAAACCGGCAGCCTCCAGCTTTTTGGGGAACTCGAGGTTGGCAGAGAAGAACATGTCAAAGGGCGCTCCGTTCTGAATCTGCTGGAAGAAATTGCCGGACGAGCCATAAATCAGCTTGGCAGTTTTACCTGTTTCCTTTTGGAAGCGCGCGGACACATCTTGCATCACAGACTGCAGATCGGCTGCCGCTGCGATCGTAATTTCCTGGGCTTTGCAAGTGCAGATCGCAAGCCCAACGACGAGAGTGAGACCGATCGCCAACCTTGCCAGGTTCATTCCAATACTCCCGTGGATGGAATTTTTATTCCGCAGGCAACATGCGGTATCGTGGCCTTGGCCGAGGCGGTCGTGGTACTCCGAAAACGAGGATAGTCCAGCCTTACTTCGGTATATCCCGATGCGTCACTTTCACCTTGTATGTCGCCTTCCGCAGTCGCTTGCCCACATCTTCCGCGATCATCACCGAGCGATGTTGACCGCCTGTGCATCCGAAACTGATGGTCAGATAACTCTTCCCTTCCCGCACATAGTGCGGCAGCAAATACACCAGCAGATCGGAAATCCGGTTGATAAACTCCGGCGTCTGTGGGAATGATCGGATGTACTTGGCAACTCTCGGATCCCGGCCCGTAAGCGGACGGAACTCGGGCACAAAGTGCGGATTCGGAAGAAAACGCACATCAAACACCAGATCCGCGTCATCCGGCACGCCATGCCGGTATCCAAAACTAACGCACGAAACCAGAATAGACTGATTACCTCCTGAATGCTGTTTGAAGCGGTCAGTCAAGTGGGCCCGCAGTTCGTGGACGTTGAACTTCGAGGTGTCGATGACCATGTCGGCGAGCGCGCGCAGGGATCGCAGATGCCGTCTCTCCGCCGTCAGAGAATCTTTCACTGTGCTGTCGGTACCCAGCGGATGAGGCCGGCGAGTCTCGCTAAAACGACGCAAAAGAGACGCATCGCTTGCCTCCAGGAAAATAACCCGCGTCGGAATCATCTGCTTTATGGATTTCAGAATCGCAGGCAAACGCTCCAGTTGTGACCCTTCGCGCACATCCACCACGAGTGCGGTGCGGGGAATTTCGCCTGACTGCAGAGCAAGTTCCGCAAAGCGTGGAATAAGATCGACCGGCAGGTTATCGACGCAGTAATAGCCGAGATCCTCGAACGCCTTTAGCGCCGAAGCCTTCCCCGAACCGCTCATCCCGGTGATGATGACCAGTTCCGATCCATCGCGATGATCAACTTTGCGCGTTCGGGCCGTCTTGGCCGGTACAGCAATTGCTTTTTTGATTTTCTTGCGTGGCGCCATTCCCCGAAATCTTAGCACTCAGCGCAACTTTCGACCTGTAGTCAACTCACCACGGCCGGCATACTCTACGGAGAACTAAACCATTGCAGGGGCGCAAACTCGACTCAATGGTATCTAGCTGAGATGAACCAGCAATTCGCGCAATGACGGCATTCCACGTCACTCTTTGACCGCGCCCATCCTTACCGTTCGCAAGCAGACTTCGGCCCGATATCACTGAGTTTAGTCAGGCAGCAACGGTGAAAACCATGCACGCTAGATGCGCAAATCCTCTACCGTAGCGAGTACATCTTAAAATGGTGTCGTTGCGATTCGCACTGTGGAGTAGATAACGGTCACGCGCACAAGCGCTGGTGAGGGCTGAGCGCGATCACGATGTCTGACACCGAAGCGCCCGATTCCATCATCGCGATGAGATCGTCGATGGTCATTCCCTGGACTTCCGCGAGCAGCACGAGCCTCGTGATCGCCTTTTCAAGCTGATTTTGTTTTTGTGCCATATCTCAGCCTATTTTCTTCCGTGGCTCGCCATACTGCTGTACACGGCGCTCGTACTCCTGATGAAGGACGCGCAAACCGTTGAGAGCGTCACTCAGTTCCTGGCGCTCTGCGTAGTGGGATGGAGTGGTCAGAGTTTCCTGGATGCGGTCAAGGATCACGGCACGAGCTTCGTTAATTCGCGTCGCAAGCTTTGCGGGATCCAGCTCTATCACTGCAAGTTGATAGAGATTTTTCCAGTCGGGGAGTGGAGAGTTGACGCTAGTGCTCATCGAAGTCCCTCGGGGCAGGACAACAGAATTTTCCCTCTGTTTCGAATGCGTGTCGGTCCGCTAGCGCACTTTTTGTGGACAGGAGACAGGACGACGAACAGCGGCAAGGTAACGAATCCTACAGGGATGACTCTATGTACGGGACTACCCGGCTTCAGTAGCATTCTTGCGGGAATCCCTTATGCCTAGACGCCGCCTTGAGGATCGAATTCAAGACTTGGTCCGCCAAGCCGTCACGGCCCGCGAGGGCGAGGAGTTGACTGAGATTATCCATCGATTGCGCGCCGAGCTTCGAGAGCACACGGCCAGGCTTCGAAAACTGGCCGCCGACAAGTTGGCAAAACCGAAGACCAGGCGCGCTCCCGTGGTTGTCAAAATAACGACCGTGACGCCCGACATCGCGGTTGCGGATGCGGAACTTGCGCGGACCAAGCACGAACCAAATCGTGCGCGGCTCGACCAGATTTAAGCCGACCGCCTCAGCGGACTCCTCTGGCGCTTTTCGTTCTCCAACTCCTTCAACGCTCGACCCAGTTCAAATCGTCACCTTGAGCCGTTCGTTTTCCTGTTGGGTAGCCCGACATAAGGCAGCCGCTGGCGCTGTTACTGAGTTCGAGCACACTTCGCAGATTCAAAGTTGAGGACATGGCGTCAGTTCTTGTGATGGTGTGCACCGCCTAGGACACCGTCGGGGGTGATGTTATAGAATTTATGGAGCTTCTGCTTTTGGGCGCTTAACTCAGCAGGCTAAAAACCCAACTGCTGATTCTGCAAGAGTTGGCTTCCTTTGATCCAAGCAGAACCCCCAAAAACCTAAGAGTTCTTTGCCCAAGTCTTACCCAAGTTGATGGTTTGACCGATCTTTGAGCACGCAAACAGAGCGCATATAGAGCGCAG
>QIAJ01000172.1 GCA_003225495.1 Acidobacteriota bacterium
ATTTCTTCAATCTCTTCAACATTCTGAACCTGCAACCATTAGTCCCGGCGACCTCGTCAACGGACATTCTCAACGGGACAGACTTCGGACGATCAATCGATGGTCAAGCTGGCAGGGTAGTCGAACTGCAGGCACGGTTCGTTTTCTAGTCCGGTTGCACGAGCATTCGGTGAATTTTGTTTCGTCCGGCTCGCACCTCAATTGCGAGCCGGACGAAACCCTACCTTCTCCATCGCCCTCTCCGCCTCTCTATTCTTCATAAATGTTTCCCAGACAAAGCCCGTCCGTTTGTTCTCCGCCATCAGCATGGTGATGCCGACATCGATGCCGATTACGTCCGTGTCGTACCAGTTGGTGAGAGGGTTGAACGCGTCCACAAAGCCATAGCGACCCCACGCGCCCTTGTTGCCGTAGCGGCCTCGGATGTTCCGCAGAACTTTCGTACAATCGTCATAGAGAAATGGCAACGAGCCGCCAGTGGCGCAGGGGACGATCGTCCCGTCAATTTTGCCTTGTTCCGGAGGTCCTCCCCAGGCCACATAGCCTTTAGGACTGTCAGAAGCGCTGATGCCCCAGACGTCATCGCTGTAATCGCTGAACCGGTCATGCAGTGACAGGCAGAACAGCTTGTGCGCTTTCGTGGCGGTTATCGAATTGGCAAAATAGTCGGCGTAGGCGTCTCGCTTTGCGCGGAAGTCGAACCATGCGTGCGAGTACTGATGCGTGAAGATAGGATCGTTGCCGGAGATGTATTCCAGTCCCTGATATTTCATCACCGGACGCGACCACGCCTTCCACGTTTCCGGTGATACCGGATGCGTCGGCGAGCCGATCGCCAGCAGGTAAATCATCATCAGCTCGCAGTAGTGGTTCCAGCGCGCACTCAAGAAGCCGTCTTCAGGATGCCAGCCCATCGAAAATGTTTCGCCACCACTTAGCATCCACGACCAGTCGACGCGCTCATAAATCTTGGTTGCCAGGTCGCGAATTTCAGTGTCCGTAAAGTGTTGCCGCGCGGTGAGCACACCGCACAGCAGCAGGGAAGAGTCGATCGATGAGATTTCGCTCTTCCATTCCCGCTGGCCGGTATTCATGTTGAGGAAGTGATAGAAGAAGCCATGTTCATGCGGCACGTCGTGCCACAGGAAGCGAAGGGTATTCTTCACGCGCTGGACGATTTCTTTGGTTTTGCGGTAACCGCGCCGATGGGCGATGCTCAGGGCGGCCAGTCCGAACCCAGTTGCTGCGATGCTGGAGATGGGACGCGCGCCATTGTCCCCGTTGAGCTGCGCACGATCTTTCACCAGTCCGGTCGATGAACTTGCTTCCCGCCAAAAAAATTCAAAGCCGGCGCGCTCGATCTCGTCGAGAAATTGATCGTCGCTGATTTCGCCCGAAGGTGATGCCGCACGCAAGCTCGCAGCCGAACCCTTGCTTCCCAGCCAGAGTCCGGTTCCCGCCAGAGCGCTCGCCCGGAGCCACTCTCGGCGTGTGAGCTTATCTTCTCGAGGCATAGGCGAAAAATGATCTTACGGGACGATTTCAAGTTGAGCGGGAGATCCATGAGCCGAGTCGGGACTTACCCAGATCGTCACGCGAGCCGGTTCGACCTCAAGCTTGTTCTGATCGCTCCAGATTGCGAAGGCGTCCGGAGGAAGTGTAAAACGCACGTTCTTCGTTTCACCTGGAGCGAGTGCCACCCGCTCAAACCCCTTCAGAGCCCGCACCGGCTGCGCCACGCTTGTACCTTGGAGGCGAATGTAAAGCTGGACAACTTCTTCGCTCGCTCGTTGGCCGCTATTCGTAACTGGGGCCGTGACTGTCACAGCCGAAGTTTTAGCTCCATGAAGACCCGCATTCAGCGCGGAAGCCTTCAATTCCTTACCACCGATCTCAACCGCTCCATACCGAATTGATGTATAAGACAGCCCGAATCCGAATGGGAACTGGGGCCCGTTCTGTTCGTCGATGTAGCGGGAAACATATTTCTTATCGCTATCCGGTAGGTTTGCGGGGCGCCCGGTATTCAACGCATTGTAGTAGAGCGGTTCCTGTCCAACGCTGCGTGGCCAGCTGACAACCAGCCGGCCACTGGGGTTCGATTCGCCAAACAGAGTTCGCACCAGGGCCGGCCCTGCCTGCACGCCGGGAAACCATGCTGCCAGAACTGCCGGAACATGCTCAAACGCCCACGGTAGCGTCAGCGGACGTCCGCTGGAGAGAATGAGGACCACCGGTTTCCCGGTTGCGACAACTTTCTCCAGCAATTCCTGTTGCCGTCCGGGAAGGTCCAGCCTCGAGCGGGAAGCCGCTTCTCCAGTCATTTCGGGAGCATTCTCGCCCAAGGCGAGAATCACAAGATCGGATTTCTGCGCGGCTGCCACTGCATCGGCCATCTCTTGATCCGAGCCTTCGCTGATACCGGTACCTTTCGATGAGAACACATTCTGATTACCGAGATACGCCGTCAATGCAGTCTGAAGGGTCGTCACATCTTCGGCGCGGCCTTGGGCTCCCCAGCACCCGAGCATGTTCGCGGAGTCGTTCGCCAGCGGTCCTATCAGCGCAACTTTACCGACGCTTTTCGACAGAGGAAGCACCGGTGCGCCTGCGGGCCCCGCCGAATTCTTGAGCAGTACCAATGACCGCTCGGCCGCGGCGCGCGCCACCTCCACATTCTCAGGACGTAACATCGCAGCTTCTTCCTTGGTCTCATCTGCGTATGGATGTTCGAAGAGGCCAAGCGCAAACTTGACGCGCAACACGTGACGCACGGCTTCATCGAGGTCCGACTGCGATACGTGCTTCGTTTGCACAAGATGCGCGAGGTGATCATGGTAGAGACTGCTGACCATGTCCATATCCACGCCCGCCAGGAACGCCCGCCTCGCCGCCGCCTCGCCGTCATTGGCGATCCCATGTGGAATCAGTTCCGCTACCGATGTCCAATCGCTGTCAACGATGCCTTGAAAGCCCCACTCCTTACGCAAGATCTGTTTCAGCGTGTAAGCATTTGCCGACGCCGGAATTCCATTCAGTGCATTAAAGGCGCTCATGATCGACGCGCTTCCGGCGTTTACCGCCGCACGAAACGGCGGAAGATAAATCTGCCGAAGCGTAGACTCTGAAATTTCGGTGGTGTTGTAATCGCGGCCGCCCTCCGCGGCTCCATAGCCAACGTAGTGCTTGGCGCACGCGGCGATGCTATCGGGCGCATCGAGACGCGCCCCCTGGTATCCGCGAATGTATGCGGCTCCAATGGCGGCGCCGAGAAACGGATCTTCGCCCGCCCCTTCCGCCATCCGGCCCCAGCGCGCGTCTCGGGCAATGTCTATCATGGGAGAAAATGTCCAGCGAATTCCGGTTGCCGACGCTTCCTGCGCGGCAATGCGCGCTGCCTTCTCCACGATTGCAAGGTCCCACGTCGAGGCAAGGCCGAGCGGGATCGGAAATTCCGTACGGAAACCGTGGATGACATCGAGTCCAAAAAGAATCGGAATATATAGCCGAGATTGTTCCACGGCAATCCGCTGGAAGGCATTCGCGTCGTGCGCCTTCGTGATGTTAAACATCGCGCCGAGTTGCCCCTTGGCGATCATGTCCTTGTAGTCGGTTCGCCCGGTTCCGGGCCCCGTCGCCTGACCGGCCGAGTACTGCACCAACTGGCCGACTTTCTCTTCCAGGGTCATCTTTTGCAGCACGGCTTCAACCTTCGAACTGAGGCTGGGGTCGGCGATGCTTCCCTGAATTCCGGCTCGGCCCAGCGACGCAGGCGTAGGATGCGCTTGCGCTCCGGCGATGGGCGGCACAATAACAAGACACACCAGCAGCACGCATTCAATGAATTTCCGGAATGAATCCAGGCTTTGGGAAGGTGTGCGAAACGGCAATGCAAGCAAACAACTCAGACATGAACAGGGCATAGTCAGAGGCTCTACTAAACCGGTTTAGTCAACACGTGTCGCAAGTATCAAATATGGATTTTGTCGCCTTGTCAATACCCAAACTCTTATTTAGGCCGAATGCCGGAGTGTATACTGCGCGCGTGCGTGCCCGGAAAGAGAAACGACATGTTCTGCCCCCACAGAATGGGCCGGTCAGCCAGCGTATGCTGGCCGACTACCTGGGCCTCTCGTCGGCTACCATCTCGCTGGTTCTTAACGGTTCTCCCGTAGCCGATTCCATCCCCCAGAAAACCAAGGACCGCGTCTTCGCCGCCGCCCGCAACTTTAATTACCGGCCGAATTTCGTGGCCCGCTCTCTCCGCACGCAGCGCAGCTACATGATCGGCGTGCTCGTGCCCGAAGTCAGCGAAGGCTATGCGTCCGCGGTCATGGGTGGGATCGAAGATCAGTTATTGCAGGAAGGATATTTCTACCTGGTCGCGAGCCATCGCCACATGCCGGACTTGATTGAAGAGTACCCGCAGGTCCTTCAAAGACGTTCGGTGGAGGGCCTGATCGCGGTGGATACTCCCTGGACCCAGCAGATTTCGATTCCGGTGGTCTCCGTGTCCGGGAGGGGGAAGTCGAAGGGAATCACGCAAATCGTCCTCGACCACGAGCGCGCCGCGGAGTTGGCGCTCGAACACCTGTATCACCTCGGCCATCGCCGCGTCGCCTTTATCAAGGGCCAATCGTTCAGCTCCGACACCGAGATCCGCTGGAACGCAATCGTCAAAGCCGCCAAGCGCCTCGGACTGGAGATACGTTCAGAATTAGTAGTGCAACTGGAGGGCGATTCGCCGTCTCCCGAGGTCGGCTATGGGGTCACTCACAAACTTCTCGCTACCAGGGAAGACTTTACGGCCCTGTTTGCTTTCAACGATATTTCCGCCATCGGCTCGATACGCGCTCTCCGTGAGAATGGATACCGTGTGCCAGAGGATGTTTCGGTCGTTGGCTTCGATGACATTCAAAGCGCCGCGTTCCAAAATCCCGCTTTAACCACGGTTCGGCAACCATTGCGCCGCATGGGCCGGCTGGCGGCGGAAAATGTTTTGAGTAGCATTACGGCTCCATCTGCTCATAAGTCTTCGCGACGGATAATGGTCGAGCCGGAGCTGGTAGTGCGGGAATCGACTTGTGCCGTGTCGACGCGAAAGCCGGGCCGTTCGTGACGGAACCGATGATCTGGCCGTACTCCTCGAATCAAATCCGAGGCGGCGTTGTGAACCGCCCCGGTACGATAGAAAACGCTTCTAAGTGCTGGCT
>QIAJ01000173.1 GCA_003225495.1 Acidobacteriota bacterium
GCGCGAGGTCCGGGCGGCTGTAAAACGGCGTAAACGCGAAGAACTGACGGCCCGCAACGCCGCGGTCAACACCTTACGAAGCGAGCTCAATGGGACTGTTACTGCGCTTCTGTTGTCGTGCGAACTGGCGCTGGGGGCGCCCGACATGCCTTCTTCAGCACTCGTAAAGCTGCAATCCACTCATGAGTTGGTGAAGAATCTGCGGGCGCAACTGGAATCCCATTTAGGCGACAATTCCCTCCAGCCTGGGTAGATCGCCGGGCCTTGAACAACCGATCGCATTGCTCTCCAGGAGTATCGCCGGAACTCCCCGAATCACGGTATTTCGGCTGAAAAAGCGTTCTTTTCTCGAAGAAAAGCTTGGCGCTTGGGACCACTCACCCATAAACTAATGGGTAATTGGGGCGATATAAGGTTTCCGTCCCGCGACCCGAGGGTTCCGTGCGGATTCTGGTTACGACTGACACGTTCAGTGGGGTATGGACCTATACCCGGGAACTTGTGTCCGGCCTAGTGACGCAAGGCGCGCGAGTGGTGCTGGTGAGCTTCGGAGAGATCCCGCTGCCACACCAGACTGGCTGGATGCAGGGTCTGCACGGATTGGAATATCATCCGACTGCATTCCGGCTTGACTGGATGCAGGAGGGCGAGCAGGATTTCCACGCTGCGCAGGATTATCTCTGCTCCATAATTCACGATTCTCGTCCCGATCTGCTCCATTTGAATCAGCTTAGTTTTGGCGCATTGCCGGTAGAAACGCCGCGAGTTGTCATTGCCCATGGGGACATCATCACGTGGTGGCTCACTGTACACGGGCGCGAACCGGCCTCGTCGGCGTGGCTGGACTGGTATCGAGAGACCATCATTCGCGGACTCGAGCGCGCTGAATCCGTAGTAACGACCTCGCGCTGGATGGAAGAGATGCTGCGGGTCGCCTATGGCGATGGCTTCGAAACCTGCGTTGTTGCTCCGGGAAGAAATCCGATCTACTTCAATCCGTTTGTGACGAAGGAAGAGTCGGTGCTCGCCATCGGACGGCTGTGGGATACAGGGAAGCAAGTCGCGCTGTTGACGCAGCATTCGCATGGGATGCCAGTGTGCATCGTGGGCGCCGATCACCCAATTCCGCCGCCTCCGGTACCGATCCGCGCGGATGTAAAGGTTTCGACAGGCGAGCACGAGATTTCCGTGAAGGGCGCGCAGACGGAGTCGCAACTGCGGACGCTGTATAGCAAGTCCACGATCTTTGCGGCAACGTCGCGCTATGAACCGGTCGGGATGACGTCGATCGAAGCGGCTTTTTCGCGATGCGCGCTGGTGGCGAACGACACTCCCGTGTATCGCGAACTGTGGGGCGATGCCGCTCTGTATTTCGAGCGGAATGATGCCGACAGCTTGACTGAAATTCTTGGCCAGTTACATAAAGATCGCGAAATGGCGCGCCTGTATGGAACGCGCGCTTACAATCGTGCCCGCGAACGTTTCAGCGCCCGCCGTATGGTGGACGATTATCTCCGGCTCTATCGTCAGCTGCGCTTCTCCAGAGTTGCTGTTGCGTGATGGTCGAGGCGCAGGAACGACAACCGAGCGATCCATCGAAAATTTTGATTGTCACTGGCGGCAGCCGCGGAATCGGCGCGGCCATACCTTGTCGCCGCTCAGCGCGGCTATGCAGTGTGCGTCAATATCTCGAAAGAGGCCGCGAAGCCGAAGGCGTCGTGCGGGCGATTGAGAGTGCTGGCGGACGCGCCATCGCAGTGCAAGCCGATGTCGGCTCGGAGCCGGATGTTGTGCGTTTGTTTGGAACGGCGGACGTGCAATTAGGTCGGGTCTCGGCGAACATGCGATGGATCCGCGTGGCATACACGCAATCAAGGCGCATCTGCCGCACGATGGTAGCCGCATTGTTTACAAGTGCCGCTGAGAAGCACGCGGCAATTAATTCCGCGGAAGTTTTGTGCGCGCCGCCCTTTGCGCTCAAAGGCTTTTGATTCTAGGGTCTGCAACTGCTTCCGGCGACGCGTGTTATACTTTTCAAGCATATTTCCGTTCAGATTGAACGACGGAGGACAGTATCGATAAACGCTTTATCCGCATGAATGAGCGCATCCGTGCACGCGAAGTACGCGTGATTGGTGACGAGGGAGAACAGATTGGCATCATGCCTCCCTTCGAAGCGCTCAAGATGGCCCGCGAGAAAAACCTGGACCTGGTGGAGATTTCCCCGACCGCGCAACCTCCGGTTTGCCGCATCATGGACTACGGGAAATTCCTGTACCAGAACGAAAAACGCGAGCGCGAGGCCAAGAAGAAACAGAAGACCATTACGGTCAAAGAAGTGAAGTTTCGTATCAACGTGGACGATCACGACTACGACACCAAAAAGAATCACGTGCTGCGTTTCCTGGACGAAGGCGACAAGGTCAAAGCAACCATCTTCTTCCGCGGACGCGAAATGACCCGACAGAGCCTGGGCCGCGGGATTCTGGAGCGACTCATTAAGGACGTCGAGCACAAGGGATTGGTGGAATTTCGACCGCGGCAGGAAGGCAACACCCTGCATCTGATCCTGGCGCCGAAGAAAGATGCCGGCGGAGCCAAGGAAAGACCAGCGCCTCCGAAGCCCGCGCCGCCGCGACCGCCAGCACAGGGCGGGGCGCAGACAGCGTAAGACGGGATTCAGCCGTCAGCACTCAGCCATCAGGAAAACCTGTTGGGTGCCGATTGCGAAATAACCGGTTATCTCCTCAAGAGCGAATCTCCGCCACTGAGAACTGGGAACCGAGAACTGGGAACTGATTTCAATGCCTAACTAAAAACACACAAAGGCGCTGCCAAGCGTTTCAAAAAAACGGCTACCGGCAAGATCAAGCGCCATAAGAGCGGTTTGCGACATATCCTGAGCTCCAAAGCGAAGAAGCGCAAGAAACATCTTGGCAAGGCCACTTTGGTAAGCGACGGCGATTACAAAAAAGCGGCACGCATGATCCCGTACATGTAAGCGACGGGCGACAGCGCTTGTCTACAACCAAGTCTGCGGATCGGGAACGAACCGCAGCGGCGTGTGAAGAGGTCAGACTTCAGAAATCCCTTTGGGTAGAAGTCTCCTTACCTCCAGCCGCCAGATCGCACGGGCGAGGGCGCCCGGGCTACACAAAAAAACAGGAGAATAACAATGCCTCGTGTAAAACGCGGAACCAAACGCCGCGCCAAGCGCAAGAAGATACTTGATCGCGCCAGTGGATATTTCCTAACTAAATCCAAGCTCTACCGCGCGGCGAAGGAAGCCGTCGATCGCGGTCTGAAGTTTGCCTATTCCGGACGCAAACAGAAGAAGCGCCAGTACCGCTCCATCTGGATCGTGCGCATCGGCGCCGCCGCCCGCCTGAATGGATTGAACTACAACCAGTTCATCAGCGGGCTCAAATTGGCCGGCGTGGAACTGGACCGCAAGATTCTTGCCGAGTTGGCGGTGAGCGATCCAGCAGGATTTGCGAGTCTGGCGGAGCAGGCGAAACAGGCGCGCGCTGCGTAGAACAGCTGTCAGCACTCGGCCGTCAGCATTCAGTACATACTTTTGGGGAACTGTCATCCCGAGCGTAGCGAGGGACTAGCAGTTTCGTGGCTTCGTACATACTACGGATCCGTCGCTTCGCTCGGGATGACAGTTTTCTGAGAATTTCAAGTTAGCATTCAATGTCTTACGCCCTCGTCAAACTGACTGATTTCTCTGTCGCATCGCTCGACAGCGCGATTCGAGACCTTCTATCGGCATTAGACCAAGAGTCGGCCGCGGTCGCGTCCGAGAACGATTGGAAAGTCTTTCGGGATCGCTGGATGGCGCGCAAGAACGGGATATTGACTCAGCTCAATGACCTTTGGTTGAAGGCCGCACCGAAAGACGCCAAGCGCGACGTCGGTCAGCGAGTTAACGAGATTAAGGCTAAGGTTGAACACACCGTCGACGCAACCCAGAGCCGAATTCAGGGCGGCGCTTCCACTGCCCGAGTCGCGGCCGAGCGCGTTGATGTCACCCTTCCCGGCATTCGCCGCCCGCTGGGCGCGGAGCATCCGGTCATCAAGACGATGAACGAGATTGTCGGGGTCTTCCGTAACCTCGGATACTCGGTCGAAGAAGGTCCGGAGATCGAAACTGACTACTACAATTTCGAGGCGCTGAATTTTCCGCTGAATCATCCGGCGCGCGACACACAGGACACGCTCTTCATCACGGGACAAGAATCGAAACCGCAGCGCGATCGTCTCCTCTTGCGCACGCATACCTCGCCGGTGCAGATCCGATCGATGGAAAAGATGAAGCCGCCGCTGCGCGTGGTGTGTCCCGGCAAAGTACACCGCAACGACGCTCCCGACGCCACGCACTCGCCGATCTTCCATCAGGTTGAAGGACTGGCCGTCGACACGAACATCACGTTCTGCGACCTCAAGGGGACGCTGGATCACGCCATGAAAGCGTTGTTCGGATCGAGCGTGAAGACGCGGTTCTATCCGTCATTTTTTCCGTTCACCGAGCCCAGCGCCGACGTGCAGATCAGCTGCATTTTCTGTGGAGGCACGGGTACGCGCGACGGCGCTCCCTGTCGCAACTGCAAGGCGAGCGGTTGGATCGAGTTGCTCGGGTGCGGGATGGTGGACCCGAACGTATACGGATTTGTTGACTACGATCCGGCGAAGGTCTCGGGCTTTGCATTTGGCATGGGTGTGGAGCGCATTGCAATTTTGAAGTACGGGGTGGATGACATTCAGCTGTTTTTCAATGGCGATGTGCGGTTTCTGGAGCAGTTTGCGTAGGAGCCTTTAGCCGTTACCTTTTGGCTCTTAGCTGGTTCCCCGAGGTCATGAATGGGGGCTAAGAGCTAAAAGCTAAAAGCTGAAATGAAACTCTCCCCCCATTGGCTTCGCGACTTCGTCGACTTCAAAGTCGACTACCGCCGTCTTGCGGACGAGCTGACTCTGGCCGGCATCGCGGTCGAGAGCATATCTGGCGAAGGCGACAACACTGTATTCGAGATGGAGATCACGACTAACCGTCCCGATGCTATGAATCACTATGGCGTGGCGCGGGAGATTTCGGCTCTCTATGATCTGCAACTGCGGCCGATTGAACCGAAACTGCCGGTCCCTCAGGGAAAGTCAGACGTCACGATTGAGATTCGAGAGCCTGAGTTGTGTCCGCGTTTCACGGCACAGGAGATTCGCGGCGCAGCCGTCAAGGCTTCGCCCTCCAAGATCGCAAGTCGCCTTGCACTGCTCGATCAGCGCCCCATCAGCAACGCCGTCGATGCAACGAACTACGTTCTCTGGGAGAGCGGTAAGCCGACGCACGTTTTCGATCTCGATCTGCTTGAAGGACGCAAACTGGTCATCCGCAAGGCCCGGGTTGGCGAGACTCTGAAAACGCTCGACGGCATCGACCGCAAACTCACGACCGAAGATCTCGTTGTAGCCGACGCGAAGAAACCAGTCGGGCTCGCTGGAGTGATGGGCGGATACGACACCATGATCACCGACAAGACGCGGAACATCCTCATCGAATCGGCGTGGTGGGACCCGGTCACCGTCCGGCGCATGTCCAAGCGTCATGGCATTCATACCGACGCGTCTCACCGTTTCGAGCGTGGCGCGGATTTTGCATCGACGGTGCCTTCGACCAACCGTGTCGCCGAATTGATCCTCAACTCGGGTGGCGGAGAGCTCATTGGCGGCGTGATCGATGTGATCGCCCGTACGCTTGACCTGGCTCCGATCGAACTCGATCGTCGGGAAGTGAAGAGAATCCTCGGGGAAGAACTCAGCGACCTGGAAATTAGCCGCATCCTGACCCGTCTCGGATTCGTTCTGATGGCGGGCCACGAGAATGCATACCTCGTGCAGATTCCGAGTTGGCGTCTGGATGTGGAGCGCGAGATTGACCTGATAGAGGAGATCGCCCGCTTGCACGGTTACGACAAGTTTGCGAATACTCTACCGGCTTATTCCGGAGAAGTGGTCGAGCAGCCACATGCCGTCAAGGATACGAAGCTCCGTACTTCCCTGCTCGCGCTCGGCTACCACGAAACCATTTCTCTGACATTTATCTCGAAAGAAGATGCGCGCCGGTTTTCGCCAGCAGCCGCCGTTGAGCTCGCCAATCCGATCAGCGACGAGGCTTCCGTCATGCGGACATCCATGCTGCCGGGCATGCTCAACATGCTCGCTTACAACCTGAATCGCGGCACAGAGGACGTGAGGCTTTTTGAAGCGGGCAACGTGTTCGAGGCGGTTGGAGACAAGACCGTGGAGTTGAAGAGGCTGTGCATCGGCGCAACCGGGAGCGCAGTGCAAGGCAGCGTGCACCAACCCGCGCGTCCGCTCTCGTTCTTCAATGTGAAGGGCGACGTGGAAGATCTGCTGGCGCCGTTTGCCTCCTGGACGCTGTACTGCGACGCAGAAGCCGCCGACTATTACCATCCGGGACGTTCGGCGCGTGTGGTCATGGATGGCGCCACAGTCGCGCAGTTTGGACAACTTCATCCCGACATGGCTGCGGCGCGCAAAATTCGGCAGGACGTTTTTGCAGGAGAGATTTTTCTCGACCGCCTTTACCAGCACGACTTGCGACAAGTACGTTATGAGGCCCTGCCGCGTTTTCCCGCCGTGGAGCGCGACTTTTCGTTCGTCTTCGATGACACCGTGGTGTTCGAGGCGATTCGCCAGAGCGTTTTGGGATTGGGCATTCCCGAATTGCGCAGCTTCGTTCCGATGGAAATTTTCCGGGGCGACAAGGTTGGCGCGGGAAAGTATTCCATTCTGCTGCGGGCCAAGTTTCAGTCTGGGGAGAGAACTCTGCGGGAAGACGAAGTTGCGCAGTGGAGTGGACAGATCAGCAAGGCGTTGGAAGGACTCGGCGGCGTGCAGAGGGCCTGACCCCTTCTTGTAAGAGTTTGCCGCGCGCCCATTTTCCCATCGGAAACGGCCTTCTAACGGTTCGCGAGCGTTCGGATCGTTCCCAGCCCCAGTAATCGTTCGTCGGCCGTAACCAGCGTCAGGTCTAATACTTCTGCAGTGGCCGCAAGGATACGATCGGCGGGGTCCTGGTGCATGGACAACTGCCTAGCTACCAGGGCGATCTCGTGTGTAAGCGGTGCTTCGTGAGTCCCGGCGGTGGCCCGTTCCACCCAGCCGTTCAAGTCTTCCTCGATCTCGATTCTTCCCTTGAAGTGCAAGGTCAGCGCCTCCCATGTGCTGATGGGCGAGAGCCATAGCTCATTAGCATCATCTTTGAGGTGCTGTAACACTCTCCGCCCCAGACGCTTCGGGTCCTGCAGGGTCCACAGCCAGATATGGGTATCGAGGAGGAGCTTCAATCGCGAAGAACCTCCCATTCGTCCGCATCGTTCGCGGGAGAAATAATGTCGCCTGTGATCTTGAGAGAGTGTTTCATCGATCCGATCCAGGAACCGCGCTCCTGAACTGATGTTGGAGGAATGACTTCTGCCACCGGTTTGCCAAATCGTGTCACCCGGATCGGTTTCTTGGTCGAACGAACCCGTTCGAGCAAGGCGAGGCATTTGGCTTTGAATTCGGAAATGGCGACTTCTTCCATTGATTCCCTTTCAAATGGTCCTCTAATTGTACCATGGTCAGCATAATGGTCATTTACAATGACCTGCATCTTGCTATCAGCATGTACGCTTATATAAGCTCGTAGTTTCTGGTGTGCAATGAGAGGCAATTCGGACTGGGATCTGATTCCCGAAGATAGAGCTGAGTGGATTATATTTCTGGTTGCGGCGGTAGTAGTTGCAATCGCTGCTGTTTGGATTTTCCGATAGTAATCAGTGTGCTAGCCTTACTCTCCATGGCACACGTTTCGACTCTCCCCAAACACTTTCTCTCCGAAAAGGTCGAGCATTTCACCGAGTCCGTGATCCGCGAGATGACGCGTCAGGCAAACCAGTATGGCGCTGTGAATCTTTCGCAGGGCTTTCCGGATTTTGCTGCTCCGGCTGAGATCAAGAAGGCTGCTCAAGATGCGATTGCCGCCGACGTCAATCAGTATGCCATCACCTGGGGAGCGAAGAATCTGCGCAATGCCATCGCGCGGCAGATGCAGGAGTGGCGCGGCCTGAGCATCGATCCTGAAAAAGAAATCGTCGTGTGCTGCGGATCGACCGAGACCATCGTCGCAACGCTGCTGGCCGTGTGCAACAAGGGAGACGAGGTCGTAGTCTTCGAGCCCTTTTACGAGAACTACGGGCCGGACGCGATCATCAGCGGGGCGAAGCCGCGGTTCGTCAGTCTGCGACCGCCTCAGGATGCCGGGAGCGACTGGACTTTCGACGAGCAGGAATTGCGCGACGCGTTCCAGCATCACACCAAGGCGATCATCCTCAACACACCGAACAATCCCACGGGGAAAGTGTTCACGCGGAAAGAGCTCGAACTGATCCGCGACTTGTGTGTGGAATTCAACGTACTGGCCATCACGGACGAAATCTACGATCACATTCTGTATGACGGTGCACAACATATTTCCATCGCCAGCCTGGAAGGAATGCGGGAGCGAACCATAACTATCAACGGGCTTTCGAAGAGCTACAGCGTTACTGGATGGCGCGTGGGATGGGCGGTAGCGCCGCCGAATATCACGAATGCGATTCGGAAAGTGCACGATTTCCTGACGGTTGGAGCACCTGCGCCTCTCCAGGAGGCGGGAGCGGCCGCGCTCAGTCTTCCGCCCAGCTACTATCAGCAACTTGCCGAACGATACCGGAAGGGACGCGACCAGCTGCTTCCAGCGCTTGAAAAGGCCGGGTTCCGCTGCTACCGGCCGCGGGGCGCATACTACGTGATGACCGACATCAGCGCGTTTAACTTCCCGAATGATGTTGAGTTCGCAGCTTACCTGGTGAAGGAGATCGGCATTGCGTGCGTGCCGGGATCGAGTTTCTACAAGCATCCAAAAGACGGCTCCCAACAGGTACGTTTCGCTTTCTGCAAGAAGCCTGAGACACTTGATGAGGCGGAGCGGCGGCTGGAAAAACTTCGGGCCCGGTAAAGACGCTTGATTAGAGACGCGACTTGCCACGTCTCAAATGCGGCGGCAGAAGCGGCAAGCGGAGGTAGTACCAGAATATTCAAGAAGGGCAAAAACTAGCGGCATCTTCCACAGCAAACTGGGATATACTTCGCCTCAAAGCTGAAACACTTCCGTTGAAAGTGAGTTGGTCATGTCCCTGAAGGTTGTGGAAGAGGTATCTGCCGAGGTTCCCGCCGAAGATTTTCAAGCGCTGGAAGAGAAAGTTTATCGCACCATTGAGTTATACAAGGCCGCCAAAGAAGCCCGGAGCGTCGCCGAGCGCGACGTAAAGCGCATTCGGGAGCAACTCGAAGAGCGCGAGGAAGAGAACGAATCGATGCGCCGCGAACTGGTAAAGCTGCGCAAAGAGCGCGAAGAAATCCGCGGACGGGTCGAGAAAATGCTGACCCAGATGGAAAGCATGGCACAGGAGCAACGGCGACCAAACAACCACCGACCAAGGATCCAGCGAACGGAAGCGTGCGGGTTGAAATCTTCGACCAGATCTACAACCTGCGGGGCTCGGATGGAGATTACATCCTGAAACTTGCCGAATACGTGGACATGAAGATGCGCGCGGTGTCAGAGCAGACGGCGACTGTGGATTCGGTGCGGCTCGCCGTGCTGGCTGCACTCAATATTGCCGACGAATATCATCTGCTGAAGCGCCGGTTGGCTACCACACCTCCGGAGGTGCGGCAGCGCACGAGCAAACTCGAGAGCGCGCTCGATGAAGTTTTGCAAGATGGCCGCCGCACCGGCTGACGTTGTTCGTAACCTGCCATCGGCAACCCGTTGCAAACTTCCTGCCAACTATTTGTGCTTTTCCTCTTGCGCATCGGCGAACTCTTTCCTAGCATCAAAGACGAAAAGCCGGCCTGCTAGGTTGGTGCTGGTGGTCACCGATTTTTGAACCAATGCAGAATGAACGGGGGCTCGACTCGAACTAGGATCCGGTGTGCTACGTTCCGCCATGCGGAAAAGC